>CALULJ010000026.1 GCA_944321445.1 uncultured Collinsella sp.
GGGACAGGCACCTTTTTCCCACCGGTGGGAAAAAGGTGCCTGTCCCTATTTTCCCAGTGCCTGTCCCCTTTTTCCCAGCGGAGGCCAGCGGGCTTCTTCTACGGTGCGTTGAAGTCAAGGAATTGTACACGGGGCAATTGACGTGCAAAAGGCGAAATCCGTTCCAAAATGGAATGTCTCTCGCCATGTTGCACACGGCTCTATCCCAGTTCAAATTGAACTTTCCTATAAAATTGCTTGCATCATGGGGGGTATAGGCTCGAAAGGAAGGACGCGCATGGACACCGAAGGGTTGATGCTGACCTTATGCGAGTTTCTCGACCTCTCCAAGAACGCACCGCTCAAAGACGTGCTTTTTACTGCCTTTAAGCAGGCGATCGCCCTTGGACGAATCCCGGCCGGAACCGCAATCAACGAAAAGCAGCTCGCGCAGTCGCTGCACATCAGCCGCACGCCCATCCGCGCGGCACTCGACCAGCTGGCAAGCGAGCGCCTGGTAGAGCGCAAGCCCGGCAGCGGCATCATCGTGCGCGGCATCAGCAAGCGTGACGCCGACGAGGTGTACGAGATTCGCGTGGTGCTGGAGGCTCTGGCCACGGTGAAGGCCGCGCGCAACATGACCGAGCAGGACTTCGAGGACCTGCGCGCGCTGCTGGAAGAGGGTCAGCGCCTGAACGCCGCGGACGACGTCGACGGCGTGGTGCAGAACTGGGATGACTTCAACCGGTTCATCTTCTCCAAGGCAGACAGTCCGCGTCTGCAGAGCATCATCGAGCCGCTTCAGGCCTACACACGCTACTTCCGCAATATGTCCGCCAAGCCCGAGGAGCGCCGCAACCAGGCGCTCGAGGAGCACTGGGGCATCTATTTGGCCATGCGCTTTGGGCCGGAAAAGAAGATCGAGCAGGTCGTGCGCGCGCACCTCAACAACTCGTACAACCTGGTCAACGGGGAAATGACGACCTTTGGCATCGAATAACGTCGCGCTTTGGTCCTCCGAACAACTTGCCCACTTTGCCGCCGCCTCGCTGGTGGCTGAAGCCCGCCTGACTCCCAAACCCGGGCTGGTCGACCGCCGGACGAACGGGGCGCATACCGATATGGACCTCGGCACGTTTTTGACGAGCGCCGCCGCGTTGGAGCCGCTGTTTGCGGAGTACGTGAGCGCCGGTGTGAGCTGGGGACGCGTTGAGGATGGCGAGCCTGCTGCGCTTGCGGACGAGCTGCGACGGATCGGCGTGCGCGCGGAGCACGCGATGTTCACGGCGACGGACGGCGTGAACACGCATAAGGGCGCGAACTTTATGTTTGCGCTGGTACTGGGTGCTGTGGGGGCAGTTTTGGGCGCGGGCGACGCGGACGGCGCGTCTGCAGGCGCGGGCGCTCCCTTGTTTTCTCCTGCCGATACGGCGCGGACACTGGAGCTTGTGTCTGCCATGGGGGCGTGCTTGCTCGACCGCGACGTGCGTGCCCTGTTGACGAGTGTGCGCACCGGCGGCGCACAGCTCACGCATGGCGAGGCCGTGTATTTGGAACAGGGGCTGAAGGGGGCGCGCGGCGAGGCGGCGCGCGGGTATCCGCTGTTGACGGGGGCGCTACTCCCCTATTTCCGTTTGCGTTCCGATGGACGTGAACCTAGCGATGATGCCTCTGAGCTGTTGCTTCGTACGCTCGTGAAGCTCATGGCACAGCTGGAAGACACGAATGTGGTGCATCGCGGCGGCATGGGCGCGCTGGCGGAGCACCGGGCGTATTGCCGGGAGCTCGACGCACGGGAATTGAATGCAGAGCAGCTGATCGAGCTGCTCGTGGCCTACGACGACGAGCTGACGCGCCGCAATGTGAGCCCTGGCGGCGCCGCCGACCTGCTGTCGCTCGGCGTGTTCTTCGGCCTGCTCGAAGGGGTCTTCACGCTCGATGCGCTCGACTACCGCCGCGCCTGGACCTTCGTCGGCTGAAACCTGGGAAAAAAGTGCCTGTCCCTATTTTCCCAACGACGCACTTCTCCCCTGGGGAGAAGTGCGTCGGTTCAGTTCGCTATTCGAAGGTGTAGGGCTTGATCTGGCGAATGACGTCCAGAATCGTGCCGTCGCGGGCCTCGACGATGGCCACGACCTTATCTTCCCACTTCAGCGGATCGGGCTCGCCCACGATGGAGTAGGCCTTCTCCTGCAGATACTCGATGCTCACGTGCGGAATGCCTGCGGCGTCCAGGCAGTCGATGATGTCCTGGCGCGCCGGGTTCACCGCGGTGCCGTAATCGGTCACAACGACGTCGATACACTCGCCTGGCGTGGTCACCGTGGTGACCTCCTTGCACACGGTCGGCATGCGGCCGCGCACAAGCGGGGTGACGATGATGCAGCACTTGGAGCCAGCGGCGGTATCGGGGTGGCCGCCGGGCGCGCCGCGCACCACGCCGTCGGAACCGGTGATGACGTTGACGTTGAAGTTCACGTCGACCTCGAGCGCCGCCAGAATCATGTAGTCCAGATAGTTGACATAGGCACCCTTGGAGGCGGGGTTGGCGTAGTCGCTCACGGTCATCTCGACATGGTCGGGGCAGTCGTGCAGGTGCGCGATCGCCTTGGTGTCGAAGTCCTGCGTATCGACGATCTTGCGCACATAGCCGCGATCCTGCAGGTCGCACATGTTGCCGGTGATGCCGCCGAAGGCGACGCCCATCTTAATCTCCTTGGCGTCCATGCGCTCCTCGAGGAAGCGGGTCACAGCGAGCGACGGGCCGCCGGCACCGGTCTGATAGGAGAAGCCGTCGACGAACCACGGGGTCGCCGCGATGACGTCGGCGGCGCGCTCGGCCATCATGAGGTCGCGCGGATCCTGCGTGACGCGCGCCTCCTTGGTTCCGATGCGCTTGGGATCACCGATCTCGTCGACCACGACAACACAATCCACGTCCTCGCACTTCACGGATGCGGGCACGTTGGGGAAGGGTGCGAGCGTGTCGGTGATGACGACTACCTTGTCCGCATAGCGCGAATCGGGCATGGCATAACCCATGGAGCCGCAGTTGTTCTTGCCGCCGTTACCGCTGGCGTTGCCCACCTTGTCGGAGGACGCTGCGGCCAAAAACGCAATGTCGATGTGCAGCTCGCCGGCCATCATGGCGCGGGGGCGCCCGCCGTGCGAGCGGATGATCGCCGGCTCCTTCAGCTTGCCGTGGGAAATGGCATCGCCGATACGCCCGCGGACACCGGAAGCTTGCACCTGCACGATAATGCCCTGCTCGATGTAGTCGGCCAGCAGATTGTGCGCATCGCCCAGCGAGGTCGCGGCCACGCGCAGGTCCTTGATGCCCATCTCTTCCACCAGCACGCGGCACACCATGGAGGCGGTGTAGTCGCCGTTGCGGAACGCGTGGTGGAAACTGATGGTCATGCCGTCATGGGCGCCGCAGCGCTCGCACGCCTCGCGGATACTTTCGCACAGCTTATCGGCCACGGGCTTCTCGTTCATGACGCACGTCGGCGCGTCGCGCTTCAGCACCTGCCCGTCCTTGGCAAACCGGCCCTGGTAGACCTCTTTTCCGTCTACAAGCAGGTAGTCGGGAATGTCCCGTCCAACCGCATTGATCATGGTTGTACTCCTCTCCTACAGATCGCCGTGGTAGACGCCGCACTTCTTGGCCAGCTCGATGATGCGCTCGGCCTCGCGGAAGAACGGCGGGTCGACCATCTTGCCGTCGACCACGTACACGCCGACGCCGGCATCGGCCTGCTCGCGGCAGCTGCGCACGATCTTCTCGGAATGTGCGATCTGCTTTTGCGTGGGCGCCAGGCGCTCGTGGACGTAGGCGATCTGCTTGGGGTTGATGAGCGACTTGCCGTCGAAGCCCATACGCACGATGAGGTCGACCTCGCGGCGGAAGCCCTCTTCGTCGTCCAGGTTGGGATACATGGTGTCCAGGCACTGCACGCCGGCCGCGCGGGCCGCGAGCAGCATCATGGAGCGGGCGGTGTTGATCTCGATGCCGTCGGGCTCAATCTGCACACGCATGGAGGTACGGAAGTCGCCGCCGGAGATGGCGCAGCCGAGCATACGGTCGCTCGCGGTGCAGATCTCGTAGGCGTTCATGATGCCCAGCGGGCTTTCGAGCGCGGCCATGAGCAGCGTCCAGCCGACCTCGACGCCAAACTCGCGCTCGGCTTCCTCCACCGCGGCCTCGACCTCTTTGACCTGCGCGGCGCTCTCGCACTTGGGAATGCGGATACCGTCGGCGCCGCCGGCCACGCACACGCGGACGTCCTCGCGCCAGTACTCGGTGTCGGTGCCGTTAATGCGCACGATGACCTCGGTGTCGCCGTAGTCGACGGTGGTGAGTGCGTGGTAGAGGCTGAAGCGCGCTGCATCCTTCTGGTTGACGGCGACAGCGTCCTCCAGGTCGAGCATGATCGAATCGCAACCGTAGATGTAGGCATCTTTGATGAGGCCCGGGCGCTGCGCGTTCATGAACATCATGGTGCGGCGCAGGCGGTCTTTGTTCGGGCGCGGACGAGTGATTTTACCTGCCATTACTGGATGACACCTCCCCACGGGACGTTGACCATCGACGCGTCGCAGCTGCGGAACACCGCGCACTCCACGCGGGCGCGGAGCGTGCAGTCGAGCGCGCCCTTGTCCACCACGGTCACGCGGCCGCTCGTCACATCCAAGCGAGCGAGCACCTCCTCGACCGTCGCTTTGATTTGGCGGCCGTACTGGTTAAGCACGCTGCTTTCGATGTGCAGCGTCAGGCTGTCGGCGGGCTCCACCGTGACCTGTGCGTCGCTGGATTCGAGCGTGCCTGCCATGGCCATCTTCTCGATTACCATCCGCACTCCTTTCGGGCTTGTCGTTTCGCCCGCATGCGGCGGGCGCTTCCCTAGGTGCATCATAGGGCCCCGCGCGGCTTGTGCGCGTTGCCTTATAGGCACGCTATTCCATTCCAAACAGTCATGTTTATACTGGTAGAGACCTCTTGCGCCTGTCGGCTACCGCTTGGGGTCGACAGGTGACCTTTCGGCTGTTCTTTCGCTGTTCTTCCTGCTTTTATTCCCATTGAGACCGCTGTTTCATGCCAATCTTGCATATCGTTTCCACAAGCCCTCGGTACTATTTGTCATGAACTAATGGAATGCTTTACGCATTTTCCATGAAGAACAAGGATTGAACACCAGCCCGCGCGCATATTGGAGGAGAGAGCCCTGGACGAGAAGGATTTCGCGCTGCTGCGCATGCTCAAAGAGTGCGGCAACATCACCCATGCCGCCGACCGGCTGTACCTCACCCAGTCGGCGCTGTCCAAGCGCATCAAGGCCATCGAGCGCGAGCTTGGCTGCGAGGTCATCATCCGCACGCGCAAAGGCGTGCGCTTTACGCCCGAAGGCGAGCTGGTGCTCGAGCGCACGGCGCAGGCGAGCCGTGAGCTTGACCTGCTGCGCCGCGAGCTGGGAGCGGCGCAGGGTGAGGTGTGCGGCACGCTGCGCGCCGGTTTTTCCATCAACTACGCCTTCGTGCACCTGGCGGACCTCATCGCCGAATATCACCGGCTGTACCCGCGCGTGCAGCTTGACGTGGTGACTGGCCAGAGCCGTCAGCTGCACAGCAACCTGCAGGCGGGGTCGCTCGACGTGGCGGTGCTGCGCGGCGAGCTGCCATGGGACGGCATGCAGTACCTGCTGGCGCAGGAGCGCATTTGCGTGGCGCGCACCCGCGAGAACCAGGACGTGCCGCTGTCTGAGCTCACCTACATCAACCACACAACCGACCTTGCGCACACGGCGCTCATGACGCGCTGGCTGCACGAGAACAACCTGGCCAACGACGCCAACCGGGTGAACGTGACGGACCTCATGACCTGCGCGGAGCTTGTGCGCCGCGGCGTGGGCTGGGCGCTGCTGCCCGAGATTGTGCTCCAAGATTTCGACGGCGTGGCGCAGCCATGCTCGTTTGCGAACGGCGAGCCGTTCATCCGTCGCATGTATGTTGACTGCCAGAAGGAGTCCGAGCGGCTGCCGCAGGTCCAGGCACTCATTCGGCTCATCAAGGCGCAGTATCAGCCGGCGGTGCGCGAGGATTAGGGCGGCGCGGCTGGCGGCGCGAGCGGGGCTTCGGGCCGGGCAGCTCGGGCCGGGCGCTTCGTTCTCGCCCCTCCCCTTCTTCCCCATTGCTTCTTTCCAGGAGGATCCCATGTACGAATACACCGTGTCCAAGGTTTACCCGCAGGACCGCACGACGCTTGCCAAGGTGGACGCGCTGCTGGAGCGCGAGGGCATTCGGCGCGACGGCAACCTGGACTACACGTGCGCCATTCAGGACGATGAGCTGAACGTGATCGCCACGGGAAGTTGCTTTGGCAATACGCTGCGTTGCTTGGCCGTTGATAGCCGCTACCAGGGCGAGGGGTTGATGAACAAGCTCATCACGCATCTGGTGGACGTGGAATACGGGCGCGGGAATTTGCCCCTGTTCGTGTATACCAAGGTGTCGAGCGCGAAGTTTTTCTGCGACCTAGGATTTCAAGAGATCGCGCGCGTGGACGACACGCTCGTGTTTTTGGAGAACCGCGCCGACGGGTTTACGTCGTATTTGCGCGGACTTGCTGCGACACGCCGCGACGGGATGTCGGGCGCCGTGGTGATGAACGCCAACCCGTTTACGCTGGGGCATCGCCATTTGGTGGAGGTGGCGGCCGCCGCATGCGACACGCTGCACCTGTTCGTGGTGAGCGAGGACGCGAGCTTGGTGCCGTTTTCTGTGCGCAAACAACTGGTGTGCGCAGGCGTGGCGGACCTGGAGAACGTGGTGGTGCACGATTCCGGCCCGTACATCATTTCGTCCGCGACGTTCCCCAGCTACTTTTTGAGGGACGACGCCGCGGTGAACGAGGGACATGCGCGGCTGGACATCGCCGTGTTTTGCCGTATTGCGCGCGAGCTGGGCATCACGCGCCGCTTTGTGGGCGAAGAGCCTACGAGCCAGGTCACAGGCGTGTACAACCGCGTGATGCGCGAAGAGCTGCCTGCGGCGGGCATTGAGCTTACCGTGGTACCGCGCATCGAGGTGGCGGGGGCTGCCGTGAGCGCGTCGACCGTGCGCCGCGCGCTGCAGACGGGCGACTGGGATACCGTGCGCGCCCTGGTGCCCGCGACGACCTACGAGTATTTCCGCAGCGACGAGGCGGCGCCGGTGCTCCAGCGGATCCAGGCTGCCGGCAACGTCGTGCACTACTAGGGGCGCTGGCTTCTCTGGGGACGGGGGCGGGGGACGCCGCTCTGGGAAAAACGACGCGCTTCTCCCCAGGGGAGAAGCGCGTCGTTTCCCGCCGGTGGGAAATAAGTGCCTGTCCCCTTTTTCCCATTGGCCCGACAGCAGGGAATCGTGTTCCATTCCATTTAAGACACGCGGTGTCCCGCGATGCGCGTACAATCATTGCTTGACATGTCAACTATTTTGTATGCACCGGGGGAACCGTGGAGCTCATCCGCATCTTCGCTACGCTTGCGATCGCCGTCGCCGGCTTTTTGATTGGACGGCGCGTCGGCATTCCCGTTCCCGCCATGATCGGCAGTATGCTCGCAGTCGCCCTCGTCAGCGCGTTCACGGGCTTTGCGCTCATGCCCACGCCCATCAAGATGATTTCACAAGGCATTTCCGGCGCGTTCATCGGCATGTCTATCACCCGACGCGACGTGCGCAATCTTCCACATATGATCAAGCCGCTGAGCCTGCTGCTTATGATGCTCACCGCCAACACCATCGTGCTCGGCATCATCTTCCACATGTTCTTTGGCTGGGACCTTATGACCGGTCTGCTTTCGTGCGTCGCGGGCGGCGTGGCCGACATTTCGCTCATCGCCATGGACATGGATGCCGACGCGAGCACCGTCGCCATTATGCAGACGGTGCGCCTGGCCAGTGTGCTGGCCATTTTCCCCAGCTGGATCGCCTTTATGACCAAGGATATGGGCGAGGTGGAACACGAGCCGCTCGACATGACGATCGAGCCCAGCAATACCGTGCTCGACCGGATTATTTGCACGCCGCGCCGCAAGCTTGTGTTCACACTAGCGGTGAGCGTGCTGGGCGGCGTGACCGGCTACCTGTCTGGCGTTCCTGCGGGTGCGCTGCTGTTTTCGCTTGTGGCTATCGGAGCGCTCAACATCTTTACCGACGCCTGCTCCATGCCCATGACTATCAAGCGCACCGCGCAGGTGCTGGCGGGCAGCCTCGTAGGCTCGACGGTAACGCCCGAGACCATCGCGCACCTGGGGTCGATTGTGGGCCCGCTCATCATCATGATGATCATGTACATGCTCGTGAACTTCGTGTTCTCGTTCATCGTGAGCAAAACGGGCATGCTCGACATGCGCAGCGCGCTGTTTGCCTCGTCGCCGGGCGGCGCGAGCGACATGGCGCTCATCGCGGCCGATTTGGGGGCGGACCTTACCAAGATCGCGTCGCTGCAGATTCCGCGCGCCATCTACGCTGCCGGCATCATGCCGCAGGTGGCGCTGCTGGTCGTACACCTTCTGGACGCATAGCGCTTGGGGGCGGCACGGGCGGGCTGTTTTGTCCCCTGCCGCGGCGGCAAGCCTGTCCCAGGAGGAGACAAAATGTCCCCTGGGACCCCCGTCCCCAATGGGGACAAAAATGGCCTCCGGGGAGGCCATTGAGTTGCGGCTACAGGCGGCCGAGTTCGCGCATCTTCACCTTGTAGGCGGCGGCGATGATGTCCGCGGTGCCTTCCACGCCGAACAGGGCGCGATTGACCACGAGATCCTTGTTCTGGCGCAGCTTGGCCTTGCCGGCGGAGTAGCGCTTGTAGAACAGCTCACGGTTGCGCTGCATCTTCTTGATGCGCTTTTCGGCCTGCGACTCGGTGATGCCGCGGCGCTTGCACACGATCTCGACGCGCTCCTCGAGCGGGGCGGTCACGTAGACGCAGATGAGGTTGGGGTTGTCGCGCAGGATGTAGTCGGACAGGCGTCCGATGATGATGCACGACTCGCTGGAGCCCACATCCAAAATGACCTGCTTGAGGTTCTCGAACAGCGTGTCCGCCATGGTGCGAGAATCGAAGCGGTCCGGCAGGAACGCCATCATCTCCGCCGCGACGGTCTCGTCGTAGGGCGCCACCATGTCGACCACGGTGTCGGAGCGACGCGCCGCGCGGATGAGCAGCTCGTTGTCGTACAGGGGAATCCCCAGGCGCTCCTGCAGCGCGATGCCGATCTCGTGGGCATCGGTGCCGTACTCGCGCGCGATGGTGATCACCACGGGGTACTCCGGGTCGCCCTCCTCGGTGGGGGCGCCCAGATTCTTGTTGTTGTAGAGGTCCTGAGCCAGGAGCTTGGAAACGTCCCGCTTCTTCTTGCTCGAATCTGGCATGGTTGGCCTTCCAATCTGCCGGGCGCTACCCAGCCGCTCGAAGATGCGCTACGCAGCGACCACACGGCGCTGGTAGGCGCGTACGATCAGCGAAATACCGAAGTTCAACACGAAGTATAGCAAGAATACAAAACCGTACAGCAGCAGCACCTGCGAAAGGTCGCTCGTGTAGCCCATGACGACCTTCGCGGAGAACATGAACTCCATGACGTTGATGCCGGCGAGGTACGAAGAGTCCTTGATAACCGTCGTGCACTGCGAGAACAGCGCGGGGATGATGGTCTTGAACGTTTGCGGCAGGATGATGAGGCGCATGCTGGCAAAGAAGCCGAAGCCCTGCGACTTGGCCGCCTCGAACTGGCTCTTGGGGATGGAATTCAGACCGCCGCGGATGATCTCGGCCATGACGGCGGAGGTGAAGATGGTGAACGCAAGCACCGAGATGAAGATGTCGCTGCCCTTGACCGTGAAGTAGATGAAGAGGATCCACAGCAGGTTGGGCGTGCAGCGGAACAGCTCGATGTAGGCGCTGACCAGCCACTTGAAGGGGCTCAGCTTGCCCACGCAGTACTGCTTGACGAGTGCGAGCACCGTGCCCAGGATGACCGAGAAGATAATGGCCAGGATCGAGATCTCGATGGTCTTGAGGAAGCCGGCCATGATAAAGGAAACGTTTGCCGGGGTAAAGATCTCCATGCGTTACGCCTCCTTTGCGGGCTCGGGGGCGGGGGTGATGCCCGGGATGTTCTTGGCGCGCGGACGACGCTTGGAGCGGCGCTCGAGCCACTGGACCAGGATGGCCAGTGGGAAGCAGATGATGAAGTACAGCACGCAGGCCATGATGTAGCCCTGCAGGTAGCCGTAGGTCGACACGAAGTTGTCCGCGTTGTACATGAGGTCGCCGCCAGCGATGAGCGCGAGCACCGAGGTGTTCTTCACGAGGTTCAGCGCCTGGTTGCACAGCGGCGGCAGAATAACCTTGAAGGTCTGCGGCAGGATGATGTAGATGTAGGACTGCACGCGGGTGAAGCCCTGCGAAAGCGCCGCCTCCATCTGGCCGCGGGGCACGGACTCGATGCCCGTGCGGATGACCTCGGAAATGTAGGCCGCGTGATACAGGCCGACGCCGAGCGCGCCGATGGCAAAGGCCGACAGGCGCACGGGGCTTTCGGCGCCCGTGATCATCTGCAGCACGCGCGGACCGGCCATGTAGTAGAAGAAGACCTGTACCGGCAGCGGTGTGTTCTGGAAGAACTCAACGTAGATGCGGCTGATGAGTCGCAGCACGCGCGAACGCGTTGTCGAGAAGACGCCCAAGATGGTGCCCAGCACGAGCGAGATCAGCAAGCCGGCAACGACCACCTGCAGGGTGAAGGCAAAGCCCTCCCACAGCGCAGGCATCTCCGCCATCGTGATCTCCCAACGCTTGGCGTCTAGCAGCCCGTCGAGCATATCTCTCCTTTCCAATCTGTCTCAAGATGAGACCGGTGCGCAGTGAAGCAAGCGCACGGGCATGATTCCCACGAACCAGCCTTGTCTGAAGACAACACAGGGGCGGACGTCTTTTTCGGCGTCCGCCCCGCAGTAGCTATCGGCTACGATTAGGCGCTCGCGCCCAGCCAGGTGGTGATCTCCTCGTCCATCCAGCCGTCATCGAGCAGCGAGGTAACGGTCTCCTCGACGACGTCGGACAGGTCGGAGCCCTTCTTGGTGGCGATGCCGTAGTCCTGCGTGCCGAACTCGATGTCGGGCTGGACGAGCTCCTTCTGGTCGTTCATATAGGTGTTCAGCGTGGAGCGGTCCATGGCGAAGGCGTCGATGTTGCCGGACTCGAGCGCGGAGTTGATGGACGGGTAGTCCGGGTACTCCTTGAACTCGGGCGTGGCGTCGATGCCCTTCTCCTCGAACATGGTGAGGATGGCGTCCTTGGTGGTGGAACCCTGGGACACGCCGATGATCTTGCCGTCGAAGTCGGCCATCTCGGCGATGCCGGAGGACTTCATGACCATGATGCCCACGGAGTCGGTGCGGTAGGACGTGGAGAAGTCCCAGTCCTCCTCACGCTCGGGCGTGATGGTATAGGTGGCGCACACGATGTCGAGGGAGTCGTTGTCGATGAGCGGACCGCGGGTCTTGGGGGTCACGGTCGTGAACTCGCAGAGCTTCTTCTCCTTGGCCTCGTCGTAGGAAACGCCCAGGACCGCCGCGGCGACCTGGTAGCATAGGTCGATCTCGAGGCCCTCGTACTCGTTGGTCTCGGTGTTCAGATAGCCATAGCCAAGCACGTCGGCCTTGACGCCGCAGTTGAGTTTGCCGCGGGCCTTGATGGCCTCGACCTTGGAGTCGGAGCTGCCGCCGGTGGAGCCGGCGCCGGTGTCGCTGCCGCCGCAGCCGGAAAGCGCGCTCGCGCCAGCAGCTGCCACGATGCCGAGACCGCAAACCTGCAGGAAATTGCGACGAGAGATGTTCTTCATAATCGGTACCCCTTCCAAATTCGGTACGGATATCGCCTGCTGCGGTTCGTGCTTACCGCAGGGGCAGCAAAAGATGGGTGCGCGGATGGGCCGCGTGTGCGGGCGCCGGGCGCTTGGCACGTAGGCGCCGCTGGGTTTAGCGCGCTTAGTGCAGGATCTTGTTGAGGAAGTCCTGGCAGCGCGGGTTTTGCGGGTTGGTGAAGAAGTGCTCCGGGGTGCCCTCCTCCAAGATCTGGCCGTCGTCCATGAAGATGACGCGGTCGGCGACCTGCTTGGCGAAGTTCATCTCGTGCGTGACGCAGACCATGGTGATGTTTTCCTGGGCGAGCTCGATCATAACGTCGAGCACCTCCTGGATCATCTCCGGGTCGAGGGCCGAGGTGGGCTCGTCGAACAGGATGATAGGCTGCTTGGTGCACATGGCGCGGGCGATGGCCACGCGCTGCTGTTGGCCGCCGGAGAGGTTCTGGGGATACTCACCCGCTTTTGCAGCCAAGCCGACGCGCTCGAGCGCGGCCATGGCGGCGCGGGTGGCCTCCTCTTTGCTCTTCTTCTGCAGCTTGATGGGTGCGAGGGTAAGGTTACCCAGCACCGTCATGTTGGGATACAGGTTGAACTGCTGGAACACCATGGAGCTGTACTTGCGGGCCATCTCCAGGTGGTTCTTCTTGGTCAGGGGGATGCCGTCGATGATGACCTCGCCGTTAGTGGGTTCCTCGAGGTAGTCGATGCAACGGATGAGCGTGGACTTGCCGGAGCCGGACGGTCCGATGACGACGAGCTTCTCGCCCGCCTTGACGGTCAGGTTGATGTCCTTCAGGACGTGCAAGTCGCCGAAGTACTTGTTCAGTCCGCGAATTTCGATCATATCGGCCATGAACGCGGTTCCTCTCCTTCGTCTGGACGGCTGCGTGTGTGGGAGACCCCGCCACCCGCGAACGGGCGGACACGACAGCTCGGCTCATACATTGTACGGTCGCGTGCGGAAGCGCCCTTATGCGTTGGCGCCCCGCAACGAGTCGGTAATCGAGCGTTTACATGCGCTAGATAGTCTACCGCATGGGATATTCGATACCGGTGCGCACCCATGCGGCGGGTATGCACCTATGTACCCCGTTGGCGCACCATTATACACACCAGCGTGGTGGAGCATTTGCAGGCACGATTCCGAAACAGTTTGGTTACCTTGGCTTTTGGCGGGCCATCGCGGAGGACGAAAAACATACAGGTTATACGCACAAATCGCATGATTTGATGCATTACGGGTGGTACAAAGGGATCGCTGATGCATACGGAAACGGGGCCGCTGCGGGTGGTTATGACCTGCAGCGGCCCCGTTATGCTTGGGCTGTATGCGCAGCGGCGCCGCCGTGTTTGGCTCGGTTACGCCAGGCGGGCGCCGACCTCCTTGGCAGCCATGGGCTTGTCGAAGTTGCCGCCCGTAGCCTTGCCGAGGGCACCCATCACGCGGCCCATGTCCTTTTTGCTGGTGGCGCCGAGCTCGGCGATGGTCTGCTCGATGAGCTCGATCAGGGCGTCGCCGGTCACCTGCGCGGGCAGCAAGCTCTCGAGAATCTTAACCTGCTCGGTGAGGGTGTCGGTGCGCTCCTGGTTGTTGCCGGCCTTGATGGACATCTCCAGCGTCTCGCTCGTTTGCTTGATGAGGCGCTTGACCATGCTGTTGACGTCCTCTTCCGTGGCGTCGCGACGCTCGTTGACCTCGAGGTTTTTCACCTCGCCCATCACCTGACGGATGATGGACAGGCGCGTTTTGTCTTTGGCCTTCATGGCCGCGACCATTTCGCTGTGCAGCTCTTCGTTTGTCATGTGCAGCTCCTTGCTGGTTGTGTTGCGGGGTGTATGTGCGGGTTTTATTCTACCCGCCCGCGGCGCCGGGCGCGTGGAGTATGTCGTTGGAACGGCAGCGCGTGAGATCAGGGCAGTGGTTTCGCGCGAAAAGAAGCGCGGGCGAGGGATTGGATCCCCCGCCCGCGCCCGGTGCGTTTGGCTATGTACCGGCGACGTTACTGCGCGCTGCCGGTGGAGGGCTCGATGCCGTCGAGGCTCACGTTGTAGGGGACGTCCTCGGGCATGGGGTTGATCTCGATGTCAGCCTTCTCCTTGTAGTCCTCCCACCACGCGTCGTAGGCGGTGCTCTCCTCCTGGCTCTTCACCACGTTGGAGATGTAGTCCTGAATCTCCTGCGGCACACCGTCGAGCGAGCTGACCTCGCCGTCAACGTGGAAGTAGTCGGTGCACTTGATGATGTGGTAGCCATAGGTGGTCTCGACGATGCCGCTCACCTGGTCCTTCTGGAGGTTGGACAGGGCGTCTTGGTACTCGGTCACAAAGCTCGTGAGCTTGTCCCAGCCCACGTCGCCGCCGTCCTCCTTGGAGCCGGTGTCGTCGGAATACTGCTCGACCGCGTCCTCGAAGGACAGCTCGCCGGAGTTGATCTTGTCGAGCACCTCCTGGGCCTTGTTCTTGGCCTCTTCCTTCTCTTCATCGGTGGCGTCGGAGGCCACGGAGATGAGCAGGTTGGAGGAGCGGCGCGCGTCGTTGTAGGTGTCGAGGTTCTCGTTGAGGTAGCTCATGATGTCCTCGTCCGTGGGGTCGTCCACCGGCGCGACGGTTTCCTTGAGCTTATCGGTAGCGAGGCTGTTGCGCAGGCTCTCCTTGTAGGTGTCCTCGGTGTAGCCGTAGGAGGTGAGCTGCTCGACGAAGGCGTCCTCGCCGCCGGCGCTTTCGCAGGCGTTATTCCAAGCTTCCTCGACCTCCTCGTCGGAGACGGTGACGTCGTATTCGCTGATGGCGGCCTGCTGCAGGTACTGCTCGGCGTAGGAGTTGATGGTCTGCTCGCGGTAGGACTCGGGCGTGAGGCCGTTGTCGACCAGGTACTGCGCCCAGCTCTTCTCGCTGCCGTAACCGTAGGCGTTGCGGACGGACATGATCTGCTTGGTGATGGTGTCCTCGGTGATGTTGACGCCCTTCACCTTGGCGGCGACGCCGCCGGTGAGGTTGTACTCGTTGGGGTTCGCGACCTGGTTGAGGACGCCGGAGCACGCCATGGCGGTGACGGAGAGGAGCATGGCCAGGCAGCCGATGATCACGACGACGATCATGACGCCCTTGTGGACCTTCTCCTTGCGGTCCTTGGTGGACTGCTTGCGCACGGGCTGCTTGCCCTCCTCTGGCTTAGGTGCGGGGTCGCGCTTGATGCGCGGGCTCTTGTTCAGCATAGATGGCCCTTTCCGGTTATCGTTTGCTCGTTTCGCCGGCGTGGCGCGGGGCCACGCGGCGAAGAGGTGGTGGTAACGTGCAAAACTCTCCGTATTTTCGCACATGAGGGCGTCGGTCGACGTGAAAGCAGGCGATAACCACAGAGCGCATACGGGACGCGGGCTCGGTCGGGCGGGAATTTTGCGCGAAGTGGATAGAAATGTCGATTATGCATTAGTGAGGGTGCCTAACTACCTTGGTTTGGCGGCCGGTTGATGGCTCGGAGGCGGGTTCTGCGGCCGGATTTGGCTTACCTGGCCTCGTTTGGCGGCAGATCGGGGCCCGCGCGGGCTCGGATGCGGCTCCGGGGCGGGGTGCGAAAATGCATAATCGACATTTTTATCCAAGTTGGCGGAAAACAGGTTCGGCCGGCAGGGCGAAGGGCGCCAGGATCTCGGCTTTCGGCGCCCGCCGGACGTTGCGGAGCGGGGCTCGGGGAGCCACGGGGCGGCGAGCTAGACATTTTGGGTCGATTTGCATTTTTCAGCAGGATCAGCGGGAGGAGCGAAGAGCCCGAGCCAGGCCCAGTACCAGATTTCGGGGGTGTCTGGGGCTAATTTGGGCGCCAATAACCTCTCGGGGCGGGCCGAATCGACCCTTGAGACCAGGCGAAGACGCTGCGCAGCGTACTGATAAATGCATATCGACCTGAAATGTCTACCCTCGGGCCGATGTTGCCCTACATGACACGGAGGTGGCCTATGGCCGCTCGCCTGCGCTAAGTCTAAGCCGTTGCAACCGGTCTATCTCCAAGATTGGCTTCTACGGCCTTTATTGTCATTTCAAATCTCACGCGTTAATCGAATCCAACGTCACGCCGCCTTAACTGGCCTTCAATCTATAATCCCCGACTGCCCATATGCTGTGCGCATAATTATGCCGACGAGCGCTGGCGATAATATGCTTTTATGAGTGGGTTACAAAATTAAGTGAATGGCCTATTGTTTGTTTTTACATGTTTTTATAAGTTTTTCTAATACGATTCAAATTAAAGAGGACGAGGTTTTCCGCAGGAGCGTCGCGCGGTCTTTCTCCCCAGCGAGCCGCTAACGCAAAGCGGGCGAGGGGGTTCATACCCCTCGCCCGCGTCATCTAGCGATATGTGTTTGCTCGCGGCGCCGCTGTTAGTCCACGGCCTGGGCCAGCTTCTCCGCTCGATCGGCGGCGGCCAGCGCCTCGATCACAGCGCTCAGCTGGTCGCCCAGCAGCACGCCGTTATAGGTGGAGTTGAAGCCGATGCGGTGGTCGGTCACGCGGTCCTGCGGCTGGTTGTATGTGCGGATCTTCTCCGAACGGTTACCGTGGCCGATCTGGCTCTGGCGCTCCGCACCCAGCTCGGCCTGCTGCTTCTCCAACTCCATCTCGTACAGGCGAGCGCGCAGCATCTGCATACAGACCTCGCGGTTCTGAATCTGCGAGCGCTGCTCCTGCGACTGCACCACGGTGTTGGTGGGCAGGTGGGTGATGCGCACCGCGGAGTACGTGGTGTTCACGCACTGACCACCGGGGCCGGACGCGCAATACGTATCGATACGCAGGTCCGCCTGGTTGATCTGGACGTCAATCTCGTCGGCCTCGGGCAGCACGGCGACGGTTGCCGTAGAGGTCTGGATGCGGCCCTGGCTCTCGGTCTTCGGCACACGCTGCACGCGGTGCACGCCACTCTCGTACTTCATGACGGAATAGACCTTGTCGCCGTTGACCTTGAACTCGATGGACTTGAAGCCGCCCGCGTCGCTGGGGCTGGCGTCGAGCACCTCGAGCTTCCAGCCCTGGTGGTCGCAGAAGCGCTGGTACATCTTGAACAGGTCTCCCGCGAAGATGGCCGCCTCGTCACCGCCGGCGGCGGAGCGAATCTCGACGATGGTGTTCTTCTCGTCGTTGGGGTCGCCCGGGATGAGCATGAACTTGATGTCTTCCTCGAGCTGCGGGAGCTTGGCCTCGTTGGCGGCGATGTCCTCCTGCAGCATGGCCTTCTCGTCCGGATCGGACGTGTCGCGCTGCATTTCCTTGGCAGCCTCGATGTCGTCGAGCGCGCCCAGGTACTCGCGGGCAGCCGTCACCAGCGGTGTCTGATGCGCGTACTCCTTGTTGAGGCGCGTAAATTCCTTGATGTCGGAAGCCACCGAGGGGTCAGAAAGCCTCTTCTCGAGCTCCTCGTAGGCAGCGATGAGTTTTTCCAGCTTGTCGCGCATGATGTGATCCTTTGCAGTTTGCGGGTACGCGCCCGCGGTATGAACATGACATGAGGGCCGCCCGACGTGCAGGCGATATATGAGCCCAGCTAGAACATGTCGAATTTTAGATACACGCGCGAACCCTTTCTCTCGACCACCTATCATACCCGGCTTGGCGCGCGGGGCAAGCGTGGGCGGGACGTCGGCGTTGGTGGCGGCCCTGACGTGCGCAAAACGTCCACATGGCGGGATGGCGGCGAGCGCACAGGGGTCTTTTTGTGATTTGGCTGCAACTGAAAACGCTCCGGGCCGCGCGAGCGACGCCGGAGCGTAACGGTCGATGACGCACTTCTCCCCCGGGGAGAAGTGCGTCGTTAGTCGTCGAGGTAGCGGGAGAGGAACTCGCGGGTGCGGGGATGCTTGGGGTTGCCGAAGATCTCGGCCGGGGTGCCCTCTTCTGCGATGACGCCCTTGTCCATGAAGACGACGCGGTCCGAAACGGTCTTGGCGAAGGCCATCTCGTGCGTGACGACAACCATGGTCATGCCGTCGGCCGCGAGGCCGCGCATGACCTCGAGCACCTCGCCCACGATCTCGGGGTCAAGGGCGCTGGTGGGCTCGTCGAAGAGCATGAGGTCGGGCTGCATGCACAGGGCGCGCGCGATGGCCACGCGCTGCTTCTGGCCGCCGGAGAGCGTCTGCACGCTGGCGCGGGCAAAGTCGGCAAGGCCAACGGACTCCAGGTGCTTCATGGCCACCTGCTCGGCCTCCGCCTTCTTCATCTTCTTGAGCGTCACGGGCGCGAGCGTGCAGTTGTCCAGCACGTTCATGTTGTTGAACAGGTTGAACCCCTGAAACACCATGCCGATCTTCTCGCGCAGGCGGTTCACGTCGACGTGCTGGGCCGCCAGGTCCTCGCCGTGGAACCACACGTGGCCGGCATCGGGCGTCTCAAGCAGGTTGATGCAGCGCAGCAACGTGGACTTGCCGGAGCCGGACGCGCCGATGATGGTGACCACCTGGCCGGGCATGACGTCGAAGTTGATGTCGCGCAGCACCTCGTGGCTGCCGAACGATTTGCGCAGGCCCTCGATGCGGACCATGGGCTCGGATGCAACGGTTTGCGTCATGGCTTACTCCTCCCCCAGCATGGTCTGGTCGGACGTGCTGCCCATGGTCTCGCTCTTGACGTCGAAGCGCTTGGCAAACTTGCTGAGCAGCCAGGAGGCGAGCATGGTGAGCATAAGGTAGATCACCGTGGAGATCAATGCCGTGCGGAACTGCTGGTAGTAGATGCCGGCGACCGTCGTGGTGGCGAACATGAGGTCAAAGGTGCCGATGACCGAGAGCACCGACGAGTCCTTGATGTTGATGACCAGCTCGTTGGACAGGCCGGGGATCGCGAACTTGATGCCCTGGGGGAAGACGACCTTCATCATCGCCTGCCACTGCGACAGGCCGAGCGAGCGCGCCGCCTCCATTTGGCCTTTGTCGACCGACTCGATACCGCCGCGCAGGACCTCCATCATGTAGGCGGTCGAGTTGAGCGTGATGGTCACGAGACCGGCGAGGAACGTCGTCCAGATGCCGTTGATTTGCGTGGTGGTGAGCGCCGTCATGCGGAACAGGCCGAACACGCCGTAGTAGATGACCATGGCCTGGACCATCATGGGCGTGCCGCGCACGACGGTGGAGTAGACCTTGGCAAACCCGCAGCCGACCTTCTTCCAGAAGCGGATGAAGTCGTTATCGGGGCGGTCGATGGTTTGGATGCGGCAGAACACCAGCAGCAGCGCGAGGAAAAATGCGATGACGGTGCCGAACACGGCCAGCTCAACCGTGGTGATGAAACCGGTGATGAAGGTCTGGCGACCGTTCCACAAGATGTAGCACATGCTTTCGAGCATGTCGTCGGTGGGGACCTTCTCGGCCGACATAGCCACCTGCCAGGCCGACGCGATACCCAGGACCACGCGGTCGATGAGCAGCACGAAGGTCATGGCCCACACCACGTAGGAGGCGATGCGCAGCACGCGCGCGATGGCTGGTTTGGTGAACGGCGAGGTCGTGGCGTACGTCTTCCAGTGCGTGAGCTTGAACACCAGAGCGATGGCGGAAAGGACGAGCCACGCTGCGAGCAGGTAGTACATGACCAGCTCGACGGTGAAGGCGTTTGCGAGGAAGCTCAGGCGGGGGCGCGACTGGCTCGACAGCAGCATACCCAGGAACGCTACCGCACTCGTGCCCAGCAGCACATAGCGGTGGTCGTCAAGGATAAACGAGGCGAATTTGCCCCGCTTCCTCGGCGTCATCTGCTCGCCAGATTGGGCAGAGCTCATGGTTTTCTCCTTATCGATTGAGACACGTAGGACGCGCGTCGACCAAAACGGTCAAAACGCGCGCCCTGAAAAGCTAAGGGTTGGACCTGCGTGCTGTACGGGTTACGCCGGCTGGCGATCCATGCACTCGTTCCACATCGTCTGACGGTCCTCGTCGGAGATGGTCGCGATGATCTCGTTGATCTGCTCGAGGATGGCGTCCTGGCCCTTGGCGATGGCCGCGTTGTCGGGCATGACGGAGCCCTCGAACTTGTCGGTCATCTCGAGCTCGACGAAGTCGGGATAGGTCTCGATCAGCTTGGGCACGGACAGCATCGAGTAGGTGATGATGTCGCTCGTGCCGGAAGCCAGGCTCTCGACGACGGCGGGGACGGTCTCGCCCGGGGTCATGTGGTTGACATCGGGGATCTGCTCGATGACGTCGTCGTACATCGTGGCGGCCTGGCCCATGATGGACGCGCCAGCGAGCTCGGCAAACGTGGTGGCGCCGGCGTAGGCGGAGTCCTTCTTGGTGATCATGACGATGTCGTCGTCGACGTAGGAGTCGGAGAAGTCGGCGGAGTCCTCGCGCTCAGGCGTGACGGACATGCCGGCGCACACGATGTCGATCTGGCCGTTGTTGAGCGAGTCGATGAGCGCGGCGAAGTCGAGCTTGACCGCGACGGGCTCGAGGCCCAGGCCATCGGCGATGATCTTGGCGACCTGCACGTCGTAGCCGTCGGCGTAAGCGCCGTCGACGTTATCGATGGGGATGGTGTAATCAGAGGCCTCGGAGACCTGCCAGTTGTAGGGGGCGTAAGCAGCCTCCATGCCAACGCGCAGCGTGGTGCCGTCGCCCAGCGTGGCGTTGTCGCCCGCAGCGGTATCGTCGGTGGCGGAGCCGGCGTCGGCGTCGTCACCCGAGTCCTGCGCGGCGGGGCCGCATCCGGTCAGGAACATCATGCCTCCCACGCTGAACGCCGTGAGCCCGGAGAGCTTGAGGAAATCGCGGCGAGAGCACTGCCCTGGCTGCGCGTTTGCAAAGGAATTCTTGGTCATGATGGTTTCCCTTCCAAAAGTTTTTGTGTATGACCCCTTCCGTACGACGCAACCGGAGGGGACCCATTCCCCTCCCCCTTGCAACTTAATGCGAGAAAGTTACGCGTACAAGGTGGCAGCATACCGCGCCTTTATGCAGAAAGCCACCCAAAGGTGGCAGGAAACATGCATGAAACTCAATTTTGAAGCAGGTATGGTGCGCCGCGGGGGCGGGCCGGGTGCCTGAAAACGAACGTGGCCCGCCCCCGTGGGAAAAAAGTGCCTGTCCCTATTTTCCCAGCAGCGTGATGGTGAAGGAGCTGGTGCTTGTTTTGCCCGGGGCGAGGATAGTGATGCCCTCCTTGTGCTCCAGGATGTCGTCTTCGGTGGTGTAGGTGGCGTGGCCGGTCCAGGGCTCGAGTGCGACGAAGGGCGCGCCGGGTGCGGACCACACGCCGAGGAAGTCGAAGCCGGGGAAGTCGACCTGGATGCCATGGCCGGATTTCTTCCCCACCAGCGAGATGGTGTTGCCGGGCACGTGGTCGAAGATCATGGTGTCGTACGCGAAGCAATCGCGCGTGAGCGGCAGGGCATCTGCCTGGTTGACCGGCGTGAACGTGTCGGTGGGGTCGGCCAAGCCGCCGGCAACGATCTTAGGGCATGCGGCGGTCCAGGGCTCGGCGAAGTGGAACTCGTAGTCCTCGAAGGTCTCGCCTGCCTCGGCGCCGCCGGGCGCGGGAATGTTGAATGCGGGGTGGCCGCCGACGGAAAATGGCAGGTTAACGCTGCCGGTGTTGGTGACGGAGAAGGTTTGCGTGAGCGACGCCGGGCCGGTAAGCGCGTAGGTCATGTTGAGCTTGAAATCGTACGGGAAGGCCTCGCGGGTTTGATCGGAGCTGACGAACTCGAAGGTTGCCGACGAGCCGTCTTCGCTGGTGGCGACCAGCTTGTGCTCGTTGATGCGCGCCAAGCCGTGGCGCCCCATGTGACACGGACCCTGGGTAGACTCGGCGAAGTCGTTGCGCAGGTTGCCCACGATGGGGAACAGCACCGGCGCGTGCTTGCCCCAAAATGCCGGATCGGCCTGCCACAGGTACTCGTTGCCGTTAAGCGCGAGGCTTGTGAGCTGCGCACCCATGCTGTCGATGCTGGCGGTGAGGCCGCCACGGGAGATAGTGGTGATAGTGGACATGGCTGCTCCTTGCGGTGTTGAGGTGACGGGCGGGTGGCGCCGCTTGGCGCTTTTGCCCTATGCGTTTCACTATATCGCGCCGTCGGGGTGGGACTGCGGCGCATCCGGTAGGCGGCGAGGTGCCTGTCGCAGGTTTGGTCGCGCGGATGGTGATTTTGGACGGTCGTTTTCTTGGCGCAGATGCCTGATTTCGCTCAAGGTGGATAAAAATGTCGATTATGCATTTTTGGAAGCGCGCCGAAGGGGCGCTAGAGCAGTTGCGAGACCTCAGGGGCGAGCCAAAGGGCTGTCGATCGCTGGCTACGGCGTTACGTTATGGCCGTTTTGTTTGGTTTGTCCACTCTTTTGCACCTGAAACTGAACGGTCGTAGGCTGGAAATTACGAGTTAGATATGGCTAAAAATGCATAATCGACATTGTTATCCAGTTCGGAGTTTTTTTCGCGCTATGGGGTCGTGAAACGCTCATGTGAGCGGCCCAACGACACCCACATACAGGCGTCGGCCTCTTGACGCGCCGTGCGGGCGGGCGCGAACCGCTTTTGTCGCGTTCGTGAGGGTCGGGCGCGTCGTTGCGTCTGACCCCTCCGCCGGTGCTCCTTCGCGCTAAGCTTGTGCGAATGCATTTCGGACCGGAAGGGTTTCCATGGCAAAGCATTCGCAACAGGACATCGCCGAAGAAGGCGAGCTGTTCTGCACGCATATTGGCGGGTCGGCCACGCTCGAGGGCGTCATGATGCGCGGCAAGCTCAACTGGGCAGTCGCCGTACGCTGCGAAGACGGCAGCATATATGTCGAAGAACACGACCTGCCGGACCCCTCGACACGCCCCGGCTGGATGCGCTGGCCTATCATCCGCGGCTGCGTGTCGTTCGCCGAGTCGATGGTGCTTGCGTATCGCGCGCTCGACATCGCGTCTGAGCATGCGTTTGATTTTGACGATGAAGAGGAAGATAGCGGCGCACCCGCCGACAGGAATGGCACTTCTACCGGCGACGATGCCGGCAAGCAGGGTGACTCCGGCATGGGGATCGCCA
Source organism: uncultured Collinsella sp. (assembly GCA_944321445.1). Taxonomy (GTDB): domain Bacteria; phylum Actinomycetota; class Coriobacteriia; order Coriobacteriales; family Coriobacteriaceae; genus Collinsella. The sequence continues at coordinate 22,905 of CALULJ010000026.1, forward strand.
TGGTCATCTCGGTGTGCATCGGCGTGCTGCTGGGTGTGGGCATTTTTGTCGCCGTGCCGCTGTTCCTCACAAACCTGCTGGTCGGCGAGCTTTCGGCCGACAACTCGCTTGTGTGGAACATCGTCGAGGCACTGCTGCGCATCACGGTGCTCATCGCGTACGTGGGCGGCGTGGGGCTCATCCCCGACATGGCGCGTATGTACGGCTACCACGGTGCCGAGCACCAGTCGATCCACTGCTTTGAGCACGGGCTGCCGCTCACGCCCGAGAACGCAGCGAAATTCTCGCGCCTGCACGTGCGCTGCGGCACCGCGTTTTTGGTGATGACCGTGGGCGTGGCGCTTATCCTGCACGCCGTGGTGCCGGTTGGCGCTTGGGCCGAGGCGCTGGGGCTCGAGGGTATCGTGCGATCGCTCTTCGTGTTCTGCTCGCGCCTGGTAATGTTGCCCATCGTGGCCGGTGTGTCCTACGAGGTCACGGTAAAGTGGGCTGGCTCGCATCCGGATAATCCGCTGGTCAAGATTGCGCTGTGGCCGGGATTGCAGATGCAGCGTCTCACCACGCGCAAGGCCGATCCGGGCATGCTCGAATGCGCCATCGAGGCGCTGAAGCGCGTTGATTCCCGCGAGCGCGCGGCGGCGGAAGAGACCGAAGGTGTGGAGGAACCCGCAGCTGAGCTGGCGGAAAGCGCGGCGTAGGCTGAACGCGACTGTAGCTCATGTCGATTCATGTATGCGGCAGCGCCCGCGCCCCAAGACCCGAATGGGCATCTTGGGGCGCGGGCGCTGTTTAGTTGCGGGCGTTTTCCCAGGCAGATTAGCCTGTGGGTTGGATGGTCTCGACGATGTGCTTGCGGATGTAGTTGTCCGTCAAGTCGTTGTGAGCCTCGCCGTTGTCGACATAGTCGTCGCGCAGCTGCGTGTAGGTGATGGCGCCGCCCGTCTGCAGGTCGACGATTTCGTTCGCTTCCTCCATGCTGTAGTAATCGTCGGGGTCGGAGGTCGCGCGGCGGTACAGGTCGGCGATGGTGTAGCCCCAGCGGGTCGCGTACACGTTCGCGTACATGCCCTCGCCCAACGACACACTGCCCATACAGGCGGTTCCGATGTCGCCCATGGCCTCCTCGGCGCCGCGGCGCACCTCGATCCAGCACAAATCTAGGCGCGGGTACTTCTTGGACCTGATGGTCACCGTGCTGCCGTCGATATCGACGTCGACGCGGTTGTCCCAATGCTCCGGCATGAAGAATTCGAAGCCGTTGGCGACGACGTGACGCGCCTCGCGAGCCGCCTCCTCTGCGGCGGCCTTCTCGTCGGCCTCCTTTTGCGCCACGGCATCGTCGCGGCGCTTGGTCGCGGCGTCGCGCAGGGCGGCAGCGTCCGCGGTGCCCTCCTCATCCTTGGAAGCGTGATCGTACGCTGTGGAAAGCTGGTCGTCGGTCACGTCGAGCGCGGCGATGGGCGTGAGCTCGAAGCCGCCCTGCTCGGTGGCGTCGATGGACTCGCTGGGATCGGCGGACTCGAAGCTCACGTGGAGCGTGGTGCCCGGGACCGTGTAGATGGTGCCGTCGGCCGCGATGGGAGACGCGGCGATGGTGAAATCGTAATCGCCCTGGCGCAGCTTGAGGCCGTCGCCGTTGGAATCGACGTATTGGACCTCGTTGACAGCCGTGCCGTCCGAGGCAGTACCGACAACGTGCACGGGCAGGCGCGAGGCACCGTCGGCTGTGTTCCAGCCTTCGGCGGTGGCGATGATCTTGACCGCGTGCTCGGCCGCCGCCGCTTCTTCCGCCGCCTGCTGCTGGGCTGCCTCTTGCTGCTGTCGCTGCTGGTCGAGCACGAACCACACGCCACCGCCCACGAGCGCGAGCGCCACTACGGCACCAACGGCAATAGCTGCGATTTTGCCGCCGCTCATCTTCTTTTTTGCGGGAGCGTCGAAGGATTGCGGCGGAAGGTCGGCCTGCCGTGGGGTTGCGGGGGCGCTGGTCATGACGGGCACGGGCTCGGACATGCCGGGCACCGTAGCGCCGCGCGGGACCGCCGAAACGCGGGCCATGTCGACCATGGTTGCGCCGGCGGATGCGTCTTGCTCGTAAGGGATGGACGCGACGGGGGCCGACAGGCGCGCGCCGCAGTGGGTGCAGAACGGGGCATTGGGGTCCACGGGTGCGCCGCAGGACGGGCAGGTGGGGCCTGTGAGCCGGACGGTTTCGGCTTCGTCGGGCGGAGTTGCGAGGCCGTCGGCGCCCCATAGGGTTTCGACCGCCTCGTCTGCGCCGGAGTCGAAGGTGTCGGGGGCGAGCTCGGAGTCGGGAGCGGGCACCGGCGCGACGACGGTGGGTGCGGCATCCTCCATGGCCTCGGTGGGGGCATCGGCCGGAAGCTCCTCCGGAGCGCCTGCTGCGGTTTCTTCCAGGGCGCTTGCTGGGGATTCTTCAGAAGCGCCTTCCTTTACCCGGGGTTCTTCCGGAATAGCCTGCGCGACGGTCTTGTCTGAAGCGGGCTGCGGAGCAGGGACGTCAGTTTCGGGAGCCTCTTCCTCCACCGCAGATGCAACGGTGGGAACGATCTCTTCTTCCGCCTGAACTTCTGCGGCCGAAACGGCATCGGCGGTTGTCGCCGGAGCTTCCGGCTGCACGGCGGTCGTTTCCGTCGCCTCTTCCAGCTTATTGCCGCAGTTAGTGCAGAACTTCGCACCGGGTGCGACCTGCGCGCCGCACACGGGACACACCGGACCGCTCGGCGCGGGCGTGTCGAGCTTCTTTCCGCAGTTGGTGCAAAACATCGAACCGTCAGGGACTTCGCTATGGCAGCTCGGGCAAATCATGGTTGTCTCCCTCCTGCGCCGCCAACCCTCGCGCGGCGCCCGGATGCTGCCATTGTACGCTGCCCGGCGTGGAAGTTCGAGCGCGTCGGCGCTGCGCGATGCCCGAGCGGGCCGGCGCACCGATTGCTCGCGAGCTGATAGGGGGTTTGTTGTTTCTACTTGCCGTTTCGTTCGCTAGCAGGGGGAAATCATGGCTGTTAGTGAACGAAACGGCAAGTAGATTTGATTGACTCCCTGACGATTCTCGGCCTGCGCGGGTTTTTCGCTGCATGATCGCCAAAAAGCTGGGCCGCATGCGCTAACCTGTCCCAAAAGAGGACAAAATGTCCTCTGGCACCCCCGTCCCCAGAGGGGACAAAATGTCCCCTACGACCCCCGTCCCCAGAGAGGACATTCCGAGAGGATCGATATGCATCGCGTGCTGTTCATTTGCCATGGGAATATTTGTCGGTCGACTATGGCTGAGTCGGTGATGACGGAGTTGGTGCGGCGCGCCGGGCGCGAGGCGGAGTTCAAAATCGATTCCGCTGCTACGAGCTACGAGGAGATTGGCAACCCGCCGCACTGGGGCACCGAGACCAAGCTGCGTGAGGTAGGGATTCCGCTGGTGCCGCACCGCGCACGCGTCATCACGCGAGCGGAATATGACAACTGGGACCATATTGTATACATGGATGCGGAAAACCGCCGTGGCCTCGCGCGCATTTTGGGGAACGACCCCGAGGGCAAGGTGAGTCGCCTGCTGGACTGGACCGATCGCCCCGGTGACGTTGCGGACCCTTGGTACACCGGCAACTTCGACGCCACGTATCGCGACGTGCTCGCCGGCTGCACCGCCCTGCTCGAAGCGCTCGCGTAGGTGGGAAAAAAGTGCCTGTCCCTATTTTCCCAATAATTCCTCCACCTAATTATTCGGTACCTTGACTATTGCGAACTCCGTAGTAATCTTCTTGCGGCAAAACAGATTTCCCCGAGCAAGAGAAAGGAGTTACGCATGTCTGACGCAGTCGAAGACGCCGTGGACACGCCTGAAGAGGCGCGCGCCCGCCGCCTGCTGTGGAATCTGGGCTATTTTGGCCACTACCTGCACTTCCATAGCGGCGGCAGGTCGGGACGGGCCGCGATCATCTGTCTGCTCGCCAAGCACGGCGGCCAAATGTCGCAGCTCGAGCTGGGCACGTATTTCGAGCTCAAACCCGGCTCGCTCTCCGAGATTCTCGCCAAGATCGAGAACGCCGGGCTCATCGAGCGCACGCGCAACCCGGAAGACCGCCGTCAGCTGGTCATCCGCCTCACGGAAAAGGGCGCGCAAGAAGCCGCCCAGGAGCAGGAGGCGCGCGTTCAGTTCCGTCGCCAGGCGTTCGCCTGCCTGAGTGAGGAAGAGCAGAACCAACTCGTCGAGATGCTCGACAAGATTCACACGCATTGGGAGGGATTGCATGCTTAAAACGCTCATGGCGAGCATTCGCGAATACAAGAAAGCGGCCATCGCCACCCCCATCATCGTGTCGGGCGAGGTGGTCATGGAGGTTGCCATTCCGTTCGTGACCGCTCAGCTCATCAACACGATCCAGCAGGGTGCGACGGTGGACGAGATGCTGCCGTACGCCGGCCTTCTGGTGGCCATGGCGCTTGCATCGCTGTGCTTTGGCATCGGCGCAGGCCTTACCTGCTCCGAGGCGAGCTGCGGCTTTGCCAAGAACCTGCGCCACGACGTGTTCGCCGCGGTGCAGCGCTTCAGCTTCGCCAACATCGACCAGTTCTCCAGCTCATCGCTGGTGACGCGCCTCACCACGGACATCACCAACGTGCAGCTGGCCTACATGATGGTCATCCGCACCGCCATCCGCTGCCCGCTGATTCTTATCTGCGGCATCGTCATGGCCTTCATCATGGGCGGCCCCATGGCCATCGTGTTCGTCATCGTGGTGCCCATCCTGGGCTTCGGCCTGTTCAAGGTCGTGCGCACCGTGCACCCGATCTTCCGCTCCGTGTTCCGCAAATACGACGCGCTCAACGAGTCCATCGAGGAGAACGTCACCGGCATGCGCGACGTGAAGAGCTACGTGCGCCAGGACTACGAGAAGGAGAAGTTCGGCCGTGCCGCGCAGGACGTGTGCGCCGACTTCACCCGCGCCGAGAAGATTCTCGCGTTCAACTCGCCCATGATGAACCTCGCCGTGTTCACGGTGTTCACGGTCATCATCCAGTTCGGCTCCTACCTCATCATCTCCACCCGCGGCACCATGCTGAACGTCGGCCAGTTCTCCGCGCTCACCACCTATGGCTTCATGATCCTCATGGCGCTCATGATGGTGTCGATGGTGTTCGCCATGATCACCATGGCGCAGGAGAGCGCCGAGCGTATCGTGGAGGTCATTGAGACCGAGCCCACGATCAAGAACCCGGAGCACCCCATCACCGAGATGAAGAACGGCTCCATCGACTTCGACAACGTGACGTTCAAGTACTCCGAGAAGGCCGAGCACCGCGCCCTGGCCGAGATCGACCTGCACATCGCCAGCGGCGAGACCCTAGGCATCATGGGCGGCACCGGTTCGGCCAAAACGTCGCTGGTGAACCTCATCAGCCGCCTGTACGATGTGACCGAGGGCTCCGTCAAGGTCGGCGGCGTGGACGTGCGCGACTACGACTTGGAGTTCCTGCGCAACAACGTGGCCGTCGTGCTGCAGAAAAACGTGCTGTTTTCCGGCACCATCAAAGAGAACCTGCGCTGGGGCAACCCCGACGCTTCTTACGACGAGCTGGTAGAGGTGTGCAAGCTGGCGCAGGCCGACGAGTTCATCCAGGGCTTCCCGCAGCGCTATGACACCTACATCGAGCAGGGCGGCACCAACGTATCCGGCGGCCAGAAGCAGCGTCTGTGCATTGCCCGCGCGCTGCTGAAGCACCCCAAGGTGCTGATTTTGGACGACTCCACGAGCGCCGTCGACACCAAGACCGACGCGCTCATTCGTGAAGGCCTGGCGCAGTACCTGCCCGAGACCACCAAGATCATCATCGCGCAGCGCACGAGCTCTGTTGAGCACGCCGACCGCATTCTGGTGCTGGACAACGGCCACATTGCGGGCCTGGGCACGCACGAGGAGCTGCTGAAGACCTGCGACATCTATCGCGATACGTATGAGCAGCAGAATCGCACGAGCGAGGAGGCTGTGGAGGAGCCGGCTGAGCCCGCCGCTACTGCCAAGCCTGCCGCCGCTACCGCCCCGCAAGCCGTGACCCCGAAGGGAGGTGTCGCCGATGAGCATTAATTCCGAAGCCAAGAAGCAGTACGAGGCCAATCGTCAGAATGTCGCCGGCCGCCAGACCGATGACGGCGATCGCCGCCCGGGCCGCGGGCACATTCTCGGCCGCCTCGTGAAGACGCTCTTCTCGTTCTATCCCAAGCTGCTGCCGATTGTTGCCGTGTGCATCCTTGTACAGGCGATCCTTTCGGCCATGCCCGCCATCTTCATCCAGCGCGCGCTCGAGATTGTTGGCGCCACCTGGCAATCCGGCGACTGGAACTCCGTGTCCGGCCAGGTCACGACGCTGACGCTCACGCTCATTGGCGTGTACGCGGTCACGCTCGTCGCCAACTTCACCCAGACACGCCTTATGGCCATCATCACTCAGGGTTCGCTGGAGAAGTTCCGCGAGAAGCTGTTCGACCACATGCAGGACCTGCCCATCAGCTACTTCGACCAGCATCAGCGCGGCGATATCATGAGTTATTACACGAACGATATCGATACCCTGCGCCAGATGATCTCGCAGTCGATGCCCAACATCTGCCTGACCGTCATTACCTGCTGCTCCGTGATTTGCGTCATGGTGTACTACAGCATTTGGATGGCACTTGTGGTCATTCTTGGCGTGGGCTTCATGGCCTACATGACCAAGCAGCTGGGCGGCCGCTCTGCACGCAACTTCCTGGCGCAGCAGCACGAGATCTCTGTGGTCGAGGGCCACGTTGAGGAGATCATGAACGGCCAGCGCGTCGTCAAGGTGTTCTGCCACGAGGACGCTGCGCAGGAGGACTTCGATGTGCGCAACGAGCGTCTGTTCCGTGCCGCGCGCGCCGCGAACATGTACACCAACACGCTCGGCCCGATCCTCATGAACCTGGGCAACCTCATGTACGTCATCGTGGCGCTTGCGGGCGGCATCTTTATCGCCACGGGCGTGCCGAATGTGTCGGTGTCCGGTTTGGCCTTCTCCGTGGCCGTGACCGTGCCGTTCCTCAACATGACCAAGCAGTTCGCCGGCCAGATTGGCCAGATCTCGCAGCAGATCAACGCTGTGGTCATGGGCCTTGCGGGTGCCGCGCGCATCTTTGAGCTCATGGACGAGGAGCCCGAGCAGGATCATGGTTACGTCACGCTGGTGAACACCAAGATGGAGAACGGCAAGCTCGTCGAGGTGCAGGGCAAGCACACCGGCCGCTGGGCCTGGAAGCACCCGCACGAGGACGGCACCGTGGAGCTCGTGCCGCTTCGCGGCGATGTGCGCCTGGTCGACGTGGACTTTGGCTACAAGCCCGGCCACACCGTGCTGCACGACGTGAGCGTGTGGGCCAAGCCCGGCCAGAAGATCGCCTTCGTGGGCGCAACCGGTGCCGGCAAGACCACGATCACGAACCTCATCAACCGCTTCTACGACATCCAGGACGGCAAGATTCGCTACGATGGCATCAATGTCGAGAAGATCCGCAAGGACGACCTGCGTCATTCGCTGGGCATGGTGCTGCAGGACGTGAACCTGTTCACCGGCACCGTCATGGACAACATTCGCTACGGCCGCCTGGACGCGACCGACGAGGAGTGCATCGCTGCGGCCAAGCTGGCTGGCGCGCACGGTTTCATCGAGCGCCTGCCCGAGGGCTACAACACGATGCTGACCGATAACGGCTCCAACCTGTCGCAGGGCCAGCGCCAGCTGCTGTCCATTTCGCGCGCAGCGGTTGCCGACCCGCCGGTCATGATTCTGGACGAGGCCACGTCGTCGATCGACACCCGCACCGAGGCGCTCGTGCAGAAGGGCATGGACGCACTCATGAGCGGGCGCACCACCTTCGTGATTGCGCACCGTCTGTCGACTGTCCGCAACTCCGATGCGATCATCGTGCTTGATCACGGCCGCATCATCGAGCGCGGCAGCCACGACGAGCTGATTGCCAAGCGCGGTACGTATTACCAGCTGTATACAGGCGCGTTCGAGCTCGAATAAGCCTGCGATACACGGGGCAGGGCCCCCTACCGACCGTTTTGCACGTCCTCGCCGCTGCGCGGCTGCGAAATGTGCAAAACGGTCGGTAGGGGGCCCCTGTCTGTTTCTCGACTTTTCTCGCTGCGGTGGGGAAAGTTGGTGTGCCGCGCTTTGCGCGGCACGTTTGGTAGTGCAAAAACCGGGGACTTTGGGCGGATTTTTTTGGACCAGGTCTGCATCGGCACCTTTTCTGCCTGCGAAAACGCGAGGTCAGAAAGCCGGTTGTCTGGACCCGGGGTAAAAAATCCGCCCAAAGTCCCCGGTTTTTGCAGCGGCGCATGGAGTGCGGCCGTCCGGAGGCTGTGCTTTGGCTATTCGGGGCCGAGGACTTTTGCGGCTTTCTCCAGAACTGCCTCGCGGATGAATTTGGATTTGGTTTGGCCGCAGGCTTTGGCGGCGCGCTTGACGTATTCCACCAGCGAATGGGGCATTTTGAAGGTGACGACGTCGGTGGGTTCGTCGGCCAGCGGCGGACGGCCGGGAGGCTGGGTGCGCAGGCGGTGCCAGTCGCGCTTGGACATTCCGCCGGGCATACCGGGGGCATAGTGAATCGGCCCCCATTCGCCCTCTCCAAAGTCGCCCGCGGCGATACGCTCCTCCATCTCATTGACCATCTTGTTGGTGTAGGCAGTGCCGTCTGGTGCTACAAACGCAATCTCATCGTTTGTCAGCTTGTTTTTATCCGGCCTCTTCACGTTTCTGCGCATGGTATTCCTCACTTCAATCCCAACTCGTTTCGCATGCCCTGCGTGAGATGCATGGCGTGGAGTATCACGAACCGGTTTTTTCGTTCGTCCCAAGCTTCGACCAGCTGAACGGCTCTTCCCGCACGATCCGGCCCAATAAGGACACGTTCAAAAGCGTATCGGCCATCTCGTCGTCGTTCGATGTAGGCGTTTTTCCAGGCGTGGATGATGTCTCGCTTGCTTAGTCCGTGTTTGTAGGCGTGTTCCAATACTATCGGCGTGGATTGCATAGGCGCTCCCTACCTTTAGTATTACTAAATGGTAATACTAAAATCGTTGCCGTTCAAGGGCTCAGTGACAGGAGCAAAGGTAAACTTGGGAGTCTTGATGCTTGGCTCGCAATGCCTTGCCGAATGCCGACAATATGCGCTGCTGTTCCTTACAAACAGCCAATCGACGAGGTTGCAGGCGGTGCTCAGCGCAAAGGCTACCGAGCTTTATGCATATTGCAAGTCGATTTATTCATGTTTGGCGCAAATTCTACACGCTAAATGGCGCCTCTGGGGACGGGGGAGGGAGAGGCCAAAGTGGCCTCTCCCACCCCCGTCCCC
>CALULJ010000027.1 GCA_944321445.1 uncultured Collinsella sp.
TGACCGGTGGACGGCGTTTCATCGCAGGGGAGGGCCCCGCGGGATGTTCCCGCGGGGCCCTTTCCGCGTTCACGGGGCCGTTCGCCCCAATATGTGCATCCCATCTCCACTGCCCGCTTACCCGCTCTGCATACCATCCTTGTTGCTAGTACAATGGTGTGCGAATGCGACGAGCTGCTAGATGGGTGGTGTATATGGCAGAAGCGGCTATCGGCGTCGATATCGTCGAGATTCACCGCATAGAGGAGATCATTTCTCGCACGCCTTCGTTCGTCACGCGCCTTTTCACCGAGGAAGAGCGTGCCTATTGCGATGCGTCGGCCCGGCCCGCTGCGCATTATGCGTGCCGTTTTGCCGCGCGTGAGGCCGTTCTCAAGGCGCTGGGCACGGGCTTTGGCCAAGGCGTGGGCCGCAAGGATGTATCGGTGTCGCGCGATCAAAACGGTCGCCCTATCGCGGTACTTGCCGGGCGCGCGCTCGAGGTCGCTCAGGCTCAAGGCATCGTTGAGGTTGCCATTTCCCTCTCCTTTACCAGCGATTTGGCCGTTGCCAACGCCATGGCCATCACCGCCGACGCGCGCCCTAAGCCCAAACCCGCCAAGCAGGACGAGCGGGCGCTCATTGCGCAGTCGTTTAAAGAGGCCCGCTCGGTGCTCGATGAGCTCGAGCGCGTGCAAATAGAAGATCATGCCGATGCCGCTGCGGCGTTGGATGCGACAACAGGACAGGAGCTGCAAGATGAAGCCGATTCTGAGCACTGAGGAAGTCAAGAAACTCGAGGATATCATCGAGCGCGAAGGCACCTCCAAAGCCGAGCTCATGGAGCATGCTGGCGAATTCGTCGCCTCGCTTGCGCTCTCCTATAAGCCGCACGACGTTGTCGTCCTCGTTGGCTTCGGCAACAATGGTGGTGACGGTTGGGTTGCGGCCGATATCTTGCAGCAGCACGATATCGGCGTCACGGTCGTCTCGCCGGTCGAGCCCAACGAGATCCCGAGCGCCCTTGCGCGCCACGTTGCCCGCCGCACTGCCGGGCGCGACGTCACGGTCGTCGTCGGTCCCTCGCGCGATGAGCTGACCGACTTGCTTTCCAAAGCCGACCTTGTGATCGACGCCATTCTGGGCACGGGCTTCCATGGTGCGGTGAAGCCGCCGTTTTCGATCTGGATCCCCACGCTCAACGAGGTCGCCGGCCGCGTTATTTCCGTCGACATCCCCTCGGGCCTGAATGCGATGACGGGTGTCGTCGAGGATTGCTGCGTACGCGCCGACAAGACGGCTACCATGATTGCTCCGAAAATCGGCCTGTACAGCGCCGACGGCCCTCAGTACGTGGGCGAGCTCGTGTGCGGTGAGCTATACGACCAGCTCGACGAGGTCATCGGCGATGTCGATCACGAGGCCGAGATCGTCGAGCCGGGCGACCTGGTCGATTACATCGAGCCCCTTCCGGCCATCGTGAACAAGTATTCGCGCGGCTCCGTGCTCGTCGTCGCGGGCTCCGCGCGCTACCCCGGTGCCGCCATGATGGCTGCCAAGGCCGCGGCGCGCGCTGGCGCGGGCTACGTCACCGTCGCTGCCCCCGATGCCTGCGCGAATCTCATCCGCATGGCGCTGCCTTCCATTCCGGTCATCGCCATTCCCAGCGACTCCCGCGGGTCGTTCGGTGCTGCTGCGCGCCAGGAGATCTGCGAGATTGCCTCGAAGTACGATTGCGTGCTGTGCGGTCCCGGCATGACCACGGCGGCAGGCTGCATGCAGGTCGTTTCGGGCCTGCTCGAAAGCGACCGTCCGCTCATCCTGGACGCCGATGCGCTCAACTGCCTCTCGCGCCTGGCTATCGACGGTATCGACAAGACGCCCGACCTGTACCGTCGCGAGGCCCCGCTCATCCTCACCCCGCATCACCGCGAGCTGTCGCGCCTGGTGGGCGACGCGCCCGTTGACGACCTGAGCACGGCCATTGACGCCGCCCAGCGCATCGAGTGGGCCGTTGGCTCCGACAACCTTGTCGTGGTCGCAAAGGGCGCTACGACCGCTATCGTGGGCGTCGAGAAGGTTCTCATTCCCATCGCGGGCCCCGCATCGCTTGCGACCGCAGGTTCCGGCGACGTGCTTGCCGGCATCCTCGCGGGTATCGTGGCGACTTCTCATGGCGAGGCGGATCGCTGGGAGCTGCTTGCGGCCTACGGCGTCGCGGTTCATTCCTACACCGGTTTTGCCGCAGCGGCGGAGTATGGCGAGAAGAGTGTCATCGCCACCGACCTCATCGACCTTATCGGTGAGGCTATGCAGCTGGTCGAAAACGAGGTTTGCAAGGACCTCGACGTGTTGAGCGAAGGGGAGGCGGAATAGGCGATGCCTTCGCACAAGGAGCCCGAAACCCGCTGGGCATGGGTCGAGATCGACCAAGGCGCGCTGCGCCGCAACGCGCGGGCGTTCAAGAATCTGCTGGGGCCGCGTCAGCGTCTGTGCTGCGTGGTCAAGGCTGATGCCTACGGCCATGGGGCCGTTCCGTGCGCCAAGATCATGCATGCCACGGGCACCGATATGTTCGCCGTCTCGACGGTCATGGAGGGTGTCGAGCTCCGTCAGGGCGGCATCAACGAGCCGATCCTCATCCTGAGCGAGCCGCCGATGACCGCTATCGACACGCTGCTCGAATACCGGCTCATGCCATCGATCTATACCTCTGAGTTCGCGCTTGCCTATGGCGAGCGCGCGGTGAGCCAGGGCACGGTCGGCAAGTATCACATGGCGATCGAGACCGGCATGAACCGCATCGGCGTGCACTATGCCGACGTCTTGGAGTTCCGCCACGAGATCGATTTTCACCGCGGCATCCAGTGCGACGGCGTGTTCACCCACTTTGCCACCGCCGACGAGGCGAGCGGCTGGGACTACAAGCTCCAATGCAAGCGCTTCGACGAGGCTGTCGCCGCCATGCGCGACGCCGGCTACGAGTGTGGCATCGTCCATTGCGACAACACGGTGGCGTCGATTCTGGACAAGTCGACGCATTACGATATGATCCGCGCTGGCATCGGCCTGTACGGCTTGCAGCCCGCCGAGGTCACGCGTTCGATCTTCCCGCTCGAGCCGGTCATGAGCGTGCGCGCTCGCGTGACGCGCACGACGCACCCCGCCATGGGAGAGGGCGTGGGCTACGGCTTCACCTACCGCGTGCCCCGTGCACGCGTGCAGATCTGCACGCTGCCCCTGGGCTATGCGGACGGCCTTGCCCGCGTGCTCTCGAACCGCATGGACGTGCTGTTCCGCGGCATGCGCATCCGCCAGGTGGGCAACATCTGCATGGACCAGTGCATGGTAGCCATCACGCAGACCTCTATGCGTCAGATGCCCGAGGCCGAGATCGGCGACATCATGACGATTATCGGTCGCGACGGCGACGCTCAGATAACCATGGACGAGATGGCGCGCCTGCGCGACACCATCCATTACGAGGTCGCATGCGGGTTCGGTATGCGCTTGGAGAAGATTTACTGCTAGGAGCCGTCATGGGTGTCATGCATATTCCCGGCCACGAGCGGCAAAAGCCGCGCGAGGTGTCGCTCGAGGAGATCCGCGAGGTTCTGGGCGACTGCCGCCTGTGCCAGCTTGCCGAGACGCGTACCAAGATCGTGTTCGGCGTCGGCAACCCGCGTGCGCGCGTGATGTTCGTGGGCGAGGCCCCGGGGCGCAACGAGGACCTACAGGGTGAGCCGTTTGTGGGCCGTGCCGGCGAAAACCTCAACGCTATCCTGTCGCTCGCCGGCCTCAAGCGCGAGGATATCTATATCGCCAACGTGCTCAAATGCCGTCCGCCGGGAAACCGCAACCCCAAGGCCGAAGAAGTGCTGGCATGTTCCCCGTTTCTGCGCGAGCAGATTCGCAGCATCTGGCCGGACATCATCGTGACGCTCGGCAACCCTGCGACGCATTTCGTGCTCAAGACCGAGATTGGCATCACGCGCCTGCGCGGTCGCTTCCACCAGATGGGGCACTTCGTGGTCATGCCCACGTTCCATCCGGCGGCGGCATTGCGCAATCCCGCATGGCAGGAGTTGTTGGAGCAGGATTTCCGCATGCTGGGCGACTATCTGGCTCGGCACCCCGTCGACGGACCGGTCATTCCGGCGACCGCGCACTCGGATGCCCTGCCGCGTATCGAGGAGTAGCCATGGCGCTGCAACGCATTGACGCGTGCCGGTTCGCAAGCTCGTCGGTCGACGACACCATCGCCTTCGGCGAGCTGGTCGCGAGCCTGGTCGAGGACGGAGACGTGCTGGTGCTCACCGGTGGGCTGGGCGTTGGCAAGACCCAGTTCACCAAGGGCTTGGCGCGCGGGCTCGGTGACGAGCGCCCGGTGACGAGCCCCACGTTCTCGCTCATGGCCGTGCACGATGGCGGGCGGATTCCGCTGTTCCACTTCGACCTGTACCGCCTCGAGCATGCCTATGAGCTTGAGGATACGGGTATCTACGACGTGCTGGGCTACGAGGGCGTGTGCGTGCTGGAGTGGGGCGAGCAGTTCCAGGATGAGCTCACCGATGCGCACCTGTCGATCACGCTGACACGTGATCCGGACGACGCGGACCGGCGCACGATTGCGCTCGAGGCCTTCGGGGCGCGTGCGGACGCGCTTGCCGTGGGCATCGATGCCGCTGTTGGGCGGATTTCTGGTGCCGAAGGGATGGGTTAGAACGCCTTTTCGGAGAAAGCTGGTCGCTTCTAGACAAATCTGGTCGATATGCATTTTTCAATCGACCTGACATGCCGGAAGCCGCCGGATATTCCCCTGTTCGCCCCTTTCGCAGCGGTGCTCAGGGCCGCGCGGACTCGTCAAGGGGCTCTTGAATTCGATATTTTCATCGGTGCGAGCTGATGAAAAATGCATATCGACCAGATTTGTCTATAGGACGGACGGAGAAGATGAACAACGGCGACAGCCGGGCCCTCGTGGTCGCAATCGATACCTCAACGGACATGCTCGCGTGCGCCCTCGCGCGCCTCGCAGACGGCGATGCCGCGCGCGGGCGCGTGGAGCTGCTCGCAGCTGGCGACCATATGTGCCGCCGCCACGCCAATGAGGAACTCGTGAATACGCTCGATGGCGTCTTGGCGCAGGCGGGCGTATCGATGGACGAAGTCGATGCCGTGCTCGTTGGCCGTGGCCCCGGGTCGTTTACCGGCGTGCGCATCGGCATCTCGACGGCGAAGGGCTTGGCGCGCGGCGCGAATATTCCGCTGCACGGGGTCTCGACGCTGGATGCCACGGCATGGACTGCCTGGGATGCAGGCGTGCGCGGCAAACTGGGCGTGGCGGCGGACGCCATGCGCGGCGAGGTCTATCCTGCGCTGTATGAGCTGGACGAGCAGGGGCCGCACCGCCTGTTCGAGCGCGAGCGTGTCGTGAAGGCGGCTGTTGCCGTCGCGGAGTGGGCAGAGCTTTCCTATGCGGGAGAGCTGCAGCTTACGGGCGACGGTCTGGTGCGCTACGGCAAGCAATTCGATGAGGCGGGCCTCATGGCCCGCGCGCTCGACCGCGGGCTGTGGTGGCCTTCGGGCGAGGGGTTGGCGCTCGCGTACGCGCAGGACCACGACGTCGCGACGGTGATGGCCGGGGGCGACCCGGCGCTCGTGCTGCCCATCTACACGCGCCTTTCCGACGCGGAGGAAAACGAGCGCAAGCGCCTGGGCCTTGCCGAAAGCGCGCATGTCGATACGACCGGCGTGGCCGACGAGCTTGCGGGGCGCCACCTGCAGCTGCGCCCCATGGGCGCGGCGGACGCCGAGGCCGCTTCGGCGCTTGAGCAGGCGTGCTTCGAGGGTGCGGGCCACGAGCCGTGGACGCCGTCGATGTTCCTGGACGAGCTGGGCGAGAGCGTCGCGGCGCCGCGCTCCTGGTGGGTCGCGCATGACGATGGCAAGCTCATCGGCATCGCCGGCGGCATGGTCATCGATAAGGACGTGCAGATTCTCGACGTGGCGGTCGACGGGACGTACCGCAGGCGCGGCATCGCGCGCAAGCTGCTGGCGCATGTGAGCTACGACGCGCAGATGCTTGGCTGCGAGACGGCGTCGCTCGAGGTCGAGGCAGACAACGCGGCAGCCATCGCGCTCTACGAGGCGCTGGGCTTCACGGCTGCAGGCGTGCGCCGCGGCTACTATGGCACCGGGCGCGACGCGCTCGTCATGACGGCGGAGCTCCCCCTGGTCCTTCCCGTGGACGCTGCCTCGCCCGAGCCCACAGCCGCCGCGTTGCGCGTCTGGCCGCTTGCGACGCCCGTTCGCACAGATGCAGAGCGTGCCGAGATCGAGCACCGCCAGCCGGTGCTCGCCATCGAGAGCTCCTGCGACGAGACCGCTGTCGCTATCATCGATGCCGAGGGCAACCTGCTCGCGAACCAGGTGTCTACGCAGATCGACTTCCACGCGCGCTTCGGCGGTGTCGTTCCCGAGATCGCCTCGCGCAAGCACGTCGAGGTCATCGTCGGTGTTGTCGATGCCGCGCTCGAGGAGGCTGCGGCATCGCTCGGGCTTGAGACGGGGGCGCTCGCTCCGCGCGAGCTTGCCGCCGTCGGCGTCACGCAAGGACCGGGCCTTGTGGGTGCGCTCGTTGTGGGCGTGGCGTTTGCCAAGGGCTTCGCGTATGCGGCGCGGCGGCCGCTCATCTGCGTGAACCACCTCGAGGGACACCTCTACGCCAACCTGCTCACCACGCCGGACCTGAAGCCGCCGTTCATTTTCACGCTCGTCTCCGGCGGTCACACCATGCTCGTGCACGTGCGCGCATGGGGAGATTACGAGGTGCTGGGCGAGACGCTCGACGACGCCGTGGGAGAGGCGTTCGACAAGGTCGCCAAGGCGCTTGGTCTGGGCTATCCGGGCGGACCCATCATTTCGCGCCTGGCCGAGACAGGCAACCCGCATGCCATCGAGTTTCCGCGCGCCCTCAATCGCAAAGGCGATTACCGCTTCTCGCTGTCGGGCTTGAAAACCGCCGTCATGCTCTACATCGAGCAGGAGGAGAAGGCGGGGCGTCCACTGCATCTGCCCGACCTCGCCGCTTCGTTCGAGGCCGCGGTGTTCGACGTGCAGTACAAGAAGGCCAAGAACGCCCTGCGCCAGACCGGTGCGAAGGAATATTGCATCGGCGGCGGCGTGGCGGCCAACCCGCATCTGCGCGAGATGATGATTCGCAAGCTCACGCGCCAGGGAATCCGCGTGACCGTGCCGCCGCAAAACGCCTGCACCGACAATGCCGCCATGATCGCCGTGGTGGCGCGCGAGAAGTTCCAGCGCGGCGAGTTCTCCGACTTCTCCATCGACGCTGATCCCAACATGACGCTTTAGGTTCCGCGGTTCTGCCGAACCGCGGAACTGCTCGACGCTGCGCGGCCGCCTGGCGGGCGATCTGGGTCTCAATCGTCGGGCATGGGCGGAAGCCCTATGCCCTCCTCTTTCGGCCCACCTCGCCTCGCCAGGCTGCCGCTCGCTGACTGAGTACTCGACCTACAGGGTTTGGCGCCTCTGGGGACGGGGGCGGGAGGCGCCACTTTGGCCTCTCTGGGGACAGATCTCGGTCCCGTGGGGAGCGGCGGCCCGCCTGTTGTCCCCATTGGGGACGGGGGTGCCAGGGGACATTTTGTCCCCTTTGGGGACAGGTCTCGGCTCCCGGGACGTCACGGCCTTCAGTTCCGCCCCAGCGGGCTACTTGACCAGCTGCAGGAGCTCTTCGGGATGGTCGATAATCCAGTCGGCGCCAGAGGCTGCCAGTTCGGTGCGGCCTCGGAAGCCCCAGGTGACGCCGACGACGGGGAGGTCGGCGTTGTGGCCGGTCGCCACGTCGACGCTGGAATCACCCACGTAGAGCGTGCGTGCGGGGTCCGCACCAAGCTCCTCGAGCAGGCGCTTGGTGATACCCGCGTCGGGTTTGGGCGGGAAGGGATCCACGTGTCCCTGCACGTACGCGAAGCGCCCCTCGCCAAAGTAGCGCTCAACAAGCGGCGCAGCCGCCGCGTGGTCCTTGTTGGTCAGCACAGCGAGGGTCAAGCCACACCCCAACAGTCCGTCGAGCATATCCGTCACACCGCAATACGGAGCCGTGTGATCCTCCTTATGCTGCGCATAATACGTGCGAAATTGCTCCAGCGCCCGCTCACACACGACGGCATCGCCGGCAAATTCCGCCGGCACAATGCGCTCGATAAGCTTGAAGATGCCGTTTCCCACCTTAAAGCGATAGGCATCGATCGAAAACTCGGGCCATCCGTTCGCCCGGCACACGTGGTTGCCGGCGAGCGCGAGGTCCTCGAGCGTGTTGAGCAGCGTTCCGTCGAGGTCGAACACGACATGGTCAAAGCGGCGTGACATAATTCCTCCCAATCGCCTAACAGATGCGCGGCAGCTGCTCGCCCACAAGCATGTCGAGCACGCGGGAAGAGCCCCAGCCGGTTCGCACGCGCACGCTGGGCTCGCGGCCGTCCGCAAGCTCGCGCATCTCGCCGATAATCGCTGCGTTTTCGCCGTAACGCGCGCCGCGCATGGCCTCGAGCGCCGCCTGCGCCTCGTCGGCGGGCACGACAGCGACCATCTTTCCCTCGTTGGCAACCTGGAGCACGTCATACCCCAGCATCTCGCACGCGCCGCGCACCTCGGGGCGCACGGGAATGGCTTCCTCGTCGACCTCCATAACGACGCGGCTCGCAGCGGCAAACTCGTTCAGCGTGCTGGCAAGGCCGCCGCGTGTGGGGTCGCGGAAGCAACGGACGTGCGGCGCGGCCTCGATAACGGCAGCGATCAGGCCGTTGAGCGGCGCCGCGTCGCTCTCGATATCCGTGAAGAAGGCGAGCCCTTCGCGCTGGCTCATGATCGCAATCCCGTGGTCGCCGAGCGTGCCGGACACCAAGATGACGTCGCCCGGGCGGCAGTTCGCGCCGGACAGCTCGAGACCCGCGGGAACCTCGCCCACGCCCGTCGTGTTGATGTAGACGCCGTCGGCCCCGCCGCGCTCGACCACCTTCGTGTCGCCGGTGACAATGCGCACGCCCGCTTCCGCGGCGGTCTCGGCCATCGTGTGCGCGATGCGGCGCAGGTCGTCCATGGGGTAGCCCTCTTCGAGAATGAACCCGCAGGAAAGATAGCGCACGTGGGCGCCCGAGGTCGCGACATCGTTCACCGTGCCGCACACGGCCAGCCGCCCGATGTTGCCGCCGGGGAAGAACTGCGGCGTCACGACGAAGCTGTCGGTCGACATGGCGATGCGGCCGGTGCCGGTGAGCGTGCCCACGCCCGCGTCGTTGCCGGCCAGCAGCTCCGGCGAGCCGAACTCCTCCAAAAACACCTCGTCGATGAGGCGCTTCATCATCTGTCCGCCCGATCCGTGCCCCAACAGGACGGTGGCATCATGCGCGCTTGGCATGTCGGTCCTCCTCAGAATCTTTTCGCTGCCGGCGCTACCGATCCCGGAAGCGATAGTACGCGGCGCAGCTACCCTCGCTCGACACCATGCACGGGCCGACGGGGTTCTCGGGCGTGCACGCGCGCCCAAACAGCGGACACGCGTCCGGGGCGATGCGCCCGCGCAGCACGTCACCGCAGCGGCACCCGCGTGGCTCGACGGCGGGCTCAACAAAAACCTCGAAGCGCCGTGCCGCATCGAAGCGCGCGAATTCCCGACGAATGCGCAGCCCCGATTGCGGAAGCTCGCCCAGTCCGCGCCAAGCGGCGTCGCAGGGTTCGAATACCTGGTCGGTTAAGGCGCGCGCGACGGGATTGCCGTCGGCGTTCACGCCGCGCAGATAGGCGTTTTCGATGCGCGGCGCCCTGTCGACGACCATGCGCACGAGCATCTCGATGCCCTCGAGGATGTCGACGGGCTCAAATCCGGTGATGACGCCCGGCGTTGCGAACTCCTCGACCAAAAAGCGATACGGCGCCGCGCCCGTGATGGTCGACACGTGTCCGGGCAGGATGAACCCGTCGATGCGCGTTTCGGGGTCATCGGCGATGGCGCGCAGCGCGGGCGGCGTCATCTTGTTGGCGGTGAACATCGAGAAGTTCTCGAGCCCACGTTCGGATGCCTCGAGGATGCAGGCGGCGATGGTGGGCGTGGTGGTCTCGAAGCCCACGCTCATGAAGATGACCTGGCGCTCGGGATTGTCCTCGGCGATGCGCAGGGCATCGAGGGGAGAATACACAATGCGGATATCGCGTCCCGCCGCCTTTTCTGCGCGCAGCGACGATGTCGAGCCCGGTACGCGCATCATGTCGCCAAACGTGGCGATGATCGCGCCGTCGAGGCGGGAAAGAGCGATGGCGTGGTCGATGTCGCGATTGGCGGTCACGCAGACCGGGCAGCCGGGACCGGAGAGCAGGTGGAGCCCTGCGGGCATGACCGACCGGAACCCATAGCGGCCGATGCTCACTGTGTGCGTGCCGCAGACCTCCATGAGGTTGATGTCGCGGTCGCCGACGATGCGGCCGATGCGGGCGATGAGCTCGCGTGCGAGCGCGGGGCCGCGAAACGCATCAAAGTCGATATCCGCAGCCTGCGGGCCGTGCGCGCTCACGCGTTGTCTCCCGCGACGGCAAGCTCGTCTTCCACGAGCTCGTCCATCTCGCGGATGAGCTCGATGGTCTCGCGCGCCTCGTCCGGTCCGATGACCTGGATGCCAAAGCCCGCGTGGACGAGCACGTAGTCATCGACCTGCGCGTCGGGTACCAGGCGAAGCGAAACCTCGCGGCGCGCGCCGAGCATGTCGACGACAGCGGAGCCGGGATTATCGATGCGAATGATTTTGCCGGGAACGGCCAGGCACATGCGATGCCTCTCTTTCTGCATGGCAGGCGCAGCGCGCCCGCCCTTGTCGTTCGGGAAAATGGTACCGCGCTTGCGGCATCCCGGCAACGCGTGCTGGCAGGATGCCGCGGGTGCCTATGCGCGCGCTCGCTGCGCTGCAAGCCGGGCGCGGGCGATTGCGGCTTGACCGTACGCGATGCACCCGTCGTTGACGGGGACGGCGTGCGGGACCAGGACCGTGATGCCACGTGATTTCAGCAGGTCGCGCAGGGTGGAGAGCAGCAAGCGGTTCATGAAGACGCCGCCGGACAGCGCGACGGTTCGAATGCCGGTTTGCTCGCAGATGCGCTCGGCGACGTCGGCGGCCATGCGCGCGACGGCCTGGTGGACGAGCAACGCGAGGTCGGGTGCGTCCGCACCCTGCTCGATGCTGTCCAACAAGTGGGCCAGAAGCGGTGTCAGGTCGATATCGACCGGCGCGCAGGCGCCGTCAGCGAGGTCCTCGTGGGCAAACTGGATAAAAATGTCGGATATGCATTTTCCAGCCGAGCCCGTCGGGCAGTCCGTGCGGCTGGAACCGGTTTCAAAGCCTGCTGCGCCATGCCTGTCGCGCGCCCCATCCTGCTCAAAAACGGCATCTTGTGCAGGTGACCATGCGGTATGCGACGTTTCGGTCACGGCCGCTGCCTTGTCAACGGGTGCACGGAATGCATAATCGACATTGTCATCCACATTCGCTTCGGCAACGGTTGCGCTCCCGCCTAGCGCGCGCCACGCGGCGGCCTCGAGCTCGATTGCGGGCTCGCCTTCGTACGTGGCCTGCCCGCGTATGCCAACGATCACGGCGCAGGCATCGAGGAAGCGCCCCATGCTGCTGGTGAGCGGGCTGTTGATGCCGCGTTCCACCATGGCAAGCGTAATCGAGCGCTCCTGCTCGGTCAGGTCTTCAAGCAAACGTCTCGCGCCAGGGTGCCCAAGCAGCCCATATGTCGCAAGCAGCGCGAGCGCGCAGCGCCGTGCGTCGCGAACGCTCGCGGCCCCACCGGGAAGCCGCCAGGGCGCAAGTCGCGCTGCGCGCACGCAATGGCGCAGGTCGGCGATCAAAACCTCGCCGCCCCACACCGTGCCGTCTGTTCCCGCGCCCGTGCCATCAAATGCAATGCCGACAACCGGAGCATCTGGCTCAACAGCCCCTTCGCACGCAGCTTCTGCAAGCACCGAAGCGATGTGCGCGTGATGATGCTGCGCCTCAACAAGAGGCCTACCGTCCTCATCGGCGCGGGCGCGCGCCCACTGGCTCGATAGATATCCCGGGTGCATGTCGCAGGCGCGCGCCGTCGGCTGCAGGTCAAACAGTGTTTCCAGCCGCGTGCGCGCATCGTGCCAGGCATCGAGGGTGGCGGCGTTCTCGATATCCCCGATATGCTGCGAAACGAAACATTGCGCCGTGCCATCAGGGTTCTCGCGGGTGAGGGCGACCGTTGCCTTCTGTTCCGGCCCGCACGCCAGCACGCACGCGTCCGGGCTCAGCGAAGCGCTCGTATGCGGCAGCGGAAGCGGCAGCGGGGCATAGCCTCGCGCGCGCCGCACCGGCATCGGGACGCCATCGACCACGCGCACGACCGAGTCGTCAAAGCGCGACAAAATGGCACGATTGTTGCCCAGTAGCGCATCGGCGATGCCGCCCAGATGCTCCCAGGCGATTTCGTCGTCGATCTCTATGGGCTCTTCGCTGATGTTTCCGCTGGTCATAACCAGTGCCCGCACGCCGCATTCCGCGCATGCCGCCATGAGGAGGTGCTGCAGCGGCGTGTAGGGGAGCATAACGCCCAGCTCGGGCAGGTCGTAGGCCACAGACGAAGCCAGTGGCGCGCCGCCTCCGCCCACACGACGGCGAAGCAACACGATGGGGCGCACGCTGCCCGCAAGGAGCTCACGTTCGCAACCGTCGACCGTGCACCACCGTTCCGCGTCGCCAACGCCGCGGACCATGATCGCAAGCGGTTTGCGGCTGCGGCGTTTGCGCCGGCGCAGCTCGCGCACTGCCTGTTCGTCAGCCGCATTGCATGCAAGATGAAAGCCGCCTAAGCCCTTGATGGCAACGATGCCGCCGCCCGCAAGCAGCTCCGCGCACCGCTCGATAATGGCGTCGCTCGCCGCGCGGTCAATTCCTATGGCAGGACATGCGTCTGCGCCGTCGCGCTCGCGCCACGTGATGTGCGGCCCGCACGCAAAGCATGCATCGGGCTGCGCGTGGAAGCGCCGGTCGGCGGGGTCCGCGTACTCGCGTGCGCAATCGGGGCACATGGGGAACGCGTCCATGGAGGTCGCGGGCCGGTCGTAGGGCAGCGACCGGATGATGGTGAAGCGCGGTCCGCAGTTCGTGCAGTTGATGAAGGGGTAGTGGAAGCGCCGATCCGCTGGGTCGAACAGCTCGCGCAGGCAATCGTCGCAGGTGGCGATATCGGGCGACACGAGCGTGGTCCGCTCGCCCCGCTCGTCTGAAGCGATAATGCGAAACGCTGCGTCATCGCTCGGCGCCTCAAGCGCAATCTCTGTAACATTCACGTGCTCGACGCGCGCAGCGGCGGGCGCGCAGGCGCTCAGCGCGGCGACGAATGCATCGACCGCACCCGTCTCGCCCTGCGCCTCGATATGCACGCCGTCGGCAGCGTTGAGCACCCAGCCAAACAGCCCCCGCGCACGCGCCTCGCGGTACACGAAAGGCCGCATGCCCACGCCCTGCACGATGCCCGTCACATGGACACGGACACGCCGCGCACCTGTCGGCGCGGCTACACGTCCAGGCATGATTCCGTCGCCGCGCACGTGAGCTCGCCGTGGTGCACGCCGCGCAGGGCGAGCAGCTTGTCCGCAAGCTCGTAGATGCGCGCGCCCTGGCCCTTGAGCGCCAGGATCTCCAGGCAGTTTGCATGGTCGAGGTGCACATGGAGCGTCGACACGATCTCGTGGGTGTAATCGTGCTGAATCTCGTCCAGCCGGCGCGTCAGGTCGCCCGTGTGGTGGTCATAGATCATGGTGAGCGACCCTATGACCTGCTCGTCGGGCGTGCGCAGGCTCTCGCGCACCAGCGAGGCGCGCATGAGGTCGCGAATCGCCTCAGACCGGTTGCCGCTTTCGCCCCGGCGGGCGTTGCGCTCGTCAAACTGGCTGAGCAGCTCCCCGGGAACCGCGACGGAAAACCGAACGAGGTCGCCGGGGTTCTCGCATGCGCCCATGGGTTAGACCAGCTTGACGGTGCCGACGGAATTGTGGTCGGCCTCGATGGCCTCCTCATAGCCCTCGAGCGCCGCGCGCGCCTCGCCGAGCGCGTCCATGGTCGCCTCGAGCTTGGCGCCGATGCGCTCCATGTCGAAGTTCTCCGTCGCGTGCAGCAGCTGGTGGCTCCAGTCGCGCGCAAGGGCGATGGTGTCGTCGATCTGCTTCACGCTCATGGCGAGCTGGCTCATGTTCATGCCTACGTCGTGCATGGTGCCTCCTTGAATACGCTTCGCCCCAGTGTACTGCAAAGCGCCCGCGCCGGTGCCCGTTCGCGCATGCAAAAGGGCGCGGCCCGACGTGCGGACCGCGCCCTCTGGGAAGGCTCCATGGTAAAGAAAGGAAGGAAGAAGAAGAGGTTACAGAGCCTTCTCGATCTCGGCTGCAAGGCGGGCTTTGGGCATGGCTCCGACCGTGCGCATGGCCTCGTTGCCCCCCTTGAGCATCACGAGCGTGGGAATGGACATCACGCCGTACTTCATGGCGATGTCCTGGTTCTCATCGACATTGCACTTGGCGACCACGAGCTTGCCGGCAAGCTCGTCCGCCAGCTCGTCGACGATGGGCGAAAGCGTGCGGCACGGACCGCACCACGGAGCCCAGAAATCGATGAGCACGGGAAGGTCGGACGTCAGCAGCTCGTTGAAGTTCTGCGGGGTCGCCTCGATGATGGTGGCCATAAGATCCTCCTATGGAAGAGCGCCGCGGGGGCGCGGGACATCTAGTACGTTGGGGGTTATACCCAGATGTTGCGGGGCGATGCACGCGGTTGCGCGGTTTATCCCGTGCCCCAAAAAGTTCGTTCAAGCCGGCGCGCGGCTGTGCGTGCTGCGGGGGTATGATTGCTGCAGTTGCGCAAAGGAAGGATTCGCCATGCGGATATCGTCGTCTGATCGCAAAGAGGCGCTTGCGGGCGCTGTGGAGCAGGAGCTTGAGGCGCTTGCCGCGCGCGGCGTGCGCATGGCGGGCAACGCTTTTTCGCCTATCGTGCTCGTAAAAGGCGAGCTCAATGCCGACGAGCTGGCCGGTGGGGAGCTCCTTGCGGGCGCCGATGGCCACGCTCTGCGCGCCGCGCTGGGCGCAATCGGCTATGCGCCGGAAGACTTCTGCGCACTGGCTGCCGTGGCCGGCCCCGCCCAGCCGGGCGATGCCGTCGCCGCCGCAGGCGAGCCGCTTCCGCCCGAGGTGCTGCACGA
This sequence comes from uncultured Collinsella sp., assembly GCA_944321445.1. Lineage (GTDB taxonomy): Bacteria > Actinomycetota > Coriobacteriia > Coriobacteriales > Coriobacteriaceae > Collinsella. The sequence continues at coordinate 15,280 of CALULJ010000027.1, forward strand.
GGCCCTGGAGGCGCTCGATCCGGAGGCCGTGCTGCTGCTGGACGACGCCGCAGCGCGTGCGATGCGTGACGCGTACGCCGATGCGCTCGTGGTCATCGAGGATTTCGACACCGCCATGCTCAAGCCCGGCCTGATCGCCCCCGTGCTGGGGCGGCGCGTGCTCGCGCTCGACGGGTTTGAGGCAGCGCTGAACGATCCGCGCGAAAAGCAGCGCATGTGGGCCTATATCAAGCGTCTTCCGCCTGCTGGCGCTCCGTACTAGGGGCTCTCCCGCTTGCCAGCAGGGGGTCAGCAATTTCTACTTGCCCTTTCGTTCGCTAAGGGGCGCAATTCTGCCTAGTTACCGAACGAAACGACAAGTAGAAACTACCAACCCCCTTCGGCCAACAGCCACACGCCGCTCCATCATTTCAGCCACGTGAACAACACATGCTGTCTTGTCACCTGTCTTGTCAGATGTCAAGCAACCTGCCATACTCCCTTCGGACATGAAGAATATCGAGGGGAGCCGATATGTCCAAGATCGATTCTGCGACGGCAGAAGAGCTTGCGCGCCTCAAGCGCGAGCGCGATGCTGTCGTTTTGGCCCATTACTACGTGGCGCCCGAGGTGCAGGCTATCGCCGATTACGTGGGTGATTCGTTCGCGCTGGCAAAGCTGGCCGTCAGCCTGCCCCAGCAGACGCTCGTTATCGCGGGCGTGCAGTTCATGGGCGAAAGCATGAAGCTGCTCAATCCAACGAAGACGGTGCTGCTGCCGGAACCCGAGGCCGACTGCCCCATGGCCCACATGGTGACGCGCGATACCGTGGAGGCCGCGCGCGCCGCATACGGCGATGACCTGGCCGTGGTGTGCTATGTGAACTCGACCATCGAGGTGAAGAGCTGGAGCGATGTGTGCGTCACGTCCTCCAATGCCGTGAAGGTCGTGCGCGCGCTTCCGCAAACGCACATCCTGTTCATCCCCGACCGCAATCTGGGACGTTACGTTGCCGAGCAGGTGCCCGAGAAGCACGTGCTGTTGAACGACGGCTGCTGCCCGTTCCACGCCGCCATCGCCGCGCGCGAAGTCGCCGAGCTCAAGCGCGCCCATCCGCAGGCGCCGGTGCTCGCGCACCCCGAATGCGCGCAGGACGTGCTGGAGCTGGCGGATTGCATCGGCTCGACGGCGGAGCTCATCGCCTATGCGGAACACAGCGCGGCCGACGAGCTCATCGTCGTCACCATGGACGGCGTCGCTGCGGAGATCGACCGGCGTTGCAGCGGAACAAAGCGCCTCTATTTCGTGAGCGAATCGTCGTGCCCCGAAATGGACAAGATCACGCTGGCGAGTGTCGTGGCGTGCCTGCGCGAGGACACGGGCGAGGTCGCGTCGCCGGCGCCCGAGGTTGCCGAGCGCGCGGCGGCGACGCTCGAGCGCATGTTGGCATGTGCGGGAAGGTAGGGGCCATGTCTGCTGAATTCGAGCCGTGCGCCGCCGCCGACCGCACCTGCGATGTGGTCATCGTCGGCTGCGGCGTGGCGGGGCTCTACACCGCGCTTATGCTGCCGGAAGGCACGCGCATCATCATGCTGTCGAAGGGCGCCGTGGACGAATGCGACTCCATGCTCGCGCAAGGCGGCATCTGCGTGCTGCCCGACGCGTCCGACTACGATGCCTACACCGAGGACACGCTGCGCGCCGGCCACTACGAAAACCGCCGCGAGAGCGTCGATCTCATGCTGCGTGCAAGCCGCGACGTCATCAACGATCTGGTTGTCTGCGGAGTTGATTTTGCGCGCGACGAGCACGGGCAGCTCGCTTACACGCGCGAGGGCGCGCACAGCCGGCCGCGCATCTGCTTCCACGGTGACGTGACGGGGCGCGAGATCACGACCAAGCTGCTTGCGTGCGTGCGCCAGCTGCGCAACGTAGAGATTCTCGAGCACACCGCCATGATCGACCTGATCGACGAGGGCGAAGGCTGCGCGGGCGTGGTCGCGCTGCCCGTCGACGAGGCTTCTTCCGCCGAGCGTGCGACGGACCTCGCCTCCCGCGCGACGGGCACCGCGTACCGTATCTTCGCGCGCGCAGCGGTGCTCGCGTGTGGCGGCATCGGCGGCCTGTACGACCGCTCGACCAACTTCCCGCAGCTCACCGGCGACGCCTGCGATATCGCGGCGGCCCACGGCGCGCAGCTCGAGCACATGGACTACGTGCAGATTCACCCCACGAGCCTCTTCACGGGCGCAGCGACGGGGGAGCGAGCCTTCCTCATCTCCGAGTCCTGCCGCGGCGAGGGCGCGATTCTGCTCAATGCGGCCGGCGAGCGCTTCTGCGACGAGCTGCAGCCGCGCGACGTGGTCTCCGCGGCCATCTACCGCCAAATGGAGGAGGACGGCGCGCCGTACGTGCGCCTCTCGTTTGAGCGCGTGCCGCACGATGTCATCCGCGGTCACTTCTCCCATATCTATGAACGCTGCCTGCAGGAGGGCTACGACATCTGCTGCGAGCCCATTCCCGTCGTGCCGGCGCAGCATTATTTCATGGGCGGCGTCCACGTCGATCGCGATTCGGCGACGTGCGTGCCCGGCCTGTACGCCGTGGGCGAGACGAGCTGCACGGGCGTGCACGGCAAAAACCGCTTGGCGTCCAACAGCCTGCTCGAGGCGCTCGTGTTTGCGCGTCGTGCCGCGTTTCACATCGCAACCGGCGGCAGCGCAGATGCCGGCGTCATAGGCGAGCCGCCGCTCGACGGGCGCCACCGCGAAATGCCCGGTGCACCCCAATCCGCCTTGGGCGCCCTGCTGGATGAAGTCCGCTAGCGCCGTTCGCCGCCCTACGATTATCCGCGCGCCGCGATGCGCGCACATGAAGAGGAGGATTGCCATGGATCCCATCACCATGCGCCTGTACGTTGACGACCACATTCGTCAGGCCCTGCGCGAAGACATCACGTTCGAGGACGTGAGCACCGCTTCCGTCTGCCCCGAGCCGCACGCCGCGGAGGTGCAACTCATCGCCAAAGCACCCGGCGTCATTGCGGGCCTTGACGTGTTCGAGCGAACGTTTGTCCTGCTCGATCCGCAGGCCCAGATGGAGCGCTTTGTGAGCGACGGCGACGAGGTCGAGCCCGGCCAGCTGCTCGCCTACGTGCGCGCCGATGCGCGGACGCTGCTTTCCGGCGAGCGCACCGCGCTCAACTACCTGCAGCGCATGAGCGGTATCGCGACCTACACCCGTGCGATGGCGCGCGTACTCGAGGGTGCGAAGACCGTGTTGGTCGACACGCGCAAGACTACGCCCGGCATGCGCATCTTCGAGAAGGAAGCAGTCGCACTTGGCGGCGGGCGTAACCACCGGTTCAACCTGTCGACCGCGGTGATGCTCAAGGACAACCACATCGATGCCGCCGGCGGCGTTGCGCAGGCGGTTGCCGCTGCGCGTGCCCACGCGTCGTTTACCTGCACCGTTGAGGTGGAATGCGAGAACCTCGACATGGTGCGCGAGGCCGTTGAGGCGGGCGCGGACATCATCATGTTCGACAACATGACGCACGACCAGATGGCCGAGGCCATCGCGCTCATCGCGGGCCGCGCGCGCACCGAGGCGTCCGGCAACGTCAACGCGCACAACATCCGTGCGCTGGCCGACCTGGGCGTGGACTACATCTCGTCGGGCGCGCTCACCCATTCCGCACCCATCCTCGACCTGTCCCTCAAGCACCTGCGTCTTCTCGAGGAATAGGGCCGTTTACTGATTCACCCGGTTTTGCCCTCTGCATGCGTCCGCGCAAGCAGAGGGCAAAACCGGGTGGTATGGTGATGTTGACGGAGCCGGATGGCAGTAAAGACGCGAGCGTGGATACGAAAGGACGGTATATGACCGGCAAAGAGCGCAGAGATGCGATCGTGAAGGCACTGCACGATGCGGGTGCGCCCGTTTCGGGCCGCGCGCTGGCGCAGGCTGTGGGCGTGAGCCGTCAGGTTGTGGTGCAGGATATGGCGCTGCTGCGCGCCGACGGTCACGATATCGTCGCCACGAGCCGCGGGTACGCGTTGCGCGAGTCCGACCGACCTTCCGTTCCCACGCGCCTCATCAAGGTGCGGCACACGGTCGAAGAGGTGGGAGACGAGCTCAACACCATCGTCGACCTGGGCGGAGCCGCCCTCAACGTCATGGTGAACCACCGCGTGTACGGTGCCATCACGGCCGACCTCGACGTGCGCAGCCGGCGCGACGTGGAGCGCTATCTGGAAGGGATCCGTTCTGGCAAGAGCTTTCCACTCATGACGGTGACGAGCGGCTACCACTTCCACCGGATCGCGGCGGAAAGCGAGGAGATCCTGGACGAAATCGAGGAAGCGCTGGCCGCAAAGGGCTATCTTGCCGAGGTGCTCCCGTATGAACGGGACGTCGTGCAGGCGTAGAGCCCACCGCCGGCAGCGAGATCCCCGGATCGGTTCTTGCGATTGCCGTCTTTTTTCGTATCGGTCGGGGAGGGCTGGTCAAAAATCCGTCGAGTCGGGATTTTCGGCCTCATCGTGCCCAATTTGAGTGCTCTACAGCTTCCGGCCTCTCGCATCGGCAAGTAAAACCCCAGGATTGATGCCTGCAGAAAGTGCCCTATCGCCACAGTGGCGATAGGGCACTTTCTGCATATTGAAATAGCATATTAAAGAAGACACCTACAATCTATACAAGTAAGATGAGGTGAATCCCGACTCGACGGATTTTTGACCAGCCCCGGCGGAACATACGACAGAAGCGCCCAGAACTGGCGCCCGAAGCCTTCGTCGGCCCCTCTAGTGCTCGCATCGCGCGGATCGGGGCGGGCGCTCGAGCCGCCGGCAAACAAAAAAGCCCGGCTCCTTGCGGAGCCGGGCTTTTCGTCTGTGCACGTGAGCGCTTCAGCGAGAGGGAAGTTACTCCTCGATCTCGGTGATGGCGCCGGCCGGGCAGGCCTCCTGGCAAGCGCCGCAGGCGATGCAGGAATCCTCGTCGGTCACGGTAGCAACGTCGTTGAGCTCAAGAACGCCCTGGGGGCAAGCGTCGACGCAAACGCCACAAGCGATGCACTCATCAGCATCAATGATAGGCTTAGCCATGATAGTGATCCTCTCTCTGTGCGATACAAGTTGCGCTCGATGTCACAGGCGAATGCGCATCGAACTTTCTGCGCTTAACATACCACGAGGGGACACCATTGCAAGCCTCGAAGCAAGCTTTTTCATACCGTTCGCCGAGTCAGCTTCGGTTTACTAAAAAAGCCGCATGTCCAGCCATTTCATAGTGATTAACTCGGGTTTCTTGCGGCGACGATCCATGAGCGGCGTTTCAACGACGGGCTCCATTCCGGTCTGCTGCGAACCCCCTCCCGCGCTGCTCCTTCACAGGACGCCGAAAGGTTCCATCCTGCCTTTCTTTCGCGTTTACCGGCCAAAACGTCCCTTTCTTCAAGTTTTTTAGAAAATCTTATATGGAATGACTTAGATTTTGTATAAGCGAGCCTATAAGGGGATATAGTAGGAGCGAACGAAAAAAACGCGTGGCGCCGGGATAGGCCCGAGCCACCCGGCACGTAACAGAAAGAAGAGGGATATATCATGAGCAAGATTCTTGGTATCGACCTTGGTACGACCAACTCCGCTATGGCGGTCTTCGAGGGCGGCGACCCCACCATCATCGTGAACGCTGAGGGCGACCGCACCACCCCGTCCGTGGTGGGCTTCCGCGCCGACGGCGACCGCGTCGTGGGCAAGGCCGCTAAGAACCAGGCGGTCACCAACCCCAAGAACACCGTGTTCTCCATCAAGCGCTTCATGGGCCGCAAGTACTCCGAGGTCGCGAGCGAGATCAAGACCGTTCCGTATGAGGTCAAGGAGGGCCAGGGCGGCCGCGCCGTCGCTCACATCGACGGCCAGGACTTCACGCCCGAGCAGGTGAGCGCCATGATCCTGCAGAAGATGAAGACCGACGCTGAGAAGTACCTGGGCGAGACCGTCACCGATGCCGTCATCACCGTCCCGGCCTACTTCAACGACGCCCAGCGTCAGGCCACCAAGGACGCCGGTAAGATCGCCGGCCTGAACGTCAAGCGCATCGTCAACGAGCCGACCGCTGCGGCGCTCGCCTACGGCCTTGACAAGCAGGGCACCGACCAGCGCATCCTCGTCTTCGACCTGGGCGGCGGCACGTTCGACGTCTCCATCCTCGATTTGGCCGACGGCGTGTTCGAGGTCCTGTCCACCTCCGGCGACAACCACCTGGGCGGCGACGACTGGGATCAGCGCGTCATCGACTGGCTGGCCGATAAGTTCCAGTCCGACAACGGCATCGACCTGCGCCAGGACCCCATGGCCCTGCAGCGCCTGAAGGAGGCCGCCGAGAACGCCAAGAAGGAGCTCTCCGCCGCCCAGCAGGCCACCATCAACCTGCCCTTCATCACCGCTGACGCCTCCGGCCCCAAGCACCTCGACTACACGCTGACCCGCGCCGAGTTCGAGCGCATCACGCACGACCTGCTCGAGCGCTGCAAGCAGCCGGTCACCAACGCCCTGCGCGACGCCAACCTCAAGCTCTCCGACCTCACCGAGGTCATCCTCGTCGGCGGCTCCACCCGTATGCCCGCCGTTCAGGAGCTCGTGAAGAACATGACCGGCAAGCAGCCCAACATGTCCGTGAATCCCGACGAGGTCGTCGCCTCCGGCGCAGCCGTTCAGGGCGCCATCCTCGCTGGTGACGGTCCTTCGGACATCCTGCTGCTCGACGTCACCCCGCTGTCGCTGGGCGTCGAGACCATGGGCGGCATCATGACCAAGATGATCGACCGCAACACCACGATCCCGACCTCCAAGACCGAGATCTACTCCACCGCTGCCGACAACCAGACCAGCGTCGAGATCAACGTCCTGCAGGGCGAGCGCGAGCTTGCGCGCGACAACAAGAGCCTGGGCAAGTTCCAGCTCACCGGCATCCCGGCCGCCCGCCGCGGCGTGCCGCAGATCGAGGTCACCTTCGACATCGACGCCAACGGCATCGTGAAGGTCTCCGCTAAGGACAAGGGCACCGGCAAGGAGCAGCAGATCACCATCTCCGGCTCCACCGCGCTTTCCGACGAGGAAGTCGACCGCATGGTCAAGGACGCCGAGGCCCACGCCGAGGAGGACAAGAAGCAGAAGGAGGAGGTCGAGGTCCGCAACCAGACCGACAGCCTCTGCTACTCCACCGAGCAGACCCTCGCCGACCTGGGCGACAAGGTTAACGCCGACCTCAAGTCCAAGGCTCAGTCCGCCATCGATGAGGCCAAGAAGGCCCTCGAGGGCTCCGATGTCGAGGCCATCAAGACCGCGGGCGACAACCTGCAGTCCGTGGCCTACGAGCTCGCCCAGATCGTGTACGCCGACGCCCAGCAGGCCACCGACGGCGGCGCCGCTGGCTCCGCAGCCGGCGCTGACGACGATGTCGTCGATGCCGACTACGAGGTTGTTGACGAGGACAAGTAATCATGTCCGCCCGCAATGACCACACGGAGGCGGCCGCCGCTGCCGCCTCCGCGGATGCTGAGGAGAAGGACGTGAAGATTCCCGTAGAGGCAGCCGACGAGGCAACGGAAGCTGCCGAGACCGAGACCGTTGAGACCGAGGCGGCTGAGGCCGCCGCGACCGCCGAGGAGCAGGAGGTGCCCGCTATGACCGAGGAGGAGATGGTGGCTGCCGCCATCCGCGCCGGCGAAGAGGCCGCCAACGACGACTTCAAGGTGAAGTACGAGCAGGTCGCCGCAGAGCTCGCTGACGTTCGCGCCGAGCTCGAGGCCGCCGCGGACGCGCAGAAAGAGGCGGAGACCAAGGCCTCCGAGGCCGCCGACCGCGCGACCCGCCTGCAGGCCGACTGGGAGAACTTCCGTCGCCGCACGGCGGCGGAGCGCCTGGCCGAGCAGGCCCGCGCGACCGAGAAGCTCGTGAGCGCGCTGCTGCCCGTCGTCGATGACATCGAGCGCGCCATCGACCACGCGCGCACCCAGGAGCTCGCCGACGACTTCAAGCAGTTCGTCGACGGCGTCGACGCGGTGCACGCCAAGCTCATGGGCGTGTTCGAGCACGAGGGCGTCGAGGTCATCGACCCCAAGGGCGAGGCGTTCAACCCGCTTGAGCACCAGGCGGTCGGCCGCGTCGAGGACACCGAGGCCTACGACGAGACGGTGCACGACGTGTATCAGAAGGGCTACCGCATGGGGGACCGCATCCTGCGTTCCGCCATGGTCACGGTGACCTACGGCGGTGCCAAGAGGCCCGCGCCGGAGGAGCCCGCGGAGGAATCCTCCGAGGGGACCGAAGAGTAAGCTTCGAGGGCTCCGGGGCAAGGCTCCGGAGCCTTTTTCGGTCGGCAGCGCCAAGTGACGTGGACGAGCTCCGACGTCACCGCTGCCGTCCGTCATAGTGGAACAGGAAAGGAGGGGGCGTAGATGCCGCAGGGAAAGACGTTCTATGACGTGTTGGGCGTCCAGAAGAACGCCTCCGACCAAGAGATCAAGAAGGCCTTCCGCAAGCTCGCGCAGAAGTACCACCCCGATGCGGGCGGCGACGAGGCCAAGTTCAAAGAGATCTCCGAGGCGTACGATACGCTCTCGGATCCCAAGAAGCGCAAAGAGTACGACCAGATGCTGATGTTCGGCGGCATCCCCGGTGCCGGCGGCGGTGGCTACACCTACGCGGGCGGTCCGGGCGCCGGCGGTTGGAGCGATATCTTCAGCAGCATCTTCAACGGCGAGGGCGCGTTTGGGTCCGACTGGGCGAGCAACTTTGGCGGCATGGGCGGTGGCGCTCGTGCCGCGAACAGGCCGCGCAAGGGCAGCGACCTGTCGCTTTCGGTCGATGTGTCCGCCGAGGACGCCTTCCGCGGCGTGACGCACAAGGTGACCTACCGCATTCCGTCCACCGGCGAGCAGCAGACCATCACGGTGTCGGTGCCGGCCGGTGCGGTGGACGGCGGCAAGCTGCGCTACAAGCGCCGCGGCGAGTACGGTGTCAACGGCGGCGAGCGCGGCGACCTCGTGGTGACCACCAACGTGGCCGAGCACCCGCTGTTCAAGCGCAAGGGTGCCGACGTGACCATGGAGCTGCCGATTTCCGCCTACGAGGCGGCGCTCGGCTGCTCGGTTGACGTTCCCACTCCGGGCGGCGCCACGGTGCGCCTGAAGGTGCCGGCGGGTACGCAGAGCGGCAAGACCTTCCGCTTCAAAGAGATGGGCGCACCGGACGTGAAGCACCGCGGAAAGACGGGCGCCCTGCTGGTCAAGGTGGCCGTGCAGGTGCCCACGGGCCTCTCGGGCGACGAGAAGTCTGCCCTCGAGAAGCTCCGCGACGCCGACCACCGCGACTACCGTTCCGAAGTGAACCGCTACCGTGCCAAGCTGTAGCTGTCTTCGACCCGCCCGGCCGGACTGAGGTGCCCGACCTTGCCGTTCAAGCCTTCGGGCGCCGCACGCAAGGCGTGCGCCCTCGGCTTTCGCGGCAATCTCGGGCACCTCAGCCGGCCGTCTCCGTTGTTGTCCTCTCGACGCACTTCTCCCCTGGGGAGAAGTGCGTCCTCTCTGGGGACGTGGTAGATTTAATGTTGGTGCGCAGGGCGCTGCCGCCCTGCGACGTGGACGAGAGTTTGGGGATCCAACATGGCTGATGATGCGCGCAACAAGCCGCTGTACATGATTTCCGTCGCGGCGGAGCTTACGGGCATGCACCCCCAGACCCTGCGCGTCTACGAATCCAAGGGCCTGGTGAATCCTCAGCGCTCCGGCGGCAACACGCGCCTGTACTCGCGCGCCGACATCGAGCGCTTGGAGCTCATCAACCAGCTCACCGACGAGGGCATCAACCTCGCCGGCGTGGTGCGCATCCTCGACATGAAGGAGCGTGCCGAAGAGCGCGAGCGCGAGATGGAAAAGCTTCGCGCCCGCGTGCGCGAACTCGAGGACGAGGTCCACGAGTTCAAGATGCAGAAGAAGATTACCGCCCTTGCCCCGCGCGACGGCTCAGCCGATCCGCATCAGGTCCTGCGCGGCCTGCTGGGTGGCGGCGACCTGTAGGCCACACGGCACAATTCGCGTCTTTCGCTCGCACAGCGCCCGCTACCTGCGGCGTCAACCACAGGTAGCGGGCGTTTCACTCAAAAGAAACTCGAACATGGTGGCGCTATCTCACGCCGCGCCGACACAATGGGGCAAAGTCAGCTGCAAGGTCGCAGGGGGAGGTCCGCCATGTTCGCTCGCTTGCTCATCTTGCGCTCGCGTCGTGCCTGCGCGCGACGCGAGTGCAAAGCCGCCGTCACGATCATGTTGCTGTTTACCCTCATTGGGTTTGCGCAAACGTGTTGGATGTTCTTTGGAGAAGAAGCGGGATCGGTCCCGGGCGCTGCTTACGGCTGGGCTTGGAACAATCTGCGCATGCAGGCGCACGCCCTCATGATCTACATCGCGTTGCTTCTTTTTCCAGTTGCCGCGCTTGTCGCCGCCGGCAATCTTGCGCAGGAGGTGCGCGAAGGAACGGCGGCTGCCATAGCAAGTCGCACATCAACCTCTACATATATCTGGGCGAATGCCACCGTCGCATTCGTGGGCGGCTTTCTTATCACGCTCGCCATGGCCGCTCTGCTCCAGGTGCTGGCGCTCGTCACGTTCCCAATCGAGGGCTCGTTCGCGGGCAGCATGAACACGCCGGTCTATCTCGAGACCCCCGCGGATGGTCTTTTTGCTGGGCTTTCGTCCGTCCGCCCGTATCTCGCAAACACCGCCTACGCCTTGTACGCCTCCGCGTGGGCAGGAATCGTTGCCCTCCTGAGCTTTGCCGTTTCGCTGCTTGCGCGTACCAACCGCTGGATCGCCTGGGGCGTGCCCGTCGGCTTTGGGGTGCTCAGCAGCGCGGCGCACGGGCTGCTATCCAGTTCCGGTGCAATCGGATTCAACACGTTCATCTCCAGCTACCTCTTCCCCAACCCAAGCGCCAACCTGAGCGTCACTTTTGCTGTCATCGCGCCGACTGTCGTCTTTGGCTTGTCGCTCCTCATTATCGCGGCGGCCATACGCATGCGACGGGATGTGCTGCTATGAGTGCCGCGATGTGCGCCCGCTGGTTGCGCACACCTTCAGCCACGGCATCCCTTGTCGCGCTGATGCTCGTACGCGCTGGTCAGACGCTCGTGCTCAGTCCCCAGGGCCTGCCCGACCAGCACATCTGCTGGGCGTATGCGCGCCTCAACGCTCCAGCCATGGCGGGTCTTGTGTATGTTCCAGCTTCTCTGGCGTGCTTTGTGCAGCCCGTGCGTCTGTTTTCCCGCACCGTGCCAATCGTCGCGTGTAAAACGCGCTCCCGCCTGATGCTGCGCTGCACGGCATCGGTGCTCCAGGCCGCGGCGATCATCTCTGCTGTGCTCACCGCGGCCCCGCTGCCCGCATTGCTCGTGCGCTTTCCTGCGCCGGCATTCACGCCAACATACCTGTTGTGTTCCTGGGCGATGCAGACGCTGTTTTTCACGGTTGTCGGGCTGCTGCTCAACGCCTTGTTGTGGGCGACCGGTGTGCTGCCGGCGGGGGTCATCGCGGCGCTCATCTATGGCGTGTGGGACTTCATGGCCCTGAGTGTGCCGGGCGGCGGCGTGCCGCTGGTGGGATGGGTAATCGCCGGAGTCGATGTGCCGCCTGATCTTGCCGCGACCGCGCACGACGCTCTGCGGCTGGTCCTGCTTGCGGGCGCGCTCGCTTCGGCAGCGTTCGCCTGCGTGCGGCGCCGCGACATTCTGACGAATCGGGAGGTCTAGCATGGTTCAGCAGAACAAGAGGAAGGGCCCCGCGGCAAAGAGGGCCTTCGAGGCGCAACAGCCCAACGCGGGAATCACGCTTTCCGGCGTGGCGAAAACCCTGCGCGGCCGCACCGTGTTGCGCGATGTCACGCTGCACATGGCGCCAGGCGGTATCTATGGCCTGCATGGCCCCAATGGCTCAGGAAAAACCATGCTGCTCCGCGCACTGGCCGGACTCGTTTCCATCGACGCAGGGAGCATCGATATCTTGGGAGAGCGCCTGCGTCCTGATCATTCCCCGTCATCTGCGGGAATCGTCATCGAGCCCATGGCGCTCTGGCCCGACTGCACCGGCATGGAAACCCTGCGGTTGTTGGCATCACTTCGGCGCGGCATGCGGGAATGCGACCTCGAGCGCGCGCTGGAACGCGTCGGACTCGACCCGCGCGACCAGCGGGCGTATCGGCGCTATAGCCTGGGTATGCGCCAAAGGTTGCACCTGGCGCAGGCCATTATGGAGCGCCCCAGTCTGCTGCTGCTTGACGAGCCGACCAGCGCGCTCGATCCCGCCGGCCGTGCGCTCGTTCACGGCGTGCTGCGCGAAGAGCGCGAGCGCGGGGCGACGGTCGTCTTCGCCTCGCATGATCGCGAGGAGCTGGACGCGTTGTGCGACCGACAGTTTGCATTCGACAACGGAACGGTGCGTGAGGGGTGAGGGACATGAAGGATGCGCGGCAAGAACAACTGAAGCGCGAAGCCTTGACCGATCGCCGCCGTACTCGGATTGCATGGGGCGTTATCTGGGAATGCTGCTTGCTGCATGCGCGACGTTTGCACTGACGACGCGCGGCAGCTACACGGATTTTTGCGCGAGCCGGCCACTTGTGCTCGATCGGCTTCCGTATGCCCTGACGACTTACGACGTGGGACAAGTGCGCGATGAGGGTGCATGGTTCTCGTTCGATTTCCTTGATGCGGGCGCGCTGGTCGAGGCCGCGCCTGCCATCGTGGAAGCCACCTGCACGGGGCAACGCACGCATCGCTACGATGCTTTGCTGACCGATGTCACCATTGACCGCGTTTACCGTGGCGAGGGGTTGCCGGGGATCGCCGTGGGTGAACGCATCTCGGTGTACGAGCCTATCGCTATCGACAACATCGCCAAACGCAGCTCGCCGTTTTCCGCGCTCAGCAAGCTATTGAGCGAGGGCGACACCGAAGTGCAGACTGAGCAGGTCCGGGTGGACTGGGATACGGATTTCCAGACGCTTGTCGATCGCTACCAGGTGCGCACAAGGGGAAGGTATTCGTTCTTTGGAGGCACCCCTATGCATCAAAACGGGAGGTACATCCTCTTCCTTCAACCCGTGACGACGCCCGATGGCGACTTGGCGCAGCCCCGCTACGCACTCATGGAGCATCCGCACGCCAAGCTTGCGATCGGTTCGGACGAAGACGATGTGTCGATTGTGTCATTGGATTCCCTGCTAGACACTCCTTTTGCCACATTTGAGGAGGCGTCGGGCCATGCTGCCTACGTTGCGGATGGGGCGTCGCGTGCGGAGTGGCTCCGCATGCGCGATGATCTGCTGGGGCGCGTGCGGGCGCGGGCGCTTCCGGCTGACGCTGCAGAAGAGGCGGACTCCGCCTTGGCAGATGCATCATGCCTCTATCTATAATGAGGTGCGGAGGGAGCGTGTCATGAGCTTTCGCGACAACTTGCAGCGCCTTCGCGCGCGTGACGGCCTAACGCAGGAGCAGTTTGCCCTGATGCTCGGCGTGTCGCGCCAGGCGGTAAGCAAGTGGGAGGCGGAGCGGGCGTATCCCGAGATGGATAAGCTGCTGCGTATGTGTGACCTGTTTGGCTGCACGCTCGACGAGCTCGTGCGGGGCGATGTCGTGGCCACGGGCTCTTCCGAATCAGAGAGACAGCTGGAGAACGAGGGGGAAGCGGCGGCATGCGCGCAGGAGAGCTCATCGTTTGCCGCGTATGATGCGCATATGCGCCGAAGGGCGCGCCTCGTTGCGGCGGCGGTCGGCCTGGGCTTTTTGGGCCTGGCCGCGATGGTGCGTCTGGGCGGATCGTTTGGCCTAGCGTTTTTGTGGGGAGGCCTACCGCCGGTCAGCAGCCGTATTGTCCTGGTTGTTACCCTTGCGGCCGTGACGGCGCTCATTATGCCAGCCGTGCGTGAGCACATGGCGTTCAGGCAACGTTATCGGCGAATCGAGGGTGGGTACACGGAGCGCGAACGTACGGTGGCGCACGATCGCTTGTTTAAGATCGGACTTGCATGTGCGGCGCTGTTCTGTGCGGGTATGGTCGCATTTGTGCTGTTTGCTTGGTCGTTCGATACGACGACAGGTCTTGTTTGTTTGCTGATGGGGGTCGCCGCTGCTGCTGCTGCTTCAGCGGTATATGTGTCGTTCATGGCTGCACGCATGGACGTTGCAGGCTACAACGCTCGCAACGAGCTTGTGTCGTGCGAGCCAGGTGCGGTGCGGCTCCGCATGTTCTCGCTGGTTATGACGCTTGCGACCGCCGTCGCCCTCGTGGGTTTGTTCCTGCTCGACTGGCCGTTTTTCTGGCTCAGCTGGGTGTTCGGCGCGCTCGCATGCCTTGTCTGCAGAACAATCGGGCGGTAGGTGAGTCGGCATGCATGACAAATTGGGGGCGGGCCACATTTGGTCGACACGTTTCGGCCAA
>CALULJ010000028.1 GCA_944321445.1 uncultured Collinsella sp.
GGTGGACCGTCAGGGATTCGAACCCTGGACCTTGGGATTAAGAGTCCCCTGCTCTAGCCAGCTGAGCTAACGGTCCAATCACAACTGCTTTGCAAGGAGGGGATGGGGTGGGTAAAGGGACTCGAACCCTCGACCTACGGGACCACAACCCGTCGCTCTAGCCAACTGAGCTACACCCACCATGTGCTCCTCTTGCAAAGCGCGTTGATTATTATGCACGCAGGATGCCCGCGACGCAAGCACTTTCTAAGAAAAAGTTTCCTTCACAAGAGACCGACGATTCCGGCCGGCATGTCCACCCCACCGGACGTAAGGCTACGCCTCGTCCTCCGCGTGGCGAGAAGCAAGATGCAGCACGAGCATGCGGACGGCAACGCCAAACGCGGCTCCGCAGCAATCCAGCAGCACATCGGTCACCTGGCCCGAACGACCGGGCACGAACAGCTGAATCGTCTCATCTACCGAGGGCACGAGCACCAAAAACGCCGCAATGCCCAGCCAACGGCTCTTGAAGAAGCGCCCGTCGGGGTCCAGCGCCTGCGTGATCAAGATGCCCAGCATCGCATATTCGGAAAAATGTGCGGTCTTGCGCACCAGGAAATTCGTCACCCAGGCGCTCGGTAATCCCAACGAATCGAAGAAACCACGCACGGCCTCGACGACCGACAGGCTCAACCCTGAGCTTCCCACGCCCGGGACCAGGGAATTACCCCATATGCACGCAATCATCGCCACCGTGGCGATGAGCCACGGTGGCGATGCGTTCATACGGATTATTTCGAAAAGCCTCTTCAAAAGCGCTTAGGCCTCGGCAGTCAAACGCGGCATGGACATGGTACCGCCCTGGATCACGCGCAGGTGCTCGCGACTCGAGGCGCGCATGCTCTGAGACGGAACCTTTTCCAGCTCCTCTTCGAGCATCTCGTTCACGCGAGCGAAACGGCTCGTGGCCTCGGCGCCCTCGGCCATGGCCTCCATATGGATGGGGTCAACCGAGTCGGTGTCGTCAAGGCTCTTCAGCGCGGCGATCACGTCCTCCTCGTGGCGCGCCTGCTCGGAGAACAGGGTCTCATCCTCGACCTCAGCCTCATCCGTCGCCTCGGCGGTCACGACGCCTGCGATTGCAGGCGCATCATCGCCCTCGGACAGGATGGCAAGGGCCTGCGCCCACATGTCCTCATGACCGCTGTAGTCGGCCATGGGGACCTCGACGACCTCGCGCTCCTCCTCGACCGGCTCAGGCTCGGACGCCGCAACCGGCGCGGCGGCGACCTGCGGCTGCATGGCGGGCATGGACGCAGAGACGCTCGGGGCGACATACGCGGTCGCCGCAGGAGCAGCAGCCGTAGGAACAACGGGCACGCTGACACCGTACAGCGGATTCACGATCGCCGTGTACACAGCGCTCGGCTGCGCGACGGACGTCACCATGGACGGCGCGGGCGACGGAACCGAGGCGACGGTGCGCACGGGCGCGGACGTCACGACGGGGATGGATCCGGAAAGTCCAGCCGCAACGGGATGTGCGGCAACGGGAACGGCAAACGACGCGGACAATGCAGGCGAAGGAACGGCTGACGCAGGGACCGCGCCCTGTGCAGCAGCAGGCGCTGCGGCAATACCCTGCCCCGCCAGCGCCATGAACACATTGGTGTCCGCCACGGAGGCAGCGGGCGCTGCGGTGTAGCCCTGCTGGGCGGCAGCCTGCGCCTGGGCATAAGCCTGTGCCTGCTGGGCGCGCATGAACACACCGGTCTGGCCCGCCGGATCGGCCGCAGCGGCGGCGTATTCGGTGGCATTCCACGTTACCTGCTGGGCAGGCGCGGCGGCGGGCTGGGGCTGCGCGGCGGCCTGGGGCTGCGGCTGAGCCTGAGGTTGAGCGGCAGCGGCGGCCTGGGGCTGCGGCTGGGCTGCCGCGGCGCCATGGCTCGTCTTCGCCATCTCCTCGAGCGCGATCTGATAGATGTCCTTGGACTTCGCGGGATCGCAACTCACCGGAGAATCGGCGCTCAGCAGCTCGTCGATCTCGGCCCACGCCTCCGCCTCGGAAAGCGCATCCTGGGCGCGCGCGATCACGGGCACGCCCTTGGGGGTCGCCCGATGCGCATGGTGAAGCACGCTGTCAAATGCCTCACCGTGCGAATCGGCGACCGCCGCCTCGGCATCGGCGCGGCGCGCGCGGGCGAGCGAGATGCCCGTACCCGCGGCGTAGATGCCCACGCCAATGACCGTGCCGGCGGCAAACGGAACGACAGCAGACTCAACGACCGCATGGACCTGGGGAAACGGAATGGTTGCCGCATAGGCGGCAGCCGAGAGAACAAGGCCGGACCCAATAGAAAGCCCGGCGGTCAAGGCACGATGTGTGCGCTGAGATTGCTCCATACCCGTCTCCTCCGACTCCTCATGCATAACCGGAAATCGACACGTCGGGGCAAGCCCAACGTGCCATCCATGCGTTCGCGCAGAAACGTCGATGTGTGGAGCAAGGAAACCAAAGGTCCCAAGCAACGGATTGAGTTCGTTTTATCTGCGTTTACCGTCGCGACCGTTAGGGCTATTATGCGATAACGTTTTTGCAAATGCAACGATATCCAGCGCAAATAAGAAAACTGTTTCAAGCATTGTGCGCAAGCGGTGAAAATGCGGGGCGGGCGGAACGCTGCCGCCCGCGAGCGGCGCCGCCACCGGATGCCGCTCGCCGCTAGACGCCAGACCCGTTGGCCGGACCGGTCCGAAGCCGTTGTCTCAATGCGCCGCGTTTGGGGAACAAGCACGATATCTATGTGAAGCCACTTGCCACAAAGGAGCACCCATGCCCGCCATCGCACTTGTGACCGGAGCCTCGTCGGGGCTCGGCCGGGAATTCGTCCGCCGCATCGATCACGGCGAAACGGGTCCCATCGACGAGATATGGGTCGTCGCCCGCCGCGCCGACCGGCTTGAATCGCTCGTGCGCACCTGCTCGAAAACCGTGCGCCCCTTCTGTTTGGACCTCACCGACCCCATGTCGTTCGACATCCTGGAGTCTGCCCTGTCCGAAACGCCTACCGCGCGTGTGTCGCTGCTCGTCAACAACGCCGGCGCCGGCACCTTCGGCGACCTGGCTAGCACGCCACGCGACGAGCTTTCCGACATGCTGGCGCTGCTCGTGCGCGCGCCCGTCGAGCTCATCTACCGCACGCTGCCGTTCATGCGCGAAGGCTCGCGCATCATCAACATCGCAAGCGTCGCGGCGTTCATTCCGCAGCCGCGCTTGGCAGCCTATTCGGCCGCCAAGCGTTTTATGCTCGATATCTCGCGCTCGCTCGACGTCGAGCTGGAAGGCGTCGACATCCACGTGACCGCCGTGTGCCCCAAGTTCATGAAGACCGAGTTCCTCGACGCACCCGGAGACGCCCGCTCGGCACGCAAGATGACCAAGATTGGATTCGAACGGACCGAAGAGGTTGTGCGCCAAGCGCTGAGGGCGGCGCGCGCGGGCCGTGGCCTGTGCATCCCCTCGCTGGACATGAAGGCGCTCTACGCCGCGTCGCGCGTGCTCCCCTATCGCGCCGCTATCGCCGTGGAACGCGCCATCGGCGTGCTGTAGGCACAACCCCCCCCCGATAACGCATACGGCCGGCCGCCGATTCCTCGGCAGCCGGCCGTTCTCATGCAATGGCAGGGCCTTGCGACTACATCACTTCGGGATGATCGGCAGCCTTCTTGGCCGTGCGAATGAGGAACTCCTCGTTGGAGTTAGTGCCCTTCAGGCCCTTGATGAACGACGCCGCAGCGCGCTCGGTATTGTTCATGTTGGCGAGCACGCGGCGGATGCCCCACACGAACGGGCGCATGCTCTCGTCGATGAGCAGGTCCTCGTTGCGCGTACCGGATGCAACCGGGTCGATGGCCGGGAAGATGCGGCGGTCGGCAAGGTCGCGATCGAGCTTGAGCTCCATGTTGCCGGTGCCCTTGAACTCCTCGAAGATAACCTCGTCCATCTTGGAACCGGTATCGATGAGCGCGGAAGCCAGGATGGTGAGCGAGCCGCCGTTCTCGATGTTGCGCGCCGCGCCCAGGAAGCGCTTGGGCGGATACAGCGCCGCGGAATCGACACCACCGGACAGGATGCGGCCCGATGCGGGCGCAGCCAGGTTATAGGCGCGCGCCAGACGCGTGATGGAATCGAGCACCACCACGACGTCCTCGCCCATCTCCACGATGCGTTTGGCGCGCTCGATGACGAGCTCGGACACGCGCGTGTGGTTGTCGGCAGGCATGTCGAAAGTCGACGCCACGACATCGCCCTTAATGGAGCGCTCCATGTCCGTAACTTCCTCGGGACGCTCGTCCACCAGCAGGCAGATGAGGTGCACCTCGGGGTTGTTGATGGCAATGGACTGGCAAATGTGCTTGAGCACCGTGGTCTTGCCGGCCTTGGGCGGCGACACGATGAGGCCGCGCTGGCCCTTACCGATGGGCGACACGATGTCGATGGCACGTCCGGTGATGGAATCACGCCCGTGCTCCATCTTGAGGCGCTCGTTGGGATAGATGGGCGTGAGCTCGGCGAACTTGGGGCGCAGGCGAATGGCGTCGGGATCCATGCCGTTCACGGTGTGAATCTTCGCCAGGCCGGGGAACTTGTCGTTCGCGCGGCTGGGGCGCAGCGTACCCGAGATGAGGTCACCGGGACGCAGGCGCGCGGCGCGGATGAGGTTCGCGGGAACGAAAGCGTCATCGCGGCTGGGCATGTAGCCGTGCGCGCGAATGTAGCCGAAGCCCTCGTTGGTGATGTCGAGGATGCCCTCGATGTCGCGGAAGCCCTCGGCGCGCGCGGCGGTCGTGTAAACCTCCTCGATGAGCTCGGCCTTCTTTTTACCCGTGGGATCGATGTCGAGCTCGCGCGCCTTGTCGCGCAGCTCGGCCACCTTCATGGCAGCGAGGTCATCGCGCGAGAGGCTCGGCTCGGTGGGCGCGTTGTAGCGGTTGTTGCGCTTGTTGTTGCGGCGCTCGTTGCGCTCCTCGCGCTTGTTGCGGCGCTCGTTGCGGTCCTTGCGACCGTTACGGTCGTTGCGCTCGTTCTCGTGGCGCTGCTCGTGCTTGCGGCGCTCGTGCGGAGCATTCTCCGCCGGCTTAGGAGCGTCAGCGCCCTCTGAGGGAGCATTCGCGGAAGGTTCTGCGGAATCTTTGGGAGAAGGAACCTCGGCAGCCTGCTGGGCGTCTGCCTTCTCCTCGGTAGCCACCTGCTTTTTGCGGCGGCCGCGACCCGGACGGGTGTCCTGCGCTTCGGCGGCGGCAGGCTGGTCCTGCTTGGAGGAATCGACCTCCACGACGGGAATCTCGGCGGCAGCGGGCTGTTGCTGCTGTGCCAGCAGCGCGGCGGCTGCAGCAGCGGCTGCGCGCTCGGCCTCGATGTAGGCCTTGGGCTTGCGACCGCGGCGATGCGGGCGCAGCGAGGGGTCGACCTGCGTCATGGCGGCAAGCATCTCGGGCGTTACGCCCTCGGGCAGGCCGGTAGACGGAGCAGCGGCATCGTCTGCTTCGCGCTTTTTGCGCGGACGGCCGCGCTTGGGCTTCTCCGGCTTTGCCGCAGCATCGGCGGCGTCGGCGGGGCCAGACGCGGACAGCAGCTCGGCCGCAGCCTCCGCCTCGCGGCGCTGCTGGCGGACCACCTGCGCCTGGGAGATCTGTGCCAGGGCGCGGGCCTGCGCGACCTCGGCAGAGACCGGCTGGGCTGCCTGCTCGCCATCTGCCTTGGTAGCTCGACGGGTGCGCGTACGACGGGGCTTCTCCTCCGCAGCGTCCGCCGAAGCGGAGGCAGCATCGGCCGCCTCCGCCTTGGGCTTGCGGCCGCGACGACGCGTCTTGGGAGCGTCGTCGGCCGCAGCGTCCTTTGCAGGGGCATCCACCTGGGACGCCGCCTGCTTCACCTCGGCATCGGCAGCAGCCGGAGCCGAAGCGGAGGACGCGGATTCATTCGACATGGGTACGTTCTGATCTTCTGCCACTATGCCTGCTCAACTACTTTCTTCCAGTCGGCCTCGAAGGACGCGAGACCCTGATCGGTCAGCGGGTGCTTGACGCACTTCTTGAGCGCTGCGAACGGCACCGTCGCGATGTCGGCGCCCAGCAGCGCGGCCTGGGTCACATGGTTGGGAGTGCGCACCGAAGCGGTGATGATCTCGACCTTGTTGTCGACGTTCTTGCCGTTCCAGTCGTAGTTCTGGATGCAGGCGACAACGTTGGCGAGCTGCGAGATGCCGTCGTCTCCGATGTCATCGAAGCGGCCGACGAACGGCGAGATGTAGCGGGCGCCGGCGTTGGCGGCCAGCAGCGCCTGCGGGGCGGAGAACACGAGCGTCATGTTGATGCGGACGCCCTCGTCGGCGAGCGCGCGGCAGGCGGCGAGGCCGGCCTCGCACACGGGAAGCTTCACGACGATGTTGGGAGCGAGGCCTGCCAGACGGCGGCCCTCCTCGATCATGCCCTCAGCCGTGGTCGCGGTGGACTCGGCGGACACGGGCAGACCCTCGCACAGCTCGGCGATCTTGAGCATGTGCGGCTCGAAATCGGCGAGCTTGCCGCCCGTGCGCGCGTACAGCGACGGGTTGGTGGTGACGCCAGCAAGGCAGCCCCAGCTCTTGGCCTCGGCGATTTCGTCCAGGTCAGCGGTGTCGATGAAGAATTTCATTCCCAAACCTCCTTATATTCTGCCGCGATGCGGCACGTAACCTTGGTTGGAGATATACGCCCCGTGCAACTACCACGGGGCAAAACGCCCGATGCATATTTGGGCGGACAAATTCGTGCTATTTATTACCTGGATGAGCGAAACAACAGCAACGCCACTATACCACAATCATTCGTATGTACTAATTGCGAGTGTTTTAAGGTTACGCAAGCGGTACGCGCGCTGGGGCAAGCTCTTTTGTCGCACAAACGCAACGAGGGCCGCGGCGATATGCGCGCGGCCCTCGTACTAAAGGTTTGCCCTCTATGAATGCCCGGTTTAGTGCTCGAGCTTTGAACGGCGGCGCCAGGTCTCCAGGGCAATGCCGGCGATCACCAGGACCGCACCGGATGCGGACACATAGGCAACCGGCCAGGAAGCGTCACCGGACTGCGGGAGCTTGTCCTTGTCCGCAGGCTGAGTGGGCTTTGCCGGGTCAGCAGGCTTCGCGGGGTCGTCGGGATCCGCAGGCTCCTCGGGGTCCGTGGGATCGGTGGGCTCATCCGGATCCTCGAGCTCATCCGGATCGTCCGGATTCACGGGAGGAATGGGACGATCGACCGCAACGAGCATCAGGCCGTCCTCGCTCACGGCATAGCCAGGGGTGATCCAACCGACGTGCCCGGCCATCGCGGAATCCTGAGCTTCGATGATGCCATCCGCATTCACCGTGAAGGCGACCGACCCGGCAAGCTCGTAGCCCGAAGGGGCGACGGTCTCGGAAATGGTGTAGGTGTTGCCGACGATGAGGGAGGTCGAAGGAATCGGCGCGACGCCACCGGCGCCGGATTCTATGGCGATCGCCTTTGCCGAGCTGTATTTACCTGCGAAGGCCGAGCCCTCGTTCGGCACGATGGTGAAGGTCGCGCCCGCAAGCGGCTCGCCGTTCTCATCGTGCTTCACCAGCTGCGCCTCAACAGGCGTGTCGGCGGCGGTGATAGTTGCGACGCCGTTCTCCACGCTAAGCGCGTAGCCCGCCGGAACGAGGTCGACAAACGTCAGCGTGCCGTCGGCGTTCACGGTGAACGTCAGGGCTCCCAGAACCTCATAGCCCGCGGGAGAGACGGTCTCCATCAGCTCGTAGGTGTTGCCCGCGATGAGCGCGGCGGCGGGAATCTGCGCGACGCCGTTAGCATCGGATTCGATAGCGATGGCCTGGGCGGGATATGCATCCGTGAAGGAAGAGCCCGCGGCAGGCGCAAGCGTGAAGGTGCCGTTTGCGAGCGGGTTGCCCTTAAGGTCAGTCTTTACCACCTGGGCCTCGATGGGGGTATCGGCAACGGTGATGGTGGCGACGTTGTCGATCACCTCAACCTGATAGGTTGAAGTCAACTTCAATTGGCTCGTCCACAACAACGATGTGAGCCCCACTGTTATCGATCGAGTAGTTTGCTGGAGCATCTCCGACAACGGTCAACCTACCATTGTCGCATACCTTCACCTTGAGCTCGCCGCCTGCAAGCTTATAGCCTCCCGGGGCGGTCGTTTCGGTAATCGTATACTCCTGACCGCTCTTCAGCACGCTGGAAAGATTGATCTGCCCCACCAGCGAACCGATGGAGTCGGTAGTAAAAGTCCTCTCCTCGCTTACGGATGAACCAGCAAAAATGCCCGTGATCTTGAATTCAGCACCGTTCAGACCTATTCCAGAATCCTTGCCGATTTTCTCGATACCGATTTCAATCGGCTCGTCCGTTACCTGAACCTTGAAGGAATCAGTACCATCCTGTACGTATCCGGAAGGAGCCTCGCCAACAACAGCGATAGACCCATCCTGGTTAACTTTGATGCTCAGAGTCTCCTGCACCAGCTCATAGCCTTCAGGTGCAGACGTCTCCTTAATACCGTAGGTACCTCCCACGACGAGCCATGCGACGCTTCGTACTGTGCCCTCACTATTCGTAGCAAGTTTTACGGCACTAGTCGAATTGTCCGCAAATGTGGAACCATCTAAGGGCGAGATCTCAAACGTACAGCCCTCGAGCTTCTTGCCGTCAGGACCAATCTTCGTGAGTTCAAGAATCGTTGCGGTGTTGGTGATAACAGTGCTGCCGGAGTCATCCTTGCTGCAAGACGAATAGAAGCCCCTAACGCTCTCTATATCCTCCTTGACCGAATAGGTATAAGGCTTGTCGTTTTGATCGGCTGCAGGCAAACCGCTATACGTATACTTCCAAGCGCCGCTCGCTTCCTCGGTCCAGTCGGGCCGTGCAGGAGCAGAACCATCCTTCATCTTAACCTGCTCGGGTTTGCCATCGGCAACCTGACGATAAAGCACCAGTTCAGGCCGCTTGCCCGATTCAAAGTCTGGCGCAGCGCCCGTCCAATGGTCGTCCCAAATCTTGGTTCCAGTGAGCGATGTAATGCGCAGCGCGTTCGTGAAGGTCTGCCCGTTTCCATCATCTTCCACAGCGACGTAGCGATAGGTTATATCACCCACCGTCTCGGCGGCCACTGTATCAACAGCATCCGCGTCCTGGACATCGTAAGAACCGGGAACGCGTTCGACCAGACGATAGCTGTACGCGATACCGCTCGCATCGCATGCAGGCAGGTAGGTAAGCTCGATGTCGGCATGGTTGCCCGGCCCAGAGATGGTCCTCGTAATGACGTCGGAGCCGTACAGGGAATCGCCCTCGTCAATCGGGTCGGCACCGGCAGGCACGACCCACTCCCATTCGCCGTCTCCCAAACGGCACTGCAGCAGATAGGTCACACTCCACGTGTCACCATCGGGACGGGTGCCCCAAGCATCATCGGAGTCACCGGACCAAGCCTTGGCAGCACGGATTGACGTGGCCTTAAGCGTATTAGTCACTTCGGTGGTAAACGACGTGCCGTCCGCGTTGGACGTCCACTCGGTCTGAGTGGGCTGATAGGCTCCACGAAGGTCACCTTGAGCTGCGCACCGTCTTCCACAGCCTCGGCGCCCTCGGCGACAACCGCAGGATCAAGCTCAAATGAAAGTGCAAGCTCGCCGGCAGCAGACTCGGGCAGCAGGTCGCGCAGGTGCTCGGCAGCGGTCTTGGCTTCAGCCGCCTCGCCCTCATCGGACTGTGCATCGGCGGAATCGGCCTGCTCGGTCGCAGCACCATCATCGTCAACAACAACATCCTCGCTCGCGGCGATAGCCTCCGCAAGCGCCTCCATATCGATCGTTAGACCGTCTTCCGACAGCAGCAGAAGGCTGTCCACCTGGCCGGTCCAGTCGTATGGAAGGCCCTCCTCAACAGGTTGCGCCGCAACCTGCGAATCGTCCTGATCGCTAGTAGCGGAATCGGAGCCATCGCTCTCCTGCTGCTGCGGGGAGTCGTCGGAAACAACAAGATCGGCATCCGTCGCGCTGTTCTCCACCAACGGCATCACCGTCGACTGCTCCTCCGCCTCCTGCATGGTCTGCGCGAAGGCTATGCTCACGCCGTTGCCGAACAGCGCCTGACTGCACAGCACAGTCGTGAGCGTGACCGTTACGGCATTACGCCAATGTCCAGCGATATATTCCTTTGCCGATTGCTTTGATTCAGCCAAAAGAGCACGAAATGACCGCTCCTGCGGCTTCTGCGCACGGTGTTCCCGACCCATATGTAAATCCCTTCAATCAGGGTTTTGATTAACCGACCTAAACCTTGCTGCCGCACAACCACGAAACGGCATTCAAATTAAGGAAACACCCTGCAGAAGGCCAGCTCAATGGGCTAAGACAACGTTTGAAGCAGGGGCCACTCCAGCCGGGTGACACCATCACCGCGCCCCCATCCGACACAAAAAGAGGGCCCCGTTCGCACGGAGCCCTCTCGCGTTCTATATATATGGTGTTCGCGCGGCGCGCTACATCACCTGCGGCGCGGACACGCCCACGAGCGACAGCACGAGCTGCAGCACGATGCGCACGGCGTCGCACGCAGCCAAGCGCGCGTGGGACAGGTCCTCATCCACCGGATGACCCTCGCTCGGCAGCACCTGGCACGCGGCGTAGAAGCTGTGGAAGTCACCGGCCAGCTCCTCGGCGAAGTGCGTGAGGCGGAACGGCGCGCGGTCGCGAGCGCAGCCGGCGATGAGATCCGTGAGCTCGGAGATTTTGCGCGAAAGCGCGAGCTCGGTGGGGTCGGACAGCAGCTCGTAGTGCACGTTCTCGCCAATAGCACGGGCAGCGACCTCGTCCATGCCCAGCTCGGAGGCCTCGTCGGCCGTCACGCCGGCGGCACGGCGCAGGATGGAGCACACGCGGGCGTGCGCGTACTGCACGTAGTACACCGGGTTGTCCTGGCTCTTCTCCTTCACCGCGTCGATGTCGAAGTCGATCATCTGGTTGCTCGAACGCGAGATGAGCGTGTAGCGCGCGGCGTCGGGACCAACCTCGTCCAGCAGCTCGCGGAACGTGATCATGGTGCCGCGTCGCTTGGACATGCGCACCGGCTTGCCGGAACGCAGCAGGTTCACGAGCTGACCCAGCAGCACCTCGAACTTACCGGGGTAGCCAAGCGCGTCGCACACGCAGCGCACGCGGTTGATGTAGCCGTGATGGTCGGCGCCCCAAATGTCGATGACATGGTCGACGCGCTGGAACTTGTTCCAGTGATAGGCAACGTCGGAAGCGAAGTAGGTGTACTCGCCGTTTGCCTTCACCAGCACGCGGTCCTTATCGTCGCCCAGGTCGGTGGAGCGGAACCACAGGGCGTCGTCCTTCTCGTACAGATAGCCCATCTCGTCGAGCTTCTTGAATGCGCGGTCGACCGGGCTCATGCCGTCGTCGCCCTTCACGTACAGCGTGCGCTCGCTGAACCACACGTCAAAGGAGCAACGCACGTCCTCGCAGGTGGTGCGGATGTCGTCCAGCATGCGCTGATAGCCCTGCTCGCGGAAGGTGAGAACGCGCTCGTCCTCGTCTACCTCGACCCAACGGTCGCCGTCGGTCTCCACGATGTGCGCTGCCTCGTCGATGATGTAACCGCCGCCGTAGGCGTTGCCGCCCAGTTTCTCGTTGAAGGCATCCATGTAGGGATGCGTCTGGGGCGCGGTGCCCTCCTCGTCATCCACGTAGGCGACGCGGTCGGCCTCGAGGACTGCATGGGCCTCCTCAAGCGACACGCCACGGTCGCGCATGACCTCGATGAGCTGCAGGTAACGCGCGGAAAGCGAACGACCGAACACATCCATCTGGCTGCCGTGGTCGTTGATGTAGTACTCGCGCTCGACCTTATAGCCCGCATGCGAGAGCACGCGGCACAGCGAATCGCCCAGCGCGGCCCAACGGCCGTGGCCCACGTGCATGGGGCCAACGGGGTTCGCGGACACGAACTCGACCTGGGTCTTCAGGCCCTCGCCCACGTTGGAACGGGCGAAGTCCATGCCCTTCGCGCGCGCCTCGGCAAGCACGGCGTTCTTCGCGGCGACGGACAGGTAGAAGTTGATGAAGCCAGGTCCCGCGACCTCGACCTTCTCGATGTTCTCATCAGCAGGCAGATGCGCAATCACCGCATCGGCGATCTTGCGGGGCGCCGTGCGCGCGAGCTTCGCGGAGCGCATGGCCATGGTGGAGGTCCACTCGCCGTGAGAGGTATCAGCCGGTCGCTCGATGCCGCAATCGTCCAGCTCGAACGCAGGCAGCTCACCTGCCTCGATAGCTGCAGCAAGGGCGGCACGCACCAGCTCTTCGATCTTCTCGGGCATGAATCCTCCTCTATGGACGCGCCGGGCGGGCTGCCACCGCGGCACATACGTACGTCAAACGCGTCATACTCTAGCACACTCCCCTTTTGTTCAGGCAAAACACCAGAAATCGCCAGAGTGTTCAAGCATGGGAGAAGCAGCGGGAGCGCCGTGCGAGCACCATGCGTCGCTGGAGTTAGACAAATAGGGTCGATATGCATTATTCGCTCGAGCCCCGCTTGCGTGTAAAGGGGGCTAACGGGCCTCCGCGCCTCTCTGGCACCTGCTTCGCGGGGCTATCGGAGCCGCCAAACGTCGATTCAAGCAGCCGGCAAGGCGATTCGGCCCGATTTTGCGCTGCTGAAAAATGCATATCGACCCTATTTGTCTAGCTGTCCTGCAACAGAGCCCGCAGGCGCGGACACCTCCTCGGCCACGTTTCGCCATCGCACAGCTCCCTGTCACTTTTGGCAGCTGTGTCAGTACCGCGCACCGATAATTTGTCAACTCTCACGGTTTTCGACGCCGCTTGTGCTAGTATTTAAAATTTTTGTGTCGCCTTGTAACAAACATGCAGGTAAACGTGGTACCCTTGTTCTTGTGTACAGCTTAAAAGCAGGAGGAAGCATGTTTAGCGTCGGAGAGCATATCATCCACCCCGGGCAAGGCGTCTGCACCGTTATGGGCTACGAAGACGCCCCGTCGCCCATGATCGTTCTTGAAGCGAAGTCCGGTCACGCCCGGACGCGCCTTATGTATCCCGTTTCGCAGCTCGACCGTCTGCACCCCATCATCAGGCGCGAGCAGGCAGAGGCCCTCATCGCCGACTACGACTCGCTTGAGTGCGACCCGTATACCGAGCGCAACAGCTCGCTTGAGGAGACCTACTTCAAAAAGCAGCTCAAACTCGGCGCACCCGAGACCCTGCGCGTAGCCAAGACCATGCGCCGCCGCATTCGCGACGCCGAGGAACGCTCGAAGAAGCCCAGCAGCTACTACATGCGCGTGCTGAAGGAGGCCAAGCGCCGTTCCATCGAGGAGTTCGCCGTCGCGCTCGACGTGAGCGAGGAAGACGCCGACGCACGTCTGCATGCCGCCGCCGTCGCCGCCGGGGAGATTCCTGACAACTAACGGCTGCGCACCATTACACCGTATTAACGCTTATCGCCCGTGCCGCGACCTTGCGGCACGGGCGATATACTTTTCCCCAGCACAATTCGTCACATTAGGAGGAACGCTATGGCAGAAACCCTTACCGCCGGGCTCACGCGCGAGCAGGCGCACGCGCTGCTGTGCGAGCACAACAAGGACCCGTTCCACATCGAGCACGGCGAGACCGTCGAGGGCGTCATGCGCTATTTCGCGAGCGAGTTCGACCCGGAAAACGAAGAGTTTTGGGGCGTCGTCGGCCTGCTGCACGACCTCGACTGGGAGGAGCACAGCGACGAGCCGGATAAGCACACCGTCTATGCGGCGCCGCTCATCGAGGCCGCAGGCGGAACACCCGAGCTGGTCCACGCCATCCAAACGCATGTGTGCGACTTCAACTCGGACCTCCCCCGCCCCGAATCGCAGATGGAAAAGATCCTGTTCGCCTGCGAGGAGCTCACTGGCCTCATCGGCGCGGCAGTGGTGATGCGTCCCTCCAAGAGCATCATGGATTTCAACGTGAAGTCGCTGAAGAAGAAATTCAAGGACAAGCGCTTTGCAGCCGGCGTGAACCGCGACATCATCCGCGAAGGCGCCGAGATGCTGGGCTGGGAGCTGGACGAGCTGTTCGCCCGCACCATCGAGGCCATGCAATCCTTCGCGCCCGACCGCGACACGTTCGGCAAGGACGCGTAAAGCGCGAGGGCTATTTGGCACACGCGCCCGCCTGGGCAGGAATGAAAAGGCGGCTGCGGCGCATCAATGCGCCGCAGCCGCCTTTGCCGTATATGAAAAGAGATGCCGCAGCCGCTCTCGTTACGCGCCGAGCAGCGCCATGACATCCTCGCGGGCGGGCATGGACGGGATGCCGCCGCGACCGCGTACGCACAGCGAGGCAACCGCGTTGCCCATGCGCGCGAAGCCCGCTGCGTCATCGACCGTCACCGCGTCGGCGGCAAGGCCGCTCTCGACGAACGCCGCCAGGAAGCCGCCCCAGAACGAGTCACCCGCACCCGTGGTGTCCACCACCTCGGCCGGGAAGCCGGGCACCTCGCGCACGCCGTCGGCGCAGCGCACGAGCGCGCCGGAACCGCCCAGCGTCACGGCCACAACCTTGGGGCCGCGGGCAAGCAGCGCGGCAGACGCCTCGACCGGATCGGCATGCCCGGTCATAAGCTCGCACTCCTCATCGGAGATCTTGACGAGGTCCATGTCTGGCACGATGCTGCGCATGTACTCGGCGGCAAGCTCGGCAGAAGGCCACAGGTTCGCGCGGTAGTTGGGGTCATAGGACAACGTGCAGCCGGCGTCGCGCGCGCACGCGATGGCAACGATCGTCGCCGTGCGCGCCGGCTCGTCGGTAAGCGACAGCGAACCCACATGGAACACCTTAGAGTTGGCGATCACGTCGCGCGCAAGGTCGTCGGGGGAAATCTGCGTGTCCGCGCCCGGCTTGCGCGCGAACGAGAACGTGCGCTCGCCCGTGGGCGCGAGCGCCACGAAGGCGAGCGTGGTGAAGAAATTGGGATCGCTGATAAGGCCGGTGCAATCGATGCCCTCGCCCTCGAGGACGCCGCGCAGGAAATCGCCGTGCATGTCGCAGCCGACCTTGCCCATGAACGCGGTGGGATGCCCCAGGTGCTGAAGCGCCACCAACACGTTAGCGGGAGCGCCGCCCGGGTTGCGCTCGAACAGCGACATTCCGTTGCCGGAGGTCCCCGCCTCCGTGAAATCGATCAGAACCTCACCCAAAGCCGTAACATCGAACATGTCGCCGCCTCCCAATGCGAAATGTGATATCGATACCACTATGATAACCGCACGTCTGTGATACAGATATGACGATATGCGACATGCCGGCTATTTGGATAGAACACATGGGGCACGGACGTGCGGTTGATGGCGTCCGGGCCCCGGATGGGATTCGTTACGGCGATCGCACCAGGCGGCGCGGCGCCTTGCGCTACGGGCGCACCTGGCCGGTGCCGCGCACGAGGTACTTATAGGTGGTGAGCGCCTCTGCCGCAAACGGGCCGCGCGCGTGCAACTTCTGCGTGGAAATGCCGATCTCGGCGCCTAAGCCAAACTCGCCGCCATCGGTGAAGCGCGTGCTCGCGTTGGCGTACACCGAACTCGCGTCCACCTCGCGCAGGAAGCGCTCGCACGCCTGCTTGTCCTCGGCGATGATAGCCTCCGAGTGCATGGTGCCATAGCGGTTGATATGGGCAATCGCCTCGTCGAGGCCGCTTACGCTCTTCACGGAAATCTCCATGGCGAGGTACTCACGGCCCCAATCCTCCTCGGTGGCAGGTACGAACGCAACGCCTTCCTCAAGACCGACCTCACGGCACACGGCGCACGCCGTCTCATCACCGTGGATGAGCACGCCCGCGTCCGTGAGCTCGCGCAGCATGTCGGGCAGGAACGCTTGGGCGACCGATGCGTCCACCAGCAGCGACTCGCATGCGTTGCACACGCCTACGCGCTGGGTCTTAGCGTTCATCACGATGGGGCGCGCCTTGGCGAAGTCCGCGCTTTCATGCACGTAGATGTGGCAGTTGCCCGTACCCGTTTCGATCACCGGCACGAGCGACTCGCGCACGCAGCGCTGGATGAGGCCCGCGCCGCCGCGCGGGATGAGCACGTCAACGATGCCGCGCAGACTCATAAGGGCACCCGTGGCCTCGCGGTCAGTGGTCTCGATGATGGTCACGGCTTCGCGCGCAAAGCCAGATGCCTCCACGGCGTCTGCGAGCGCATGGGCGATGGCGACGCACGAGCGCTGGGCGAGCGAGCCTCCGCGCAGAATGCAGGCGTTGCCGGTGCGGATGCAGATGCCCGCCGCGTCAGCGGTCACGTTGGGGCGCGCCTCGTAGACCATCGCGACGAGACCCAGCGGCACGCTCACCTTCTGCAGGTCGAGCCCCTGGTCGATGGTGCGGTGCTCCAGCACGCGGCCCACGGGGTCGGGCAGGTCGGCGAGCTTCTCCAGGCCAGCTGCCATGCCCTCGATGCGCTCGGGCGTGAGCAGCAGACGATCGAGCAGGCCCGCGTTCGTGCCCGCCGCGCGCGCCGCATCCATGTCCTGCGCGTTTGCATCCAGGATGTCTGCCTGACGCTCGCGCAGCGCCGTTGCCATGGCGCGGACGGCAGCCTGACGCGCCTCATCGCTCGCAAAGCCCAGCGGGCGCGACGCCTCCTTGGCCGCGCGCGCCAGCCCTTCCACATATGCCCTGATGTCTTGCGCCATTCGGTACCTCCTCGCACGGAATTGCTCATGTCACCATGCTACCCGAATATGCGCGCGGTGCCGGCGCGGCGCCCCCACGTTGCCGGGACATTAATCAAGTTTGTACCTGGCACCATCTTGTCGCTACTCTGTTGTGTATGACACGATGAGTCCGAACCGTTTCTAAGGAGTCCCGCATGGCACAGCTTGCAAGCTATTACGTTCCCGGCCTGTACGTCGAGGACCATTCCATTGACGTCCCGCTCGATTGGCGCGGCTTGGAGCCCGCACTTCTTGCCATGGGACTCACCATGCGCGCCGGAGCCTTCCCTGCGCCCGTTCCCGGTGCGCCCGAGTCAATTAAGCTGTTCTACCGCGTGGTATGCGCGCCGGAACATGTGAGCGACGACCTGCCGCTGCTCGTGTATTTCCAGGGCGGCCCCGGCGGTGCGTGCCCGCGTCCTCTCTCCCCTACAAGCGACGGGTGGATCGCCGAGGCCGTGAAACACTACCGCGTGATCCTGCCCGACCAGCGCGGCGTCGGCCGCAGCTCGCGCGTGAGCGGACGCACGATGGCGGAGCTAGGAGAGCGCGCAGAAGCCGCCGGTGCGGACCCCGTGCGCTCACAGGCCGACTTCCTCAAGCGTTTCCTTGCCCCTTCCATCGTGCGCGACTTCGAGTACCTGCGCCTCACGCAATTCGGCGGCCGCCCGTGGACCACGCTGGGACAAAGCTACGGCGGCTTCATCACGCTGTCGTATCTGTCGAGCTATCCCACCGGCATCAAGGCGGCGTTCACCTGCGGCGGCATCCCGCACGTCCCCGCAAGCGCCGCAGAGGTCTACGCGCGTACCTTCCCGCGCATGGTCGCCAAGACGAAAGCCTATTACGACCGCTATCCGGGCGATGTTGAGCGCGTGGCAGCCGTCGCCAATATGGTGGAAGCCGGGAACATCGTCCTTCCCGATGGCAGCCCGCTCACGGTCGAGCGCCTGCAGCTGCTGGGCAGCGACTTTGGCATGAAGCCGAGCTTCGAGCGCATGCATTGGCTGTTCGACACGGCGTTTGAAGACGGCGACGGAACGCTGGGGACCACCGAGCCGCGCCTGTCCGACGCCTTCCTCATGGGCGTGCTCGACCGCACGACCACGCGCGCGAACCCGCTGTATTGGACGCTGCAGGAGTTCATTTATGCCGACGGCACCTGCGCGCCCATCGGCTGGGCCGCCGCGGTGGAGAAAGCCGGCCGCCCCGAGTTCGACGGCAACGCGCGTCCGCTCATGTTCACCGGCGAGGCGTGCTTCCCCTGGATGTTCGAGCAGATGCCGGAGCTTGCGCCCTTCGGCGCGGGCGTCAACCTGCTTATGGAGGACATCGAGTTCGACCCCGTGTACAACCCGGCACGCCTGGCGGCCAACGAGGTTCCGCTGCACGCGGCGGTGTACTTCGACGACATGTACGTCGATTCCGGCCTGCAGCTCGATACGCTTTCGCGCGCGGGCAACGCGCACCCCTGGGTCACGAACGAGTTCGAGCACGACGGGCTACACGGCGACACCGTGTTCCGTCACCTCTACGAAGCGGCGCGGGATGCCGGTCATCTGGGCTAAACAGCCATATCGGCCTGGGAAAAAGGGGACAGGCACTTATTTCCCACCGGTGGGAAATAAGTGCCTGTCCCCTTTTTCCCAGAGTGGCGTCTCCCACCCCCGTCCCCACGGAGGCCAGCACCCACGATAAATCAGGCGAAGACGATGAGCTCGTCGCGATGGATCGCGGGCTTGCCGGCAAGAGCCGCAAGCAGGCGGTTCGCCGCGATTTCATCCTGGTGGCGCCCGGCCGCGAGCTTGAGCTCGTCAGAGCCAGCCTGCGCGAGGCCGCGCGCGATAACGAGGCCGCTCGGGTCGCGCACGTCGAGCGTGTCGCCCGCAGCGAAGTCACCCTCAACGCCCATGATGCCCACCGGCAGCAGCGACGATCCGCGGCGCACGAGCGCATCCGCAGCGCCGGCATCCACCGTGACGCTGCCGTGCGTCGCATCGCCCAGTGCAATCCACAGCTTGCGCGGCGCGATCTCGCAGCGCCCCGCCGGCGGCACGAACAGCGTGCCCACCGGCTCGCCATCCGCCAGGCGCACGAGCGCATCTGACTCGGCTCCGCTACAAATCACGCTCGCAATGCCGGCAGTCATGAGGATGCGGCTCGCGCGAATCTTGGTGATCATGCCGCCCGTTCCCACCGACGTCGACGAGTCGCCCGCCGAGGCGATGATGGCACCGTCGATCTTCTCGACGCGCGGAATGAAGCGCGCCGTGGGATCCTCCATGGGATTGGCGGTATAAAGCCCGTCGATATCCGACAGCGTGGCGCACAGATCGGCCGACACCAGGCAGCTCACCAGCGCGGCAAGCGTGTCGTTGTCGCCGAAGCGAATCTCGTCGACCGTGACCGTGTCGTTCTCGTTCACGATGGGCACCACGCCGAGCTCCACCAAGCGCGTGAGCGTATCGCGCGCGTGCAAATAGGAGTTGCGGCGCGCGGTATCGTGCCGGGTAAGCAGCACGAGCGAGGTGAGCATGTCGAGCGCGCGGAATTCCTCGTCATAGGCTGCCGAGAGCACGCACTGTCCCACCGAGGCACAGGCCTGCAGGCTCGGCATATCGGTCGGTCGCGCATCGAACCCCAGCACCGGGGCGCCGCACGCGATGGCGCCGGAGCTCACCACCACGAGCCGCCAGCCGCGCTCGGCGAGGCGCACCGCCTGGCTTGCGAGGGCGGTGATGAAGTCGCGGCGCAGGGTGCGGTCCTTCCCAACAAGTGTCGAGGAACCGATCTTCACGACCATGGTCTTATAGGTACGGGCCACACGTGCCCCTTTCTCTTCATTCAAATCGGGGCAGGCCCTGCTGCCGCGGAACATATCGATATGCAAATGCTAGATGCGCTTCCAAGGGATGGCGGAACTCGTCGCCGCCATGCGCTCACGCACGAGCTCGTCGCGGACGCGCGCGAGCCCCTGCTCCATGCCCACCATGTAGGACTGCGGGTACAGGAAGCGCTTGTACACGGAGTCGAGCGAGCTGAGCGCCGCGGTGCAGCGGGCGCGCGCGTCCTCGATCGACTCGCGCGGAGCCACGGCAGCACCGTCGCGCACCATAGGAACCAGCAGCTCACGACCCTCGAGGCCGCTCACATCGGTCACGAGGGCGGCGTCGTTCACCGCAACGAGCGTTGTGCCCGAGCCCTCCACGTACGACTCGTCGAAGATCATGTCGCACACGGGGCTGCCCGCGTCGTCCACATAGCGGCGCACCTGCTGAATACCCGGAATGGTGCGCTTATAGGGCTGCTCGGAAAGCTTGAGCACCGGCGTCCACGGGTCGTCTGCGCCCGCGCGGTGCGCCGAAAGCTTGTACACGCAGCCCAGCGCCGGCTGGTCGTAGCAGGTGGCGAGCTTGGTGCCCACACCGAAGCTGTCGACGGGGGCGCCCTGGTCGAGCAGCGACTGAATGGTGTACTCGTCGAGGTCGTTGGACACGACGATCTTCACGTAGTCGAGCCCCTCCTCATCGAAGCGGCCGCGCACATAGGCGGAGAGCTTCGCGAGGTCGCCCGAGTCGATGCGAATGCCCGCCAGGCGCTCGCCGCGCTCCTCCATCTCCTTCGCCACGATTATGGCGTTTTCCACGCCTTCACGCACGTCATAGGTGTCGATGAGCAGCGTGCAGTTCTTGGGGCTCGAGCTCGCGAAAGCACGGAAGGCCTCGAGCTCGGTATCGAACGTCATGACCCAGCTGTGCGCATGCGTGCCCGACACAGGGATGCCGTAGCGGCGGCCCGCCAGCACGTTGGAGGTCGAAGCGCAGCCCGCCACGTAGCTCGCGCGTGCCACGGCCATGCCGCCGTCCGGACCCTGAGCGCGGCGCAGGCCGAACTCTGCGACGGGGCGACCCTTGGCTGCCGCAACGACGCGGGCGGTCTTGGTGGCCACGAGCGTTTGGAACCCGATGGTGTTGAGCAACGCCGTCTCGAGCAGCTGGCACTCAAGGGTGGAGCCGATCACGCGCACCATGGGCTCGCGCGGGAAGACGAGCTCGCCTTCCGGCACAGCGTCGATGTCGACATGCGGGCGGAATGCGCGCAGGTACTCCAGGAAGTCCGGATTGAACATGCGACCGCCGGCAGGCGCGGAAAGGCCGGCCAGGTAGTCGATGTCCTCGTCGGTGAAGCGCAGGTTCTCGACGAGCTCGGGAAGCTCGGCGGAGCCGCACATCACCGCGTAGGCGCTGCCGAAGGGATGGTCGCGATAGAACGCGGTGAAGCATCCCTGCTCGTTCTCCTTGCCGTTTTCCCACAGCCCCTGGGCCATCGTGAGCTCATACAGGTCGGTGAGCATAGCGATGTCGGTCGGATGCGAGACATCTGTCAAAGCCATGGTTGCTCCTTACCGAAAACGCGTGAGGCGCGGCGACGGCCGGCGCGGGACGCAGGTGAACAGAGGGCCGGGCGCGCATGTCGATGCGCCCCGGCGCAGGCGAGGCAACCGGGTGCCCGCCGGGATGTTGACGATTACACGATGCCGGCGTTGGACAGGCCGATCCACACAGCGCCTGCGATCACGAAGATGAACACCACCGCGATGATGATCTTCTGCGCCGGCGGCATGCGGGGGATACCATCGTCGTCGGTATCGTCGGGAGTCATGACCATGCGCTGGCCGAAGGTGAGGTTGTCCGGATCGACCACCGGCGGGCGGTCGTCTGCGGGGCGCGGGCGCGGTGCGGGCTTGGGCGCCGTCGGCGCCTCTGCCGGCTGGACGGGCTGCGCAGGCTGCTGGGCTGCACGGGATTCCGCGCGCAGGGCCTCGAGCTCGGCGCGCTCTTTGCGGGCGCGCTCCGCCTCCTCGCGGGCCGCTTTCTCGGCGCGCAGGGCCTCGAGCTCGGCGCGCTCCTCGTCGGTGAGCGGCGCGGATGTGGTATCGGCCATATGAGGCCTCCGATCTGTTGCCGGCACGCTGCTGCAGCGACCGGACGTTATCGTTTTCTTTTTGTGCAGCAGTATAACCTGTTAGCTTGGGGAAAAGGATGCAGGGCACCGTTTTCCCAAGTGCCGGCGTGCAAAAACCGGGGACTTTGGGCGGATTATTCAGCCCGGGTCGAGACGAACGGCTTTCTGACCTCGTATTTCAGCAGGTAGAAATAGTGCCGATACGGACCCGACGTAAATAATCTGCCCAAAGTCCCCAGTTTTTGCATTGAACGACCCCCTTCTCCCTACGCCACATGGGGACAGGTTACTTCTGGTGAAAACCCTCGTGCTGAGTCGGGCAAGTGGGAGCGCTTCGGTTTCTCGCATGCAGAGGGCGTCTGTTGTTTCTACTTGTCCTTTCAATCGATAGCAGCCGAAAAACATGGCTGTTAGCGATCGAAAGGGCAAGTAGATTTGTTTGACACCCTTCGGAATCGGATTCTCATCCATGTGTATCACCAAAAGTGACCTGCCCCTATTTGGAAAGAGGACATTACTGCTTTGGGAGGACGCCGGTTGTGTCGAAGGCAGGGGTGAAGCTTTCGTCCACTGCGCCGCCCTCTTGCCAGTACATCTGCGTAAAACCCAGGTCATCGGCGCAGTCGAGCACAAGCTCGTACTCCTCGTCGGTCACCGCGCGCGCAAGCTCCCCGCCCGCCGCACGCATGGCAGCGTTCGGTGTGTATTGGTTCATGACAGAGATGGGAACATCGCCCACGGTCTCCCAAACCATGCGAAGCACGCGGCGCGAATCGTCAGCATGACCTGGCAACACCAAGTGCCGCACGATGATGCCTCGCTGCATGATGCCTTCATCGTCAAACACGATGCCACCCCGCGCATCGATCTGGCGCTTCATCTGCGCAAGCGCTCGAATCGCCTGTTGGGGGTAATCGGAAATATGCGACAGCGTGCGGGCGAGCCGCTTGTCGGCGTACTTGAAGTCGGTGAGCCAGATGTCCACGATACCGTCGAGTTCGCGTACGGCGCTCACACACTCATAACCGCTCGTGTTGTAAACGATGGGGATGCTCAACCCACGAGCGCGCGCCTCGGCAACCGCGTACGGCAGCAGGTGCGCGTAGTGCGTCGCGGTCACAAGGTTGATGTTCAACGCTCCTTGGTTCTGTAACTCGAGCATGATTTCGACTAGACGCTCGGGCGGCACCTCGATGCCGAAATTACCGGTCGAAATCTCATGATTCTGGCAGTACACGCATTTGAGGGGGCACCCGCTGAAGAAGATCGTGCCCGACCCCGCCTCGCCCGAGATAGGCGGCTCTTCCCACATGTGGAGCGCGGCGCGGGCAAGCCTGAGCGTATCGGCGGCACCGCATGCGCCCGCCACGCCCTCGGCTCGTGCAGCGCCGCAACGGCGCGGACACAACTTGCAAGCAGCAAGAGACGCAGGGCACAGCAGCGTGCGTGGAGCGGCCTGCGCATCATCGCTGGAAACCCTCTCCCCCGCTTCCGTCACATCGAAATCCATAAGGTGCGCGGACACCGCGAAGACGCCGTCGTATACCAAGGGGAACACGCCCAGGTCCCTAAAGCCCGTGCGAAGATACAGCGCAACCGCCGGCGCGTTGTCTGCAAGAACATCGAGACGCAAGGTGCGCGCCTCACGCGAACGCGCGGCGTCCTTTGCCGCGGCGATAAGCGCATCGCCGACGCCCCTCCCCCGTGCGTCGGGAGAAACCGCGAGCAGGTGCAGGACCGCGAGCTCATCGTCTGACGCCGCCGTGGACCAGAGTGCCTGCTCGTAGCCCGCACATTGCTGGGCGTTCAGCACAAAGGCACCGAGAACTCGACCCTCCCGTGCATCATCAAATGCAGCATAAAGATCCCCTGCCTCCAGGGACTCGTATAAAGACGATTCGGTGGGGTGATAGTCCATATCCCAATGGGCGTCGTAGGGCGATCCGTGCATCGCATCGACGACATCCCGATACAGGGAGACGATAGCTTCGAAGTCTGCCTCCACGGCGGGGCGAACGTCCATGCGCGCATCCTCTTCATATGAAAAAAGCGCCGGTAGGGCGCTCAAAACCTTACAAACGACAGGCGTGTGCTTCCATCTTCCATCACAGTTCGAAACAAGTCAAGACTGGTAATGCAAACGGTCTGCTTTATGATGAAGGTATTCCGCCCCACGCGGAGCAACTGGGTGAACCGTCGAGTTTATTTAGGGAGCCCACACAGTCGTTCCCAGTACAGGTATCCTTCGTTGTTAAGGACGCTGGAGAGGACGATGAGGGCACCCACCTTGTTGAGGTGGGTTCATTTTCGTGAAGCGTGGGGCGGCCCATTTTTGACAAGTTTTTCGTTGACAGCACGCCCAAGCTTGCTATCATAAACACTTGTCCTGGGGACGTAGCTCAGCTGGGAGAGCGCTGCCGTCGCATGGCAGAGGCCGAGGGTTCGATTCCCTTCGTCTCCACCACAGGAACTTTAAGAGCATCTACTTCGGTGGATGCTCTTTTTTGTTACCAGCTCAGGGGAATCGAACCCCGTTCGGGGCGCGAGGCTGAGGAAGCGCGCGAGCGTTTCCCAGCGAGCGGGCAAGGGCGGCGCAGCCGCCCGCAGTCCACGCAGGAGGCGCCAGCCTCCTGCGGATTCCCTTCGTCTCCACCACAGGGGAATCGAGCCCGAGCGACTCATCTCCCTGGAAGCTCCCCGCCGACTAGGCAGCGGCCTCGGGAGCGCCGACCTCGCTGCGCGATAGGCGGGCGATAGCAGCCAAAAACGGCACGAAGCGGTTGAAAAGATTCACAATTCGTCCGACGAGTAACGCCGACACAACGGTACCGATGCCGAGTCCCTGAATTCCCCGGAAGAACGCGAGCGACAGGACCAACGCAATTGCCACAAGCGTTACATCGAACGCTACCTTGCAGCTACCGAACGGCTTCGCGCTCACTGACGAAATGGCGCGCACGGCGCCCTCCCCGGCACGACGATCACATTCGGCGCCACCTCGACGGCAATGCCGAACGCCAAAATCGTGCAGCCAATGAGCAGCGCTGCGAGCTGCGCCGCAAGACCCGTTGGCTCAAACGTCCCGAGCGCGGCCATGCTCACATCGATAAGCGCGCTGAACACCACGTTCACCACGATCTGCAGAAACTGCACCGGCTGAAAATCTCTCCGCAGCAACGCAATCTGAATGCCGATGAACACCAGGTTGATAACGAACGTGAACTCTCCGAGCGTGGGCGGGAACGCAAGGTCCAGGACGTATGCCACGCTCGAGATGGGCGACGTCCCCAGCGCCGCCTTCGTGATCACCGCGATGCCAAACGAGTTGATTGCCACGCCCAGAGCGAAAAACAGATAGCGCAGCGCGAGCCGGCGCTTATGTCCACGTGAATATGCCATCAAAATCCCTCTCCCCTCGCTGCAGATTCCACGGAATCTGTCGCACGGGACACGGCACGAACGGCCGCGTCCTATTCGGCATCCTTCAGGTTGTCGATCACGCGGCCGAGCAGCGCCGTTAGCTGACGCGCCTCCTCGTTGGACATCCCCTGCAGGCAAATCTCATCCACCTGGTCGCCAAAAGCCTGAACGCACAGCGCCGCCTCGCGTCCCAGCGCTGTCATCTCGACCCGCGTCCCGCGGCGATCGCCCGGCGTGGGCGCGCGCTCGATGAGCCCGCCCTCCTCCATACGCGAAAGCACACTCGCCGCCGTCGACTTGTCCATGACGCACGCGTCGGCAATCGCCTGCTGGTTGCATCCGTCGTGGTGCAGCAGATGCTCCAGCACCTTCGGCTGCCCCGGCTTCAACCCGACCGCTCGCGTACGCGCGAGCATGGCACGGTTCGAGCGGCTGAACGCAAGCAGCAGCAAATGGTGAATCGAATCGACCGGCATAGCGCCCTCCACATTTTAGTTTGTATACAAACTGTTTGTATACCAACTATATTTCACCAGCATACCGCAGTCAAGGGAATCATCGAATGAAATCCCCGCCCTTGCGCTATGTGCGAATGCCGGAGAGGGCGACGGACACAGCTTCTTCGACGTCGTCGGTGATTTGCATGAGCTCCGGGTCAAGCGGAGAGATGTTGCCTTCGTCCAACACCGTGCCGGTGACCCAGTCGAACAGCCCCTGCCAGTAGTCGGTTCCCACAAGCGCCACGGGCACGCGCTTCACCTTGTGCGTCTGCACGAGCGTGAGCAGCTCGAACAGCTCGTCGAGCGTGCCGAAGCCGCCGGGGAACACGATGGCGCCCGACGAGTACTTCACGAACATGGTTTTACGGACGAAGAAGTACCTAAAGGTCATGCCGATGGTCACCCACGGATTCAGCTCCTGCTCGTGCGGAAGCTCGATGCCCAGGCCCACCGACGTGCCGCCCGCCACCGCCGCGCCGCGATTCGCCGCCTCCATGATGCCCGGTCCGCCGCCCGTGATGACCGCGACGTCGTTTGCCGCGAGGAGCTCTCCTGCACGCCGAGCCGCCTTGTACCGAGGATCGGTGCGCAGGGTGCGAGCAGATCCGAACACCGAGACCGCGGGCCCCAGTTCCGCGAGCGCGCCGAAACCGTCCACGAACTCCGCCTGGATGCGCATGACGCGCCACGGGTCCATGTGCAGCCAGTCCGTCGAATCCTCGGATGCCAGCAGGCGGCCCGTCGTGGTCTGCTCCGGAATATTCGCACCGCGCAGGATAACCGGGCCCCTGTGGTAGGTCTGGTCAAACGGCGTCGATTCCCCCTGTTCCTGGTCCACGTCCTGCTCCGGTGCGTCCCGCAACTCATCTGCCACAGTCATCACTCCATTCGCGCGGGGATGGGAGCGTCCCTTCCCCGCATGCACCTCATATGCGCTATGCTCGCGCGATGCCGCACCGCTCCGCGATGGCGGCATCGCACGTCACCAGATCGTCGATGCTCAGGTCCTTGACGCTGTTATGCCCCATCACGCGGCAGAACATGCGCACGTCGTCGAAGGTCGCGCGGTAGAAGTTCTCCACGCGCCGCGCGCTGCGCTCGATATCCAAACGTGCACGCAGCTCGGGGTCCTGCGTGGCGATGCCCATGGGACACAGGCCGCTGCCGCAGATGCGGTACTGCTGGCAACCGAGCGCCATGAGTGACGCACTCGCCAGCGCCACGGCATCGGCGCCCAGGGCGAGGGCCTTCACGACGTCGGAGGCGACGCGCAGCCCACCGGTGATGATGAGGCTCGCGGGCGATCCCAGGTCGTCAAGAGCGCGGCGGGCCCGCGCAAGCGCGAAAATCGTGGGCACAGAGCTCGC
Source organism: uncultured Collinsella sp. (assembly GCA_944321445.1). Taxonomy (GTDB): domain Bacteria; phylum Actinomycetota; class Coriobacteriia; order Coriobacteriales; family Coriobacteriaceae; genus Collinsella. The sequence goes on from CALULJ010000028.1 coordinate 27,040, forward strand.
ATCGCGCAGCATCACGGGAGAGGCACCCGTCGCCCCGCCGCGCCCGTCGATGGTGACGAAGTCCGCACCCGCTTCCACCGCCACGGCGATATCGCGCTCGATGTGCCCCGCGGCGAGCTTGATGCCGATGGGCGCACCGAGGCTCCGCTCGCGCAGCCCGTCCACGAGTGCCGTCAGGTCGTCGACGCCCTCCACGCCTGGAATGGTCGAGGGAGAGATGATGTCCTCCCCCGGCTTGCGTCCGCGGATGCGCGCGATCTCCTCGGTGACCTTCTCGCCGGGCAGATGCCCGCCCATACCGGGTTTGGTGCCCTGACCGATCTTGATCTCGATGGCCGCGGCGGCACGCAGGTTCTCATCGGTCACCGAGTAGCGCAGCGGCGCGAACTCGAAGATGTAGCGGCTGCCTGCCGCCTCGAGCTCTTCGGGCAGGATGCCGCCCTCACCCGAGCACATCGCCGTGCCCGCCGCCGCAGCACCGCGCGCCAGGGCGATCTTGGCCTCGCGCGACAAGGCGCCGAACGACATGTGCGACACGAACGCCGGGCCCTCGAGCGCAAGCGGGCGCGCCGCGTCGGCGCCGATGGTCACCGAGATGTCAGGCACGGCCTCCTCTTGCAGAGGCATGGGATCAAGCTGCGCTCCGAGCACCAGGATGTCCTCCCATTTGGGGAGGGGCAGCGTGGTGGCCATCGCGCCATCGGCAAGTCTGCCGTGCTCGGCGAGCGCGTGAATGGTGTCCATGTGGCGAATCGTGGGATCGTTCCGGCGAAGCTCGGGAGGCACGGCGAGCGAGTCGTCGGAAGCGGCATCGGCGGGCGCAACTTCAGGCGCAGCCTCCTGCGGCGCATCCGGCGCCGGCGTCACGCCATCGTCCTCCACCCGATAGAACTCCGAGGCAGCTGCACCGCACATGGGACAGCGCTCGAGCGTCGAGAACGGGGCTCCCTCCGCATCCTCATCGTAGACCCAACCGCACAACGGGCACCGGTACTTCGCCATGGCGCCTCCTCCCCTCGCCGGGTGATATGTTGAGGTCATCGTAGCAAAGGGAAGCTCTTGTCCAGGGCGGGCCGTCGCGGCGCGCGCCGCAAGCGGTCGAAAGCGGAAGCCGGACGCGTGCCGCCCGATACGTCTGCACGGCCAACGCGGGATTCCCTCGTTTTCCGCCACAGGCATCGCCGCAACAACCCTCCCCATCTGTGGGAGAATGGGTGCCGCACGGACCGGCACCATGCCCACATCACACGGAGGACCCATGCCGCACAACCAGCACAGCAACCACAAGACCACCCCCGACCGTCGTCACCGCGGCGACGTGGACGAGCGCGAGCAGCGCGGACGAGCGGCGCGCGAGGCATGCCCGCGCAGCTCGCACGGTGTCTGGGAGGTGCGCGAAGGCCGCGAGGACGCCATCGACCTGCTGATGGAGCAGGCGCAGACGCGCGTCCCCGAGCTCATCGGGCTGCGGCACGCGCGCATGAGCGTCTCGCCGTTTACGTTCTACCGCGGCACGGCGATCATTATGGCCCGCGACCTGGCAAACACGCCGCGCACCGGCATCGAGGTGCAGTGCGTGGGCGATGCGCACATCGGCAACTTCGGCATCTTCGCGAGCCATACGCGCCACCTGGTGTTCGACATCAACGACTTCGACGAGACGGCGCCCGGTCCCTGGGAGTGGGACATCAAGCGCCTGGCCGCGAGCGTCGAGATCTGCGGGCGCGACCGGGGCTTTGACAAGTCCGACCGCAAGGCCGCCGTGCGCGCGTGCGCAAAGGCCTACCGCCATACCATGGCGCGCTTTGCCGAGATGCGCGAGCTGGACATTTGGCACGCGCATCTAGATCTGGAAGAGACGGTCGATCGCATCGAAGAGGAACTGGGCGGCAAGCAGAGCCGCACGCTGCGCCGTGCGCTCGAGAAGGCGGCTGCAAAGGACAACGTGCGTGCCGCCGACAAGCTCGCGCACGTCGGGGAGGACGGGCATCTGCGCATCAACGTGGAGCCGCCAGCGCTCGTGCCGCTGGACCAGCTGGGCGACTTCGAGGGCGCCGATACCCAAGAGCTCTCGCGTCGCATCGCGGAGCTTTATGCGCGCTATTTGGAGAATATCTCGTACGATGTGCGCTGCCTAATTAACCGCTACACGCCGGTTGACGTCGCACGCAAGGTCGTGGGCGTGGGCAGCGTGGGCACGCGCGCGTGGATCGCGGTCATGGAGGGCCGCGATGCGAACGACCCGTTGATGCTGCAGATGAAGGAGGCGCAGCAGTCCGTGGTCGAACGCTTCTACGGCGCCGCGCCGTTTGCGACCCATGGCGAGCGCGTGGTGCAGGGCCAGCGGCTCATCCAGTCCACCAGCGACATCTTGCTGGGCTGGACGAGCATCGAGCTGCCAGGCGTGGGCACGCGCTCCTATTACGTTCGCCAGCTGTGGAATGGCAAGGGGTCGATC
>CALULJ010000029.1 GCA_944321445.1 uncultured Collinsella sp.
GGGCGAGTGGGAAAAGGGGACAGGCACTTAGTTCCCACCGGTGGGAAATAAGTGCCTGTCCCCTTTTTCCCGGTGTGGCGGCTGTGGAGGACGCGTAAGGTCTTCTTGATAGTTGCGTGCCCTGCGGCCGGCGCGCGCACCCTTGCGGTATCGTGGGCGCGGCCGTTCGCGCACAACGAAAGGGGGCATCATGGTCGAATGCTTCATGACCGGACTCGATGGGGTCACCACCAAGATCGATACGCCGGAGCCGGGTTGCTGGGTCAACGTGGTCAAGCCGACGCCTGAGGAGGCGGCGTGGCTCGAACACGAAGTGGGCATCGTCCCCGAATTCGTGCGCTCGGCCCTCGACGAAGAGGAGATCTCGCACATAGACTACGACGAGGACGTCAACCAGACCCTCGTCATCGTGGACTACCCCAGTGCCGAGGATGTCGAGGACATGCAGGACCCCTCGATGCTGCAGTACACCACGATGCCCATCTCAACCATCTTCCTGCGCAACCGCAACATCATCGTCACGGTGAGCCTGCAGGAAAGCCCCATTGTGCAGGACATGGCGTCGGGCGCCGTGCGCCAGATGAACACCCGCATGCGCACGCGCTTTTTGCTGCAGATGCTGCTGCGCATCTCGCAAAGCTACCTCGTGTGCCTGCGGCGCATCGAGCGGCTTACCAACAAAACCGAGGCGCGTCTGTACGGCTCCATGCGCAACGAGGAGCTGCTGCAGATGCTTTCGCTCGAAAAATCGCTCGTGCAGTTCTCGACCTCGCTCAAGTCGGCCGAGGTCACGCTCAACAAGATCATGCACGGGCACATCATCGCGCTCTACGAGGAAGATCAGGACCTCATGGAAGACGTCATGATCGAGGTACACCAGGCTCAGGAGATGTGCAACATCTACAGCAACATTCTTTCGGGCACCATGGACGCGTACGCGAGCGTGATCTCGAACAACCTGAACATCGTCATGAAGGTGCTCACCGTCATCACCATCGTGATGGCGATTCCCAACATCATCTTCGGTTTCTACGGCATGAACGTCGACCTGCCGTTCGACGGCGTGCCGCTGCTGGACAGCTGGCTCTTCCCGGCGGCGCTGGCGGTCGTTGCCTGCGTGGCGGCGGCGTATATGTTCAAGCGCAAGGGCATGTGGAAGTAACTACGCCCGCCCGGGCATACTCCGGCACGACAAACGGCCGGGATGGAGGCGATGGCTTCCATCCCGGCCGCTTCAGTTTTCGCTTGGCGCTTTGATGCTTGCCTCGCCCGCGCCTACTCCTGCGCCAGCGCGAGCACGCCGGCGTCGACGGCGTTGACCATCATGGCCGCCATCTCGGCGCGGGTGAGGGCGCGGCCCGCGTCCAGGGTGCGGCTGCCGTCCGCCTGCTCGACGCCGCTGATGACACCGCTCTCCACGGCCCATGCCACGGCCGGCCGCGCCCAGGCGGAGACGCCCGCGGCATCGCCGTACGCGCCGAGGACGGACTCGTCCTGCCCCTCGAGCCCGGCGCCCGCCGCGTTGGCGATGACGGCGCAGAACTGCTCGCCCTTGGCGAAGCGCGCCTTCGCGCGGTCGGCCTCGGGAATGCTCACCAGGTGGTAGCCGCCGTACTCGTAGGTCTCCTCGATCTTGGTCGCGAGCTCGCCGTCGGTCGGACCCTCGCCGTCTACCAGGCGGTAGACCTCGTAGGTCACCGTCGTGCCCGGCTGGGAGGTCTCGCAGGACAGGCTCGTGAGCTCCTGGGCCTCCTCGGCAACGAAGACGTTCGCCGTGCTCGCGCGGTCGTCATACGCTTCGCACGTGGAGTAATCGATGGTCATGTAGTCGTACTGGTTGGCGATGAACTCACCGTTCTTGTCGGTCTCGCGACCGTTGATGTCGTAGTCGAAGGCCTCGACGATAACGATCGTCTGGTCGTAATACGAAAGGTAGAAGTAGCCGTCGTTGCCCCAAGCATTCTGGTTAGGGAACTCGTTGCTCGCGGCGCCCCAGCCGTTCTTGACGATCCAGGCGCCGTCGGACGGCGGCTCGTGCTCGGCGTTGAAGTTCTCTTTGGGATAGTCGTCGTCCCAGCCCACGATGGTCACAGCATGGTTAGCCGACTCCGGCTCATAGGTGTAGTGCGACCACGTGTCGGGATTCATGTAGGCGTTTTCGGAAACCTGGCCCGGCATCGATTCGTCCGCGCAGAACGCAATCGACAGGGCGCGGCCCTGGTAGACCTGCTCCTTCATGGCGGCCGTCGCGAGCTCGTTATACACGTAGTCGCCGTTCTCGTCGAAGGTCGCCGGCGTGGGCAGGACGAACGACTCCTCGAGCGCAGCCGCCGACTTGGCGCGCAGTTCCTCGGACAGTGACCACGTGCCGTAGGGAGACCAGTACGCCTTATTCCACTCGAGCTGGCCCTCGTCGTTCTGATAGGGCGCCATGGACTCCGGCAGCGGGCCGATGCCGTCGGAGAAGACCGAGGTCGCATAGGACGGCAGGCCGCCCTGGTTGAAGAGAGCGTTCTCGAGTGGATAGCCGAGCAGGCCCTCGGCAGTCTCCGGGTCTTCGATGCAATCGGTCTCGGTCAGCGCGTTGTAAACGCCCTCGCCAGCCTGGTTGTTGTAGGAGTCGCCCTCCTCGCCAAGCGGCAGGTGCTTCGCGGCGAAGTAGGCGAGCTGGCGCTCGGAGTAGTCCATGCTGATCTCGGCGTAAGTTTGGCCCATCTCCGAAAGCATGCTCGTCTCGCTGGCCGCGATGGCGGAGAAACCCCAGCAAGTGCCCCAGGGGTTCTGGAACTTGACCGGCGTCACGACGCCCTTGTCGCGCAGGTCGTACTGCGTGGGCAGAACCTTGGAGGCCGCCTGCAGGCGAATGGCATCGTCCTCGAACGCGAAGTTGTACGCGGAATATGCTTTGGCGCTGCCGATCTCGCTCGCTTCGAGGGCAAGCGCGGGAACCGCCGCCATACCGAGAGCCACCGTCGCGATGCCAAGCGAGAGCGCGCCGCGGAGGATAAGCGTCTTCGTGCAGTTGCGCCAGCTGCTGTTGTTTACACCCATGGAACCCCTTTCTTTTGCAGGCACCTTCCCCGATGCCACGCAATTAAGCGCATTGGTTCCAGTATGCATGGCGATGGGCCGGAGCTGTGCGTATGGGGGCGGATGGGGGCGATTTGGCGCGAATGAACGTTCATTGAGGCTCTGTAGGCGCTCGACCGTTTCCAGAATATATATATTCTGGAACGCCTCGGCAGAACGATTCCGCGGAAACGCCGTCGGCCCCGTCCGGAATATGCATATTCCGGACGGGGCCGACAGAAAACGGGTTGCTTATACGGGCACTTCCCTAGAAGCCGCGGGCGTTGACGTTGCCGGCCAGGGCATCGCGCAGCGACAGCTGCTCGCCCGGCACGGTCTGCGTCGAGATCTTGGGCTTGACCGCGCCGTTCTCCACGCTCTTATACGTGAAGCCGTTGCCCATGTACTCGTTTGCCTTGGAGATGAGGTATTTCACGTCGAGCGACGCAGGACAGGTCGTTGCCGAGTACCACTTATGGATACCGGCGTTCGTTCCCAGCACGAGCTCGGGCCACTGCTTCATGCGCGCCAGCGCCGCCATGAGCTGCGCGCTGCGGTCGAGCGTCGCGCGCGAGGGTGGGTTCGAGGTCGTTCCCACGTGCTCGATGGATACCGTGCGCTTGTTCCACGACCAGTTGCCCACGGCCCACGCGGTATCGCTCAGGTTCACGTACTGATGGATGGCGCTGTTGCCCACGCCGTAGTGCGCCGAGGCCTCGCGCGTTCCCCAGAAGGTGTTATCGATCTGCGAGAGCGTCGAGCACTCCGAGATGTGGATGACGAGCGCAATCCAGTCCTCGCCCTGACGGCCCGACGACCAGTGCTTGGCGCCCGCCCACGAAATCGTGTTGAGGATAGGCGGCGTGTAGTCGGTGGCATCCAGCGTGAAGCGCTGGGTAGCAGCGCCCGAATCGGACGAAATCATGATGTTGGAGCCGCTGGACGTGCCGGTGGAGGTGAGGACGAGCGAGCTGTTGAGAGCCGAGGCGATGCGGTAGCCCACGCCGCGCTCGAAGGTGATGCGCCAGGCCTGGGCAGCGTTGTTTTGCTTCTGCCACAGCTGCACGTTGGCGCCGGAGGCAGCCTGCGCGTTGCGGACATCGAGCGCCTTGCCGTTGGCGGCGTTCTTGATGAGATAGGTGTCGTCGGTGCGCTTCCACACGTCCCAGATCTGCGCCGACGTGCCGTTGCTTGCGTACGTTTGGATGTTCGCGCCGTTGGCGGGGGAGCCGGCGGAGATGTCGACGACCTGCGAGAACGCACCGAGCAGACGGATGGTGTAGGTGCCCGAATCCAGAACCTCGGCCTTGTCCAGGCGGAAATGGGCGGCGCTGCCGTTGGGGCTTGCCGCAAGGCCGATGCGCGCGCTCGTGCCGGAGCCCGACACGATGCTCAGGTACGTGCCCGTCGCGCGATTCTCGAACGCGTAGACCGCGCCGTCGCTGAAGCGCGGGATCCACTGCTGGTTTTCCGAGCCCGTTGTCTTCTGGAGAGCGACCGCTGTCTGCGAGGTCGCGGTGAGCTTGAGGCCCGAGGACATCGACTCGATGGTGTGGGCACCGGGCGTGCTGTCCGAGCTGTCGATGAACCACTTCTGGCTCGCGTCGCCCCGGTAGGTGGGCGTCGTGGGAGCTCCCTGGCCCGAGGCCTCGAGCGCCGTTGCGGTCGAGCCGGCCGGTCTCAAGCTGTAGAGGCCCTCGGCGATGGACATCTTCTGCTCATGGAGCGTGAAGCGCTGGTACTTGGAGCTGTCGCGCACCGCGGCGTCGAGATTCGTCCCGTTGCCGACCGAGCCGGTTCCCGCACGGAGCGCCAGGCCGGAGGATCGGTTCACGAAAGAGTAGGTACCGTCGCTGTTCTTGATGGCTATGAACTGCTGGTTGGCGTTAGTCGCAGACATGGTCCACTGCTGCACGTTCGTGGGCGGGAGCGGGCTGCCGCCGTCCACGTCGAGCGCCTTGCCGGACTGGCCGTTGACGATGTGGTAGTAGCCGTTGCGGTACTCGAAGCGGAAGAGCTGCGCTGCCGTACCGTTTGCCTGGTAGAGCTGGGCGTTTGCGCCATCGGCCGTCGAGGCGGCCGAGATGTCGAACACATAGGAGCCGTTTGCCGCGGAGGCGATGGTGAACCAACCGTCCGGCAGGATATCGCTGCAGGGGTCAACGGACACGGGCACGGCGGAGACGAAGGTGAACGACTGCGCCGCTGTGCCGTTTGCCGTGTAAACCTGCACGTTGGCGCCGTTAGCGGAGGAACCGGCGGAGATGTCGAGCACGAGGTTTTGGGCGAGTGCGGAGTGGATGCGGAAGCTGCCGGTGCCCGAAATGGGCTCGATCACCCATTTTTGCGCACGCGTGCTGTTGGGGGTGAACTGCTGGACGTTGGTGCCGGGGTTCGACTTGCCGGCCGCGACGTCGAGCACCTTGCCGGAACCCTTGTTAGTGATGGTCGCGTAGCCGTTTGCGTCGTAGGAGACGGTCCACTGCTGCGCCGCCGTGCCGTTGGAGGCATAGAGCTGGACGTTCGCGCCGTCCCAGCTGGCGCCGCCCGAAACGTCGATCACCTTGCGGCTGCCCAGCGAGCTCACGATGTAGTAGGTCCCCGCGGGCAGGGCGTCGCGCGACGAGGCCGCGAGCAGGTCGATTTCGGACGTTTGCTCGAGGGATTCGGGGTCGGCAAACGACCAGGTCTGGGCAGCGGTGTCGTTGCGGGTGTACAGCTGGACGGACGCGCCGTCGGCGTCCATCGCGCCGGTGACGTCGAGCGCGAGCGTTGCATCGAGGGCCGAGACGAGCACGAAGCCCTCGCCCTGTGCGATGGCGATCCAGCGCTGCGCCCAGGTGCCGTCCGGGTCGCAGAGCGCAACGCGGGCGCCGGGGGCCGCGGGTGTTGCGGGGTCGTCGAGGGTCACGGCGAGCACCTTGCCGTCCGACACGCGGGCGATGGTGAGGTAGCCCTGCGCGTCGTGCGCGACGGTCCAGAGGGCATCCTCACCCGGCATGTTCTGCTGGAGCTGGGCAGCTCCATCTTCCCCTGCGATGAGGAGGCGGCCTCCCTCAAGACCGCTCACCAGCGCATACGTGCCGTCGGGAAGCGCCGCGGCGTGAAGATCGGCAAGCTGATCGAGCTCCTCGCGTACGGAGTCGGCGGGAACTTCCTCAGGGTCGTCTTCGAGCTGCTGCGCCGGGGATTGGGGCACAGCGGCGTCCGTGCCGTCGTCGGACTCCGCGGCGGGCACTTCCGGAGTGGGAACTTCATCGGAAAGCTCGGTGGACTCGCCTGGTTCCTCAGCAGAAAGCTCGATGTCATCGGAGGGCGCAAACGTCTCTTCCTCTGGCGCGATGACTTCTTCCGCCTCCGCCGTTGCGGCAGCCTCTTCCTCCAGCGGAACCACCGCCGGCGTCGGCTGCTCCTCATCCAACGCGACGAGGGCCGCCGGCTGCGCCATCAGCGCCAGGGCCGTAAGCCCCGCCGTTATCACACGAGCCATTCTCCTCATATACTCTCCAACCCTTTGCCATCTCGATAATGGACATTTCGGACAGCGTAGCACGGCACCGCCCGTGCGCTGACGAAGCTTTGGTATACGGTGTCAATGAATTCGCCGAGAGAAGCTGTGCCACAATGGGACGTACTGTTTGAGTCCCGAGGAGGTTTCCCATGCCGACCATCGATCCGAGCTGCTTTGTTGCCGAGGGCGCCATCGTGCGCGGCGACGTGACGCTGGAGCGCGACGCGAACGTGTGGTTCAACGCGGTGTTGCGCGGCGATTGCGACCGCATCGTCGTGGGAGAGGGCAGCAACATCCAGGACGGCTGCGTCGTGCACGTCGATTTCGGCAAGCCCGTGCGCATCGGACGCAACGTGACCGTGGGGCACGGGGCCATCATCCACGGCTGCAGCATCGGCGACGGCACGCTGGTGGGCATGGGTGCCATCATCTTGAACGGCGCGCGCATCGGTGCGGGATGCATCGTGGGCGCGGGCGCGCTGGTAACGCAGGGCAAGGAGATTCCGGACGGCTCGGTGGTGATGGGGAGCCCGGCACGCGTGGTGCGCGCGGCCACCGACGAGGAGCGCGAGCACAGCATCGCCAACGCGCGCATGTATGCGAAAGAGGCGCAGCGGTATAGGGCCGAAGAGGAACAGACGGGTCGCTCGCATTTCTGACAATTGCCGTCTGAACTGCGGTTTCTTCTCCCCCATAAGACGTAATTCAACGACGCCGCACCGCGCACGCGCCCCCACATCTGCCCCACATATCGGTGAAAGCGCCTTGAATTAAGCAAAATGCGAGTTGACGCATGGTAGAGTTTTGTGTGTTTGAGAAAGGAGCCGCATGACTTCTCTGCGCAAGCGACTTGGCACAATCGCAACCACTTCACTTATCGTACTCAGTGTTAGCAGCGCGCTCGCTACTCCAGCGTGGGCAAGCCCGTTCGTCGACATCCCGTCCGGCCATTGGGTCGAGACCTCGGGCGTCCTCGACGAAGCACTTACCGAGGGCATCATCAACGGCAGCACCAACGAAAACGGCAACCGCATCTTCAGGCCCGACGACAGCATCACGCGCGTTGAGGTCGCGTCGATGCTCATGAACCTCGCCGGCGTCGAGGACGGCGCGTACGGCAAGGTTGACACGACATCGTGGGCCGATGCCTCCAGCAACGTGTGGTACACCTCCGTCCTCAACTGGGCGGAAGAGACCGGCGTGCTGAACGGCAGCAATGGTTACGTGCGCCCCAACGACAAGATCACCCGCGAAGAGATCGCCACGATGCTTGGCAATTATGAGCGCACGTTTGGCGACAGCGACGCCAAGGGTGACGTGATCAGCCTGAATTCTTATGAGGATGGCTCGCAGGTGAGCTCTTGGGCGCAGGAGACCGTCGCGTGGGCCGTCGAGTCCGAGATCATGGGCGCGACCGCGAACCTCTACCCCACCAGCAACGCCACGCGCGCCGAGGCGACCAAGATGGTCGTGGCGCTGGGCAATCTTGGCGAGCAGACGGACGCCGCTCCTACGCCGGAGCCGGAGCCCGAGCCCACGCCGGAGATCAAGCCCGAGGTGAAGCCTGAGGTCAAGCCGGACGACGAGCTCGACGGCGCAGTCGACAGCACGCCCGACAACTCGGCCAGCCTGGGCGAGAAGGTCGCGAGCATCGCCCTGCAGTACGAGGGCACGCCGTACCTGTACGGCGGCGAGAACCCCGAGGAAGGCTTCGACTGCTCTGGCCTGGTTATGTACGTGTACGCGCAGCTGGGCTACGACCTGCCGCACAGCTCGAGCGCGCAGCGCAACTACTTCAAGAACGCTGCCGCCGAGGGCAAGGGACGCTTCGTCACCGACGAGGACGACCTGCAGTACGGCGACGTCGTGTTCTTCTCGGGCCATGTGGGCATCTACATTGGCAACGGCGAGCTGTTCAGCGCCCGTAAGCCCGGCGTTCCCGCCAGCACGGGCAAGCTGAGCTGGTTTGGCACCATGCTGGGCGGCGGCCAGCTGTACTAGCCACCTTGCGATGACGGACTGACTGCTTGTTTTTGGCCGCTCATCGAAAACATCGCACGCTCGCGTCCCGCTGCGACGGCTTCGTTGCAGCGGGACGTTTTTGTTCCTATCATGCGGCTGTTTCCCCCGACGCAGAGGAGCGGCCATGGGATATCGCGCCGTCATCTACGACATCGACGGGACCGTGCTGAATACGCTGAATATGAATATGTATCCCCTCATGCTGATCATCAAAGAAGAGACCGGTGAGGACTGGACGTTTGAGCAGGTGCTGAGGTTTGCTGCGTATCCCGGCATGAAGGTGATGGAGGAGCTGGGCGTCGCGGACCCGGGGAGCACGTACGCGCGCTGGGTGCGCTACGTGAACGAATATGAGGAGGGCGCGACGCTCTACGACGGGTTTACCGAAGTATTTGAGCAACTGCGCGAGCGCGGAATCGTTCAGGCCGTGGTGCCTGCGAAGACGCAGGCACAATACGAGCTGGACGTCGTTTCGCGGGGCATCGACGACTATATGGCAGCAGCGATTTTGGCCGACGACACCGACCAGCACAAGCCTGATCCGACGCCGCTTCTGATGTGCGCCGAGAGATTGGGGATTGAGCCTGTCGAGGCGATCTACATCGGAGATGCGCGGTCGGATTACGAAGCCGCACGCAACGCCGGCATGGCGTTTGGGTACGCGACCTGGGGCAGCGTTTCTGCCGAGGGCATCGACGGACCGGACTACGTGTTCGATGCGCCGGGAGATATTCTGGCTGCGGTGTAGCGGCGGGGTTCTCGGGGATCAGAACAGCAGGGATGCGACACGTTGTGAGCGCTCACAACTGCAGCCGGTTGGCCGAAAGCGCACGGAACAGCCCGGACGGCGGGCAGCCGCCCCAGCGGCAGGCGGGAGCCCGCCCGGTGCAGGTTTTTCCGACTTGTAGACCCCGGCAAAACCGGCCCCGGCGAAAGAGGCCCTCACGGGCCCTCCCGAGGCGACGTTTCCGCAGGATTCGGGCGCTCCGAAATGCCCGCCGCGCGCGTGCCCGAATCCAGGGGTCGACAAGCCGCAAAAACCTGCATAACCGGGGCGACATCATGCCGCGGGCGGACAGCGGCCGCCACCTCCACAAAGATCTATGGTGCGTGCGAACATTTCTGTGGCCGTGCGCCGGAACAATCCTGCCTCGCGCCGATGCACAGCCCATAATGGGGATAGGGCACGACGTTTCGAGGAGGCATGCATGGCTTCTGACGCACCCCACATCGTTCACATACCGTATGGCCGCGGCTCATTGGAGCTCGATCTTGGGCGCGTGCCCGGCGCGCGCGTCATCGAGGGCGAAATCGCGACGGCGCAGCCTTCGGATACCGGCGAGGCGCTTGTGCGTCGCGCTTTGGAAGAACCCATCGGCACGCCGCGCCTGGCCGAGCTTGCACGCGCAGCGCGCAGCGTCGTTATCGTTACGAGCGACCATACGCGTGCCATGCCCAGCGGCGTTACCATGCCGCTTTTGCTGGAGGAGATCCGCGCGGGCAACCCCAATGCCGACATCACCATTCTCGTGGCCACAGGCCTGCACCGCGCCATGACCGAGGAGGAGCAGCGTGCCCGTTTTGGCGACGACATCGTCGAACGGGAACGCATCGTCATGCATGACGCCTTCGACGAAAGCGCACACGTGGACATGGGAACACTTCCTTCCGGCGCATGCTTTTTCGTTGACCGGCTCGTCACCACGTGCGACTTGCTTGTGACCGAAGGGTTTATCGAGCCGCACTTCTTCGCAGGGTTCTCCGGCGGCAGAAAGAGCATTTTGCCCGGTGTGTGCTCGGAGCGCACCGTGAAGGAGAACCATTCCTACCGCGCCATCGCGCATGAACGGGCACGCTCGGGAACGCTTGAGGGCAACCCCATTCACCAGGATATGGTCGAAGCGGCCGCGCGCGTGGGCGTGTCCTTCATTTTGAACGTCGCGCTCAATGGCGATAAGCAGATCATCGGTGCGTGGGCAGGCGACGTTGAGCAGGCGCACGCTGCAGGAACGCGCTTTGTGGGAAGCCTCACCGGCCGTCCCGTCGAGGCGGCAGATATCGTCATCACGGGAAACGGTGGCTACCCGCTGGACCAAAACTTGTATCAGAGCCCCAAGGCGGCATCGACCGCGGCGGCGTATGCGGGCAGCAACGGCATTATCATCCTGTGCTGCGCGTGCGCCGACGGCATGGGCAGCGTGAATTTCGCCAAGCTCATGCAGATGGGAACGCCTGCCGATATCGATGCATATCTTTCCGCCATTCCGGCGGACCAGACCATTCCCGACCAGTGGAGCGCGCAGGTATATGCGCGCATCCTAGACAAGCATCGCCTGATTTTGGTCACGGACGGACTCACCCCCGATCTGGTGCGCGCGTGCAATATGATTCCCGCTGCGTCACTTGATGAGGCGCTTGCATTAGCGCGCGACATAAAGGGGAAAGACGCGCGCGTCGTTGTCATTCCGGACGGCGTCAACGTCGTCCCGGCACTGTGACGGTAGCTGCGAGCCGTTTTGCCGTGGCCTCGCATGTTCATAGAAGGAGGCAACTGTGGAGAAGTATCCCATTGCGCTTAAGGTGAGCGACCTCGATAACGTTGCGACCATCTTCGCCGATGGCATTTGCTCAGGCGCAACCGTACAGGTCCACGACCGCGGCGGGGCGGGTGACCTTCTTGCCGTGCGTGACGACATTCCCTATGGACACAAAATCGCATTGTGCAATATAGCCACGGGCGCCGATATTGTGAAGTATGGCGAACGCATCGGCGTGGCGTCGCGTCCTATAGCCGCAGGTGACTATGTGCATGTCCACAACCTGGACAGTATGCGCGGACGAGGCGACCTGGAACAGGGCAACGAAGCGAGCGTTCCGACCCATGAGGCTCGCTGCGCCGCCGATTCCAACGCTGCCGGCAGCATGCCGAACATTATCGCCGCACATGCCGGCCCACTCCCCTTCTTCTATGGCTATCCGCGCCCGGACGGCAGCTTCGGCGCACGCAACCACGTTGCGGTCATTCCGAGCGTGACGTGCGCGGGCGATGTGGCGCAGGCCATTTGCCGCCAGGTGGCAGGAACCGTGTGCTATCTGCACCATCAGGGCTGCTGCCAGCTGCCGCCCGACCTGGAGCGCGTAACCGACACGCTGATTGCACTGGGCAAGAGCCCGAATGTGGGCGCCGTCCTCATCGTGAGCCTGGGGTGCGAAGGAACCGACCACGAGCGCATGCTTGCGGAGCTGTCAGAAACGGGCAAGCCGGTCCGCAAAATCGAGATTCAGGCGCTGGGCGGAACAAGCGCCGCGATTGCGCAGGGAATTGACGATGCGCGCGAGCTCGTGATCGAGATTTCGTCGCAGCAGCGCGAACGCGTCGAAATTTCGCAGGTCACCATGGCCATCAAGTGCGGTGCGTCGGACACCACGAGCGGCATGGCATCGAATTGCGTTATCGGGCGCGTGGCGGACCGGCTGGTCGACCTGGGCGCTACGGTGATTTTTGGCGAAACGACCGAGTTCATTGGCGGCGAGGATCTGCTGGCGCAGCGCGCCGTGACACCCGCTGTGGCGCAGCGCATCTACGAGATCGTGGACGCCATGGAGACGCGCGCGAAGAGCGTGGGCTGCGACATGCGACGCGGCCAGCCTACACCGGGCAATATTGCGGGTGGGTTGTCGAGCATCGAGGAGAAGAGCCTGGGCGCCATTGTGAAAAGCGGTACACGGCCCATCCAGGGTGTACTTGACTACCCCGAGACCGCGTTTGGGCGCAAAGGCCTATGGATCAAGGACACACCGGGCCGCGAACCGGAAATCCTGACCGGTATGGCCGCTACAGGCGCGCAGTTCATGTGCTTCTCGACCGGACGCGGAGCGCCGCAGGGCTTCCCCAGCATGCCAGTCATCAAAGTGTGCGGCAACCCGCATACGTTCCAGCGCATGCAAGGTGACATGGATATCGACGCCGGACGCATCATCGAGGGCACGGCGAGCATCGACGAGGTGGCGGACGAGGCGTTCGAGCGCATCATCCGCGTGCTTAGCGGCGAGCTCACCAAGAATGAGGCCATTTGCTACACGAGCTCGATCGATATCCACTGCTTGGGACCGGTTATTTAGCGCTGCGGTTTGTGGGAGCCGGCGGCGACGCTAGCGGTTCGCCAGGTATACATCCAGGCGATCCGCGACGTTGTCCTGCAGGTTGCAATAGAAGAACTGGTAGTCGTACAGGTGGTAGACGCCATCCTCGAAGATGGAGAGACCGGCCGGGTAGTCTGTGGGCGACACGTCCGGGACCTTCAGCGTGCCGCGCTCCTCGTCGATGTAGGCACCGGTGAGCTGCGGGATTTCCTCCGTAATGGCACCGCTGTAATCGGTGAAACATGCGCCCTTGTTGAGGCTCTTGTCGGCGGGCGTGGTGTCGGTCTTCCAATTGAGCGGGTTGATGGCGAGCGTCGTTTCACCCGCGGGAACGACCAGCGACTCAGTTGTGCCCGGCGCTTCGCTGTTGAATGAGACGATGACGGCGGTGTCGGTTTCGCCCTGAGCCATCTTGAGCTGCGGATAGGCATCGACCTCGTCGGCCGTCACGCGCCAGCCGATGGCATAGCAGGCAACCAGCTGCTTTTGGAGCTCTGGGTCGGCAAACAGGTCTTTCATGAGGCGGATGCACAGATCCGCGCCCTGGGAGAAGCCGGCCAGGATAATGGGGCGTCCATCGTTGTAGTTGTCGAGGTAATACTCGAAGGCGGCCTTAACGTCAGCGTAAGCAATCTGCAGGTAGGGCTCGCGCTCCTCCTCGGGGTACTCGTAGACATTGAGACCGATTTGCTGGTAGTACGGCGCGAAGAAGCGGTTGTCGCCGGACGCGCCGTCCTGGTCATAGATGCCCTTTTCCATGTTGGTGGCGCCGATGAAGCTCTCTTTGGTTTCGTTGTCTGCGAGCGACATGTTGCAGGCGTCGTCGGAACCGGCGTAGACCGACGGGCAGATGAAGAAGACGTCGGCGTTGGAATCGGTTGCAGACGTATCCGTTTCGAGATATGCCCAGCTCGCAGGGTCGGCGTAGTCTGTGACCTTGGCGGTGGGCGCGGATGCGGCCGTCTGCGCGGAGCCGGTTGGCGCGCCGGCAGTCGATCCTGCCGGCTGAGAGGCATTGATGCCGCAGCCGGCGAGAAGCAGGGCAACCCAGAGCGTTGCAAACATCGCCGCTACTCGGCGCGAGGTGCGGATTGTTTTGATGAGGCGTTTCATGGGCTTCCCCGGCTTCCTGTTGTTCAAGATGTGCGGCCACGATCGCCCGCGCGGACCGCGAACCACAAGAGACAATACCACCTGGCCCGGCTTTGCGGTGCGGTGAGTTGCGCGGCTAGACATTTTGGGTCGATATGCATTTTTCTTTCCGATGTTGCCCAAGAGAGGCGTCCGGCCGAAGCGCCGTCGTGGGGCCTTGACGGCAGAATTGCGGCTGGACGCGTGCGACGGCTGCGCCACGGAGCCGTGGGAAGGCGATTCTGGCTACCGATCACGCCTCTAACCGCTCGGGCAGCAAGACTCTATAATGCAAATCGACCCAAATTGTCTACTTGAGATGAGCAAGGGTCGACCACGAGCTGCGAAACGCCGCGGTGCACGGACAGCTGGCACCAAGCCTGTCCCAAAAGAGGACAAAATGTCCTCTACGACCCCCGTCCCCACAGAGGACAAAGTGGCGCGTGGCACCCCCGTCCCCAGAGACGCCAACGAGGAGGAATTGACGTGTATAAGGCGAAGCAGATGATTGTGATGCGCCGCGACCTCAAGATGCGTAAGGGCAAGATCGCAGCCCAGGCTGGTCATGCTTGCGTGGAAGCCGTGCTACTGGCGCTTGTGCGTGACGGTCGCCTGGATGATATACGCGTGTCCGGTGACGATTGGATTGAGCTCGCACCGACGCCCATCGCCATGGAGGATGCCGTATTCGACGCCGCAACAGGCGCTATCGACGTGCCGAAGACGGCAGTATCGCCGCTCGAAGCATGGTTCCGCGACGGCGTGGCTAAGATTTGCGTGTACGTCGATTCCGAGGAAGAGCTTCTCGGCCTGCATCATCGTGCACAAGAAGCAGGATTCGTCTCGGCGCTCGTGCGCGACGCCGGCTATACCGAGTTCCACGGCGAACCCACGTACACGTGCCTGGCCCTGGAACCGCTCTACCCCGAGCAGGTCGATCCGCTTACTGGTGAGCTGCCGCTGTTCTAGCGCCCGCGAGTCTCCAAGATGAGCTCAATGCGCGTGTTCGCTTCTTCGACAACCTGATTCGCGACGAGAGCAACCAGAGGCCTGGGATTGTCACGAACTTGCCAGTCCTCGAGCGCCGCCAGATACGAAGCCCTGTCCGCCGCTTTCAACGCGATGGGCGGATAGGCAGATTGCTCCAGCATGAAATTCATCACGATACGCCCTGTACGTCCATTACCGTCGGTAAACGGGTGGATATGTTCAAACATCGCATGGAACGCAGAGGCGGCTATGATTGGATGCTCCTCCGTATTCGCAATCTGAAACAGAAGGTCTCCCATAAGGGAGCGTACCTGCGACGCCGCAGCCACATTCGTCTTGGACCCAACGATCATTGCAGGGTGCGCGCGGTAACTCCCTCGCGTACGCGGCTGGCAATCGAGCGCAGTTCGCTCGTGGATGTCTTTGATAAGATCCTCGGTCAGACAGGCGTCTTTCTCCCGCGCCGCTTGGGAAAACGCAACGCCGTCGGCGATGCCGCGTGCCGCAAAGATGTCCGAAAGTCGCTTGTCTGCAGGGTCAGAGGGCATGAATTCGCCCTCAAGAACGAGCGCTGTGTCCATTAATGACAGGGTACTTCCCTCAATTGCGACAGAGTTGTAGGTAAATCGCACGAGAAACGCGGCGTCATAATCGGAAATCGCCAGACGCTCGTCGTCGGACAACGGGTATAGATCCGACAGGCGTTGCGAAGCGTCATCGGCGGCAGCAAGAACATCGGCATACTCTTCGCTAGCGAGATGAAATGCCTGGCACATTTTTTCGCTCAACTCGGCCATGGTTTCTCCTGCCCCACCAGCCCAAACATCAATGGAAGCGCATGATATGAGGCTACCAGAGCAATAGATAAGAAAAAAGCCCGGATAGACCGGGCTTGAACATTCTTGGTCGCGGGGGCAGGATTTGAACCTACGACCTCCGGGTTATGAGCCCGGCGAGCTACCAGACTGCTCCACCCCGCAATGTCTGGTTGCGCCTCAGCGCAAGAAGATATATTACGAACTTGGACCGTGCGTTGCAAGGAATTTGTTAGATGTCTGTTGGACTCCACATCTGCGACACATTGCAGGCCTCGTACGCGACAGGCGCGTCCTTACTGCTTCGCGTCCTTCTTCTCGCGCGCGTCGAGCGCCTCGCGCAGGGCATCGAGGTCTTCGCTTGTGCGCTTGGCGCGGCGCGACAGGGCAAACACGAACACGAACAGCGCGAGCCAAATGCCCACGTAGGCAGCAATGACAAAGGGCGCAGCCGGCAGAACGGTCGAGTAGACCTCGGCAAGAATGGGATCCATGGCTAGTCCTCCTTAGATGTGGAATCAGACGGGCTCGAGGCGGACGTCGTTGCCGCAGTTCCCTGCGTGCGCAGACGCTCCAGCGCTTCGTCGGCAGCGGCTCGGCTTGCGCGCGCGTCCTGCTCCTCCAGGCGCTCCTTGAGCTCCTCGACTGCAAGTGCGTCGGCGTTGATGCGGTGGGCGACGCGGTAGAGCGTGAACGCAATCATGAGCATGCCGAACAGGCCCAGCAAAAACGGAATGAGCATCATGGGCGGCAAGCCGCTGTCGGTACGGAACACTACCGGGTGTACGGAGCTGGGAACCAGGCGCGTAATTATGAACGAAATGGGCGCGTCGATGAAGGCCACGACGGCGAAAACGGAGCAGAAGCGCGCGCGACGCTCCGGATCGTCGATGGCGTTGCGCAGGATAAAGTAGCCGATGACCAGCAGCATGAGAATGAAATAGGTGGTCAGGCGCGGCTCCCACACCCACCAGACGCCCCACTCGAAGCGCGTCCACAGGTCGCCGGAGATCATCGTGGCAACGATGAACACCAGCGTGACCTCCATGGCGGTTTTGGAGCGAACGTCGTAGGCGCGGTCTTTGGTCATAAGGAACCGCACGCCGAAGAACGCCGCAAACGCCATGACGGCAAACGAGGCGACCGCGACGGGAACGTGCAAGTAGAAAATCTTTTGCGAGAGCAGAAGCTTCGTGGTCACCTGCATGCCCGCAATCGTCACGGGCTCAGAGAGCTGAGCACCCTGCACGAGCGGTGCCAGCGTGAACGTCCACACGATATCGATGGCCGTGAGCACAGCACCCAGTACGAGCAAAACGGGCAGCAGCCTCTCCGCCCATCCGCGGCGCCCGTCCGATTGAATCTTGCTTTCCAACGGCGTCTCCCCCATTCGGAGTTATCCACATTCAACACGCCGCTCTATGGTAGCCGATTTAGCGACCTTAGGCGGACTCGATTGCCGCAACAACAGGCTGGCGGCACCACGGGGCACCTTCGTGTCGTCAAAGTGGATAGAAATGTCGATTATGCTTTTTTGGACTCGCCTCGAGGGGCTCTTAGAAGGCGCACGCCCGTCCGATAGCGCCGTTCGCGATACCATCGGGCGGTCACTCGCCCTCTAGAACGTCTTTTTGGGCTTAATCGACCGGTTTCCGGACTGTCCGGAAGCCCGTCCGGCGGTCCTCACGGCCGTAGCCGTCGGTCTGAAAATGCATAATCGACATTTCTATCCACTTTGAGCGAAAAACTTGCCCTGATCCGTCCGCAGGGCGGCCTGTCGGCGTGGGGTGGCGACGAACGGCTACGCGTCCACCACGAATTCGTAGAGGCCCCACGCCGCGGCGGTCATGATCACGTCGTATGCTGTGGCGAGCGCGCACGACGTCCAGAACGCGCCGAACGTTCCCTCCACACCCATAAATGCGGTGGTTGTTGCAGAGACACAGGCGTAGAGCAGCGGGAAGATCACCGGAATGAACAGGATTGCCAACAGCACGTCACGCCCGCGCGTGTCGATGGTCATGGTCGAAAGCAGCGTGCCAACGCCCGCGACGCCAGCCGTTCCCACCACAAGCGGCAGCGCGATCATGGGCGTGGTCGCGGCCAGGTCCGCCCCCGAAAGGAAGAACAGGAAGAACAACGGCAGCACGATGACCTCGACCGCCGCCAAAAACAGCAGGTTTGAGGTCGCTTTGGCAAGGAAGATCACCGCGCGGTCCACCGGAGCGAGCAAGATGCCCTCCAAGCAGCCCGACTCCGTCTCGTGCGAAAAGCTGCGGTTGAGGCCGAGCAGGCTCGTGAACACGATGAGCGCCCACAACAGGCCGCCCGCGAATGACACCACCTGCAGGCTATCGCCCACCTGCGCGAGCGCGGCGCCGTAAATCGTGAGCACGAGCAGCGCGTAGACCACCATGGACGTGAACATCTCGCGGGTGCGCAGCTCCTGGTGGATGTCTTTCATAAGCAGCGCGCGATATTGTGCGAAGGCGGAAGGTCGGCCGGTGCGAGAGCGTGCCATCTATGCCACCCCCATGCCCACGGTCGCCAGGTACAGGTCGCGAAACGCCGCGGCGTCGATCTGCGCCTTCTCGGCGCACACCACAACCTTGCCGCGCGCCAGAATGAGCGCGTGGGTGCACATGTCGTAGCCCTTCCGGAGGTCGTGGCTCACCATGATGAACGTGCGCCCGTCGCGCACCCGGCCGATGAGTTCGTCGAAGAGCTCCGCCGCATGCGGGTCGAGGCCGGAATACGGCTCGTCGAGCAGCACGAGGTCGGGATCGTTCACCAGAGCGCGCGCGATGGAGAGGCGCTGCTGCATGCCGCGCGAGTAGGTGCGCACGCAGTCGTTGCGGCGATGGTCGAGCTCCACCAGGCGCAGCAGCTCGTCGATACGCGCGCGGTTCGGTTCGCCGTACAGCGAGCTGAAGAACTCGAGGTTCTCGCGGGCGGTAAGGTCGCCATACAGCATGGATTTGTGGGAGATGAGGCCGATGCGCGAGCGCAGCGCATCCGGGTCGTCGAGCGCATCGACGCCCAGAATGCTCAGGCTGCCGCGTGTGGGGCGCGAAAGCAGGGCGAGCATACGCAGCAGCGTCGTCTTGCCGGCACCGTTGGGACCGAAGATCGAAAGGAATGCGCCGGCAGGCACGGCAAGGTCGACGCCGTCAAGTCCGCGTCGGCTTCCGAACTGCTTGATGAGGCCATGCGCCTCGACGGCATAGGCAGATGAAGAACGAACGCCTGCTTCCATTCCCCTACCTTTCGTCGGCGGCGAGCAGCGGCGTTGCGCGACGCGGCAGGAAGGCAAGCGCGATGCCCGCCACCGTCACGCCGGCGCCAATCCAGTTGAGCAGGATGAGCGGGTTCACCTTCACGTGGATGGACAGCGAGCCGTCGGCATTCAGGCCCTGGAACGCCACGAACAGGTCCTCGAGCGGCAGGGTGATGACGCTCGCGTCCAGAGTCGACTGGTTGGTGGCGGCGGAGACCTCCATCGACGGGGAGATGTGCCCCAGCATGCGCCCAGTCGAAACCTCGTACACATCGAGGTCGACCTGCTTAACCATGCCGGAGGTGCCATCGGCGTACTCGGCCGTTCCGGTGAACACCAGCTCGTAGTTGCCGACCTGCGCGGTCTCTCCCTCCGTCGCGCTCACGTTGAGCGTGACCTCGCGCACGTACATGGACGAGCCCACGATGCCGGCAAGGGCAATCGCCACGCCCAGGTGCGCGAGGTATCCGCCCGCCTGCGCGGGGGAATGGCGGAAGAGGTTGAACACGGCGGCAAACGGGTTGTCGCCCTTGTTGCGCATGCGTCCGCGGACGCCGCGCCCCAGCAGGTACGCAGAGCTCGCGAACAAAAGCGCCGCGGCAAGAAAGCCCAGGATGGTCAAGACGAAGTAGTACGCCTTGGGGCCCTGCTCGGTAATGCCGGCAGCAGCATCGCCGCCGTCGGCCAGAATCTGGTCGTAGAGCGGTGCGAACTTGAAAACAAACAAGGCCATAAGCAGGCAGAACACGAGCGCTCCGAGGATCGCCGGCACGCGCATGTTGCGCGCGAAGGCGGCCCCGTCGGTGCGCCGCCAGCCCAGCATGGGGCACACAGCCATGAGCAGGCACAGGAGCGTGCCCACCGGACGCGCCACGGCGGTGTAGGCGCCGGCGCCGACCACCTGGCCGCCCAGCGGCAAGAAACTGGGCAGCGAGCTCGATACGGTGAGGTAGGCGCACAGGATGGCACCCGTCACCATGACGATATTCGTGATGTAATACGAGCCATTCTTGGAGATGAGCGATTCGACCTCGTCTTCATCGTCGTAGGTACCGTGGCGGTACAGCACACCGATGAAAAACGCCAGACCCGCGAGCACCATAATCCCCAGGAAGAAGTAGGTGGACACGGGGTCTTCCGCAAACGCATGGACGGATTGAACGAGACCCGAGCGCGTGATGAACGTGCCGAGCACCACGAAGACGAAGGTGATTGCGGCGGTGAACATGCTCCAGAACTTGAAGCAGCCGCGCTTGCGATACATCGTGAAGCTGTGGATCATGGCCACAGCGGTGAGCCAGCTGAACAGGCTCGCGTTCTCCACGGCGTCCCACGCCCAGAAGCCGCCCCAGCCCAGGACCACGTACGCCCACACAGCGCCGAGCGCCATGCCGATGGTGAGGAAGATGAAGGCGAAGACGGCCAGGCGGTCGGTGAGCTCGACCCAGCGCGCGGACAGGTCGCCGCAGATGAGGGCGGCCATGGCGTAGGCGAACGGGATGGTCGCGCCGGCGTAGCCGATGAAGGTCGCAGGCGGGTGCAGAATCATCGCCCAGTGCATGAGCAGCGGGTTCATGCCCGCGACCGGCGACACGAGCGAGCCGTCGTCGTTGAGGTACTCCGCGGCGGTTGCCATGAAGGGGTTGTTGGATTCCGAGAGCACGAGCGTCGCCGTGAAGAGCGCGACGATGATTTCGGTCACACCGAGGGCGACGGACGAAAGGTCGTCGGTCGTGCGCATGCGGCGCCAGTCGACCACGGCGGCGTACAGCGAGATGAGCCAGGTCCACAGCAGAAGCGAGCCCTGGCGGCCCGCCCACACGGCCGAAACCTGATAGAGCGGTTTGAGTGCACTATCGGTAACGGGGTAATTGGATACCACGTACGCGAGGCTGTAGTTCTCGGTGAGCAGACAGGTCAAGATGATGGCGATGCAGCCGGTGAGCGCAAGCGCGTTGCCGAATACCAGCAGGTAGCCGACGTTGACCAGACCTTCGCGGCGCAGCTTGACGCCGCCGATGAGGCAGAAGGCGGCCACAAGCGCCACCAGAAGCGCGAGCACCTGCAGCGCGTTGCCCATCATGGATATCATCGAATTGCTCCCCCCTTTATTCGCCCGCTCCGGACGGCGCAAGCTTGCCGGCGGCGGGCGCGGCCTGTTGCCGTTGTGCCGCTACTCGCTGACCGCCTCGTCGATGGCGGGCTGCTCGCTTGCCGTGAAGGTACCGTCCTCGCCCAGCGAGCCTGCAATCACCACAGCGGTGCCGTCCACAATTGCCTCGTCCATGCCGCCGTCGTAGCGAACCTTGAGCGTAGCGCCCTGGGACTCGATCTCAAAACGGTAATCCGCGTCGACAGCCTGCACGTCGCCGCGCACGTAGCCGCAGATCTTCGTGTCTTTGCCCACCATGGCGTCGCCCTGGTCGAGCAGGCCCTTCACCGTGAGCGAACCCTCGGCGCTTTCATATTTGGACGGGCATTTGGTGACCATCTCGGTGGCGTTGAGCACGCCGTCGCTCACCGTGCCGGTGCAGATGGCCACGACACCCGCGCCGAAGGTCGCCGGCAGCGCGCCGTCGTAGCTCACCTGGAGCTCCTGGGTGCCGTCGCCGTCTTCCGGCGTGATGTCGAAGATGGCCGTGGAGCCCTCGCTAGCGAGGGAGTCGGCCACAACCGAGCCGGATACCTGGACTTTCTTGCCCTCGTAGCCACCGCCCAGCACGTCGCCGATAGACAGCGACGACGCCGAGCCGCCGCTGCCCGCAATGGCGACGATCACGAGCATGGCTATGATCACGATGCCGCCCACGACGACGAGGCGGCGCTTTGCCTTTTTGTTCATTGCTTCTCCCTGCGTGATTCCGTCACTTCATGGAGGTGTTTTGCCATCGGTCAAGTATACAATGGGCGCATGAATAAGCCGAGTACATCGGCGCAGCTTAAGCCTTTTGGGATGGGATTCGCGCATACGGGAAGCGCGATACCGGGGCTCGATGCCAAACCTGTCCCCATAGAGGCCAACGTGGCGCCTGGCACCCCCGTCCCCAGAGAGGCCACATTGGCGCCTATGGGGACGGGGGCGGGAGAGGCCACTTTGGCGCCCGTGGGGACAGGTTCGACGCTGGCTTGGCATGCGGGATACGATACGACCGATTGGACGACACATGGTACTAGCAGTCGATATGGGCAACACGCAAACCGCGCTGGGACTGTTTGACGGCGAGGCGCTCATTCACTCTTGGCGCATGCCCACCGATCGCACGTTCACCAAAGACGAGATCAACGTGCGCCTGCAGGGGTATTTCCGCATGTACGGGCGCGACCTGTCGTGCGTGGATGCCATTGCGTTCGCAGGCGTAGTGCCGCAGCTCACGCGCGAGTGGGAAGGCGTCGCGAAGCAGCTGGGCAGCGCGTTTTTGGCCATCGGACGCGACACGGCTGCCGTGACATCGGTCAAAGCGGACAATCCGCTCGAGGTGGGCGCGGACCGTATCGCCAACGCTGTGGCGGCAGCGACGTTCTATGGATCGCCGTCTATCGTGGTCGACTTCGGCACCGCGACGAACATCGACGTGGTGGACGATAGCGGCAGCTACATCGGTGGAGCGATTGCGCCGGGCATCCGCATTTCCATGGATGCGCTTGTGGCCCGCGCGGCGCAGCTGGCAAGCGTGCCCATGGAGGCTCCCGGTCGCGTTATTGGCCGCAACACCATCGAAGCCGTGCAAAACGGCATCGTGGTGGGCACGGCGTGCATGGCAGAAGGGCTGGTGCATCGCATCAAGGCCGAGCTGGGCGCGCCAGATGCGTGCGTTATTGCGACGGGCGGTCTGGCGAGCATCGTGGCGCAGTCCACCGACGCGTTCGATGTGGTGGACCCCCTGCTCACACTGCGCGGCATTTGCGAGATCAATCGCAGGATGCAGCAGCAGTAGCACTGGGAAAAAGGGGACAGGCACTTATTTCCCACCGGTGGGAAATAAGTGCCTGTCCCCTTTTTCCCACATTAGAGGGCGCGCAGGCTTACGGCTTCTGAGGGGTAGGTCTGCTCGCCTGTAGGGGTGAGCACGCAGGCGCGACCCCATACATCGAGGCCCGAGAACACGCCCGTATTCATGAGGTAGCCCGTCGGCGAAAGCACGGCAACCTGATGGCCCAGCATGGGAACCATGTCGAAGTACTCGGAAAGGATGGGCGACAGGGGACCTGCCGCCGCGGCGCCGCCCTTCACGGCTTGCGACCAGGCGTCCATGCGCGCCACAACGGCGTCGCGCAGACTGCGGGCAAGGTCGGGAAGTTCCGGCACCGCGGCATCGGGACCCAGCAGCTCTTCCAGCGAAACGGGGTCGAGCGGGCGCGGGCTTGCGGGAGCGGGCTCCTCGCCTTCCTCCCCCGCCACCGGAGCTTCGACCTTAACGGGACGAACGTTCATGCCCATGCCAATGACCGCAAACGGGCCCTCGCCGCTTGCGCGGGCCTCGACTAGAATGCCCGCAAGCTTGTGGTCGAACGTCGCGGCGCCGGACGTTTTGTCCGTACGCGCCACGATGTCGTTGGGCCACTTGATGCCCACATGGCCGGCAAGCCCCAGATCGTGCAGGGCGTCCATGGCGCCCATGGCGGCAACGGCGGGCACGGCGATGAGGTTTTGCATGGGAACCTGCGGACGCACGACCATGGACAGGTAGAGGCTGCCGTGCGGGGACGTCCACACATGCCCGCGGCGGCCGCGACCGGAGGTCTGGCAGCCGGCGCTCACCGCCCAGCCGTGCGGCGCCTCCTCATAGGCAGCGTCGATGGCCACGTCGTTGGTCGAGGTGGCCTCGTCGCGGTACTCCACGGCAGGCAGGTCCGACGTGCGGGCAGCCGATGCGCCCGCGGCGTTCTCTTCCACCATGCAATCCTCCCCTACAGGGTATCCAGCTCAGAGATGATGTGGCCCACGCGGTCCTCCGGCTCCTTCACGTCTACGCCCTCGTAGCGGAAGAAGCGCGCCGGATCGTGCATGATGTCCTCGAGCGGCACGAGCACGAAGTCGCGCTCGCCCAGCTTGGGGTGCGGCAGGCGCAGCTTGTCGCCGCCGTGGGTCTCGCCCTCCATCCACAGCAGGTCGCAATCGAGCGTGCGCGGGCCGTTGGGGCGTGCGCTCTTGGTGCGGTTGCGGCCGAGTTTGTCTTCGACTTTCAGCAGCTCGTCAAGGAGAATGAGCGGCGCGAGCTCGGTGCGGATCTCGATGACGGCGTTGGCGAAGGGCTCCTGACGCTCCTCGTAGGCCGGCTCGCTCTCATAGATGCGCGAGCAGTTGGAGACGCAAGTGAGCGGAATCTCGGCGATGAGGTCCTTGGCGGCGCGCAGGTTGTCAACGCGGCGGCCCAAGTTGCTGCCCAGCGCCACGAACGCGCGGCGCGGCTGCGGGCGCGCGACCGCCCAGTAGCCGTTGAGGAACTGCGCGAAGCCGGCGACGTCGTGGACGCGCACGATGTTCGCGCCGTTTTGGATGGCGCCCAGGCACACGCCGAACGTCGCGGCGTCGCGGTCGGCGGGCTCGGCGACGCCGGAAACCGTACCGATGAAGCGCTTGCGGGACACGGCGCACATGAGTGGATAGCCTAGCGAAGCCATCTTGGCCGTTTCGCGCTGGATGATGATGTCCTCGTTGGCGTTCTTGCCGAAGCCGGCACCCGGATCGATGCAGATGCGGTCGCGCGACACGCCCGCGTGGATGAGGGCGCGCGCCTGGTCGGAAAGGAAGCCCATGACGCGACGCATGATGGGCGCGGAATCAGGCAGCGTGAAGCGGCGGAGCTGCGAGGTGCTCACGTAGGCCTCTTCGCGGCGAGCGGAGCGGGCCATGAGTGCAGCGAGGTTATCTTCCTGGGTAAGGGGTGCGTCGCCTGCGGCGGTCGACGCGGCCTGGGCGGCAGAGGCTTCGATGGCGCTGCCCGCAAGCTCGGCGGCGACGGCCGCGGCGGTGGCTTCGGCATCGGAGGCTGCCGGGGCCTCCAGGGCCTTCTTCTCCTCTTCCGCCTTCGAGCCGTTGGGAGCGTCGCCGAAGGGAAGCTGAGGTTGGACCAGGCCGCCCATGAGGCGGGAGCCGACACCACGGCCGCGGCGCTTGGATGCGGGGGCATTTGCGGCTGCCGCTGCAGCTGCGGCGGCAGCGCGGGCCTTCTCGGCCACGAATGCAGCGGCGGAGGTGTCGAGCTGCACGGCTTTGTGCGTGCGCGCGGGCTCGACGAGCTCGCCGGCGTGCGTGATGACGACACCGCACTTCACGGTCTTCACGAACTCGATCATCTTGGGGTCGGTAAAGCCCGTGACGTCGTTGATGATGGAGGCGCCAACACGGACGGCCGCCTTCGCGACCTCGACGTGGCGCGTGTCGACCGAAACGATGGCGCCGCGCTGCGCGAGCGCGCGGATGACGGGGAGCACGCGCTTGGCCTCTTCGTCCGGCGTGACCGGCGTGAAGCCCGGACGCGTGGACTCGCCACCCACGTCGATGATGTCGGCGCCGGCATCGAGCATCGCCACGCCGCGCGCAACGGCGGCGTCGACGTCGAGGTTGCTTTCGTCGCCGTCGCTAAACGAGTCTGGCGTGACGTTGAGCACGCCCATGATGCGGGGACGGTCGAACTTGAGCTCGTACTTTCCGCAGCGCCAGGTCTTGGTATCGTGAGCCATGGGAATCCTTTCGCCTCGCGAGCCACGCCGGGCGGGCACGCGAGCGATCGATTGCGTATCGGTTCTTATTGTATCCACACGCGTGGACAGGTGCGCAGCGGCTCGGGCGCTTCAAGAAAACCGCGAGGGGCGACGGCACGCGAGGCTGTGAAAAGACCTTGAGGAAGGCTGTTGCCGACAAGTGGCAGGGCATGTCGATTATGCATTTTTGGAAGCGGTCGTGAGGGCTGCTGGAGGTCGGATTGCTGGTCGGCCAGGGTTCAATCGGGCCTCTGGGGCGGATCTTGCCCCTTTTTCTGGCCTTGAGACGCCCCGTTTTGTCTGCGAGGCCGCTTGAGGCGGAGGATGGGGCGAGCTCAAAAATGCATAATCGACATTTTTATCCAGGTTCGGGCTAACTGCGTATTATTTAACCCCCTATCAGCCTCTTGAGCGAGTGTGAGCCGCCTATACGGCGGCGCGGTACAATGGAGCGACCGGCACCTCGCTGGCTCCGTAGGCCCGCGGGCGCCGCCTTCGAACAACACCTCACGGGAAGGATCTTCCTATGAAGCATATGAACGCGCTGTTCCGTGCATTCGCCGTGCCCGCCGCCCTGGTTGCAGGGCTGTCGCTGGCGCCCGGCATGGCAATCGCCTCCCCCACTGACGGCGAGACCGCGGGCATCCTGATCACGCTGGACGAAGAGACATCGCGCGCGCTTGCGGCGCAGGCAGAAGGCGGCATCCAGCTGTTGTCCGAGGAGCCCGTGATGGGCGACCTCGCCCGGGCAGGCGTCGAGGTGAGCGAATCGTCCGTGTCACATGACGGCGATGTCGTGCTCGCAGCGGACGCCGGCGAAGGCATGAGCGACGCAGAGGCTCTCGAAGTGGCACGCGGCATCGATGGCGTAGCCGAGGTGCAGTACAACTTTGTGTACCACATCATTACGTCACCCGACTCCGGATCCGCCGTTAACGGGGACAGCCTCGCAGGCACGTTGGGCACACTATCTGCCCTTCCCGTTAACGATCCCTTTGCGGCTCGCTCTGAAGCCGATTCCTGCAGGAACCAATACTGGGCATACGATACGAACCTCATCGACACCTGGAAAGAGCACGCAAGCGACCATGCTGTCACCGTTGCGGTGCTGGACACAGGCGCGCAGCTTGACCACGTCGACCTGAGGGATAGCCTGCTCACCGACCTCGCGTATGACGCCACGCTCGACAAGCCGTTGGCATCTTGCGAAATCCAAGATTGCGTTGGTCACGGAACTCATGTTGCAGGCATTGTCGGCGCCACCGCCAACAACGGCATTGGCCTTGCGGGAGCTTCTTACAATGCGGACATTTTGCCCATCAAGGTCCAGAGCAACGCATATGTCGATGAAGCTGGAAAGCACCATGACGGGTCCATTAGCACGCAGTCTCTCACAGCGGCCTATGAGTACCTTTTCGGCCTCATTGAAGACGGCAAAGTCAACAACCTGCGCGTTGTCAACATGAGCCTGGGCGGCTACGGCAACGCCGCCACAGACCAGATATTCCACGAAGCGATTATCGAAGCGCGCGACGAATACGGCATCATCACCGTATGCTCCGGCGGCAACGGCGACGAGTCGAGCACGCCCCGCACCGACAACATGTATCCGGCGGATTTTGATGAGTGCGTTTCGGTAACCGCGCTGGAACCGGATGGGACCAACATTGTGTGGTCAGACTATAACGACGCAAAAGACATCAGTGCACCAGGCCGCTCCATCTGGTCGACTGCCCTGGACTCAGACTCGAACAACATGTACAAAACCGAAAGCGGCACGTCAGAAGCGTCGCCAATTGTGGCGGGAACCATCGCGCTTATGTATGCCGCCAAACCGGATGCGACGGTCGATGAAATCTTGGGCGCGCTTTACCGCACGGCAGAGCCCGTAGTCGACCCCGTTAATGACCGCAGCGAAACCAGCGGAAGCCATGGCGCACTCGACGCCGATGCGGCACTGGAGCAGCTGCTTGCAAGCGAGGAGGAGCCGGAAGAGGAGTCGCTACCCTTTGCGGATGTTGCCGCCGATGTCTGGTATTACAGCCAAGTGAAATACGTCTATGAGAAGGGCATCATGGGCGGATATTCCGAAACGGAATTCGGTCCGGAAAACGCCGTGCTGCGAGAGCAGGTTGCGACAATCCTGCACCGGTACTTTGGCGAGCCCGCCGTGAACGGCGGAGCAGACTACAGCGATGCAGCATCCGGCGCCTATTACGAGGACGCCATCGTATGGGCTGAGCAGCAAGGTTTTATGTCTGGATACGGTGACGGCAGGTTCGGCGTGGGCGAGCCGCTGACGCGCGAGCAGCTGGCTATCGTGGTGGCAAACGTGGCCGATGCGGAGATCGAGCGTGCGAACGACACGAAGTTCAATGCCCTGCCGGACCACAATACGGTCAACGGATGGGCTCGAGACGAGGTTGTCTGGGCTGTCGACACGGG
The DNA here is from genome assembly GCA_944321445.1 of uncultured Collinsella sp. Lineage (GTDB taxonomy): Bacteria > Actinomycetota > Coriobacteriia > Coriobacteriales > Coriobacteriaceae > Collinsella. The sequence goes on from CALULJ010000029.1 coordinate 28,109, forward strand.
CATCATCAATGGTGTCGAGCAGCCCGGTGGCGTAAAGCTGTTGAGCCCGCAGCAGACCTGTACCCGCGCGCAAATGGCAACGATCTTCATGAACTGCGTGGAGCAGGACATTATCTAGGCCCGAGTAAGCAAGAATCAAGATGGAGCGGTTGGTCGCGCTTCTTCGGAATGAGTCGTAATGAGAGCCTCCGAAGAAGCGCGACCGTTTTGCATGGCCGGCCAACGAGACGCTTTAGCCAGAACTCGCTCTTCCGCACAAAATTGCCTCCATCGCAGAAACAAGGGGGCTGGACTAGACAAATTGGGTCGATTTGCATTTTTAGATTGGCCCATTGAGAGGCGGGTGCCCATTTTGGCGCTCGATGACTACGCATGTAAGTGACCTCACGCCACTTGTCGCGCCCATTTCAAGTCGAATATCTCCGAATCAAATAGCAGAGGCTCCTTAATCCGACTTGAGAGACGCTAGAAAAATGCATATCGACCCAATTTGTCTAGCTTTGGCTGTGGGCAAAGATGTTTCGGGGCACGCGCGGGCCCATCGGATGGGAGCCGGTGCCCGCACCTTCAATTCACATCCATGAATGAGCACGAATTACTCGACGCGGTGCCAGCGCCATTGACAATGAAATACAGCTGTTTACCTGCATTTTTGCTGAAGAACTGATAACTGGCGATTATCTGTTCCTCACGGAAGGAGAAAGACGTATGACAGCTTGCGTCAACAGGAAGCACACTAAGAA
>CALULJ010000030.1 GCA_944321445.1 uncultured Collinsella sp.
GTACGCATTGCGCGCGAGATTATGGGTACGGTAGAAGACGACTGTGCATTCTCGCCCGCGGAGCAGGAGCTCATCGTGGATGCCATCGGCGCGCATCGCGGTGGCGCGAAAGCCGCGACGACGCTCGCCCGTCTGCTGTATCGAGCCGACAAGCTGTCGCGTCCCTGCTTTGCCTGTGCTGCGCGCCCTGAATGCAATTGGCCGGAAGAGAAGCGAAATCACGCCATCTGCGTGTAACGGGAAGCGGGGCGCCCTCGTTTCCCAAAAGGAGATGATTGGGTATGGGCAAGAAGCACCAGAAGCACCTGCCGGAAAACGCAACACCTATTGAGAACGCTGAGCTCGCGTGCCGCGAAACAGGGTTGCCGGCAACGCGTACCGCGCTCGCGCGCGTGACGCACGAGGACCTGTCGCGCGCCGACAAGATCCAGATCGATGGACTCGAGATCTTTGCCAACCACGGCGTATATGCGGAGGAGAACACGCTCGGGCAGAAGTTCGTCGTGTCGCTCACGCTGTATGCGGACCTGCACGTCGCCGGCAGTCGCGATGATCTTGCTGCCTCAATCGATTACGGCAAGGTATGCCACGACGTCGATACGTACCTGCGCGAGCACACGTTCAAGCTGATTGAGGCGGCTGCCGAGGGCGTGGCGGCGCTGATGCTTTCGCGCTACGACGCGCTCATGGGCGTCCGCGTGCGCATCGAGAAGCCCTGGGCGCCCATCGGTCTGCCGCTGCGCACCGTTGCCGTGGAAATCGAACGCACGCGGTAGTCGGTGGGCGAACGTGGGCTCATTATCGTTGTGGTCTGAAGACCCTATTGCTGCATCCGCTCAAGGCGCCGTCGGGAAATCATGATATTCCGACGGCGTTTTCCGGGTCTTCCCAGATAAACTCCTTTACCACGAACGGAAAATCATGATTTTCCGTTCGGATGCCGCTTCGGCGCGCGCGATCTTGCGCGCGCCGTGCTTGAGCAGCGCCGATGCCTCTCGGTTGCGAGCGCACACGGTAACAACCAAAAGGAACCTGGTCACTTTTGGTTGATCGCTTGCGGGTGCCCTCTTTGTTCTATCGTCGATATGCTAGAATCGTCGAAAATCGACGATAAGGAGATTGGCGATGGAACTGAAGGAGAGCGAGCGCGTCGAGCTCAAACGCATAGTCAACGACCGTATTGCCAAGACGATCATCGCTTTCGCAAACGGCGCGGGCGGGAACATCTACGTCGGTATCGACGATTTTGGTCAGGTAATCGGTGTCGACGATATCGATGGCGAGATGCTCAAAATCTCGAATCTCGTGCATGATGCCATCTGTCCTGAGGTCGCGCAGTTCGTCCATATCGAACCGATTGAGATTGACGGGAAGCCCCTCATTCTTGTGAGCGTCGAGCCGGGAGACGAAAAGCCGTACTACCTTGTCGCGAAAGGCTTGGTACCCGCTGGCGTTTTCACGCGTTTGGGACCTGCGACCGTGCCGATGGGCAGGCGCGATATGCGCCGCATGATACGCGAGGCGGACGGCGATCTCTTCGAGACGCGTCATGCGCCGGTGCAAGACCTGACGTTCGAGGAGGCTGCCGCGTTCTTCAGGTCCCATCATGTGGACTTCTCCAAGGAGCGCTATCGTTCGCTCGGGTTCTATGCGCGCGACGGGTTTTATTCCAACCTTGCGCTACTTGTTTCCGATCAAAACCCCTACACGCTGAAGTGCGCCGTGTTCAACGACGACGCGGGCACCGAGTTCTTGGATCGCTTGGAGTGCGAGGGGTCGGTGCTTCGGCAGTTCGAGGATGCTTTGAGATTCTTGCGCCTGGCGAACAATCTGCGCTCCTACTTTCCGAGCGAGACGCGCATCGACCAACGCGACTATCCCGATGATGCCCTGCGCGAGGGGCTGCTCAACGCGATTATCCATCGCGATTACGACGAGAGCGTTCATCTTCCCACGCTCGTGAAGGTGTATCGTACAGAGTTGTCGTTCACGTCGTGCGGCAGCTTATTTGGCATCACGGAGCGGCAGGCGATAACGCGTGAATCGTCTCCTCGCAATCCCGCCCTGCTTGCGCTGTTTCACCGGTTAGGGGAGGTCGAAGCATACGGTTCCGGCCTTCCGAAGATTTGGAAGCTCTATGAACAGGAACGTTTGCAGGCGAGCATCGAGACGGAGGGGTCGTTTTTCTCGCTCGTGCTGCCCAATATCAATACGGCACGCAATCCGTCTTTGAGCTTGACGCGCAACGATGGACCCGATTTGCGCGGCGGCCAGGATGCGTTCGAGCAGCTTGATGCCATGGGTGCACTTCCGGTGCGTGTAAAGGCCGCGTATGATCGCGCATGTGCCGAGCGTGCAGAGATTGAGCGGAGACAAAGTGCGGCGGCAGCAGGACGAGAGGTAGCGCCTGAGCGTCTCGATATCCGCATCGAGCAGATGCATCCAGTACCTGTGGATGATTCGCCTGCCATTCAGGTGACGGGATTGTCGAATGGTGAATCGCCCCGTCTTGAGCGATTCCTCATCTCGTTTGCGCTTGAGCGCGATGAGTTTTCCCGTGAGGAAGCGCAGGAAGCGCTTGGCGTCGGCCGCGATACGGCGCTCAAGGTCATTAACGGAATGGTCGACGAGGGCGCACTCGTGAAGAGGGGGCGTGCACGGGCGACGCGCTATCAGGCGTCTGAGCGCTTGCGACTGGGTGACGCGGCGACCGGTTAGCGACAAGAAAGGGGCGGGCTACATCCTGTCGGTTGCAATCTCGCGCGCGCTGTGCTTGAGCAGCGTCGATGCCTCGCGGTTGTTCGGACAGTAGGTGTCGAGCAGCATGTGGAAGCGCGCGTTGTGGCTCGGCTCCATGAGGTGCACGAGCTCGTGGATCACGACCATGTTCAGGCAGATGCGCGGGTAGGCGGCGAGGTTCGTGTTGATGCGGATGGCGCGGGTTTTGGGCGTGCAAGAGCCCCAGCGGCTCTTCATGCTGCGCAGACTCCAGCGGCTGGCGCACGTGCCCGTAGCGCTTTCTGCCTGCGCGACGACTTCGGGTAGCACGCGGTTCAGCTCGCGGCGATAGAGCTTGGCGACCAGGTTGTCGTACACCTCGGGGGAGAGCCCGGTCAGCTCTTCGGAATCTTGTTGAGGCTTGGCGCCGAACGTGCCTGGGCGCGCGGTGGAGCCAAAGCGAATGCCTGAGCGGCGCAGTGCATCTGCGAGGGGCACGAGCTCGCCCCACAAGGGAACGGTCAGCAGGTCCTCTTCGCTGCGGGGCGTTTCGTTCGCCTGCTGCCTGCGTCGCACGCGCTCGGCGATCCACGCGGCCTTGCGATCTAAAAACTCCTGAGCGGTCGCCACGCTTGTGCGCACAGGAATGCTGAGTGTGACGGTGCCGTCCTCGTGAACACGCAGGTTGAGGTTGCGCACGCGCTTGCGCGTGACGCTGACGGGGATGCGGATGCCGTCGGCATCGACGTGCAGTGTAAAAACGGAAGAAGCGAAAGATATCGTGCGCGCCATCGGTTAGCAAAAGAGGTCAACGAATTGTTGGGGACTGATGGCGCGTACGGTACTGTGCTCGTAGGCTTTTGCGTTTCGCGTAAGGATGAGATTTGCGTTGATGTGCTCTGCGGTCGCCCGAACGAGGGCGTCTTCAAAATCGGGTTCGTTCGAGTTTGCGGCAATCTTGCACATTGCCTCGTCGAGGGGCGCAACGGAAAGTGCCTCCAGAAACGCTCGGACGAAATCACGCGCAGTCTGCTCTCCCAGGTGTTTGCAGGCGACATAGTAGGCATCTTTGAGCGATCCTGCGCACACGCAGCCAACGTCGGTTCCGTTGAAGCAGCGGCGTATGATTTCCACTGCGGCGTCAGACTCTGGCCGATCCGGAACCATGAAGTCAAGCAACACGTTCGTGTCGAGCAGCAGCTTATACATCGCGCATCATCAGCTCTCGCTTGATGTCGGCGGGGCTCATGTTCGCAAGCGGCGTATTGTGTGGAATAGCGCCTCGAAGCTCCATCAGACGCTGAAAAGCCTCGGAGTCATCTCCTGCTGCCTGATGGTCAGGCGTGTTGAAGCGAGGAATATCCCCTGTTGCTGCAATATGGTCCCAAAGCGAGCGGATGACCTCGTTGGCGGTCGTTCCAGCTTGCTGCAGGCGATGTGCAACGATGGTCTTGATTTCGGTGTTAACGCTGGCAGATACCGTCGATGTCGCCATAGAGCACGCCTCCTCATGTCGGTATCTAGTATAGACTATCTATACTAGATAGGGCAATGGATATGGGCCCTACGTGCAGCGGGTGGCTTGCCTCGAAGCCGCGTGCTCGTCCCGTGCCCGTAGTTATAGAATGGTTCGCTATGGTCTTCCGCGATAGCCGGCCTGTATCGCATTTCGGCATTCGCTTATCGAAAGGACGCATCCCATGATCAAGGTCGCCATTCTTTTCGGTGGCATTTCCACCGAGCACGATATTTCGCTTAAATCCGCCGACAACGTGATCGCCCAGCTGCCGCGTGATCGCTTCGAGCCGGTTCTCATCGGCATCGATCGCGATGGCGCGTGGTTCCATTACACCGGCGATGCGGCCGATGTGGTCACGGGCGCGTGGGAGGAACACGACGCGAATCCCATCGTCCTCATTCCTGGCCGCGGTGAGGGCGCACGCGGCGGTATGCTCGAGCTCGTTGACAACGAGTTCGTCGAGCTCGACGTGGACGTGGCGCTGCCGGTGCTCCACGGCCAGGGCGGCGAGGACGGCACCGTGCAGGGCACGCTCGAGGCCTGCGGCATTCCGTATGTGGGCTGCGGAGTGCTGGCAAGTGCCGTGTGCATGGACAAGGACGCCTCGCATCGCCTTGCCGCGGCGGCGGGCGTGCGCTCGCCCAAGTGCGAGGTGCTCTGGCGCGGTGCGTCCGAGGAGGACTGCCTGGCTGTGGTCGATACGTGCGGCGGCTATCCCGTGTTCGTGAAGCCGGCGCGCGGCGGCTCATCGATCGGCGTGTCCAAGGCGGCTGACGAGGCGGCCTACCGCGAGGCGCTCGACGCCGCCTTCGCGCTCGACGAGAAGGTTGCCGTTGAGGAAGCCATCACGGGCGTCGAGGTCGGTTGCGCCATCATGGGCGATTCGATTCACGGCATCAAGATGGGCGAGGTCGACGAAATCGTCATCACGGGCGACGGCTTCTTCCGTATCCATCTGGAGAAGGACCCTGGCGCCAACACCGAGCTGCGCTGCCCGGCCGACCTTCCCGCCGACGTCATGGCGCGCGTGCGCGAGGCGGGCCGCACGGTCTACGAGGCGCTCGGCTGCTCCGGCTTCGCGCGCGTCGACCTGTTCGTGACGCCCGAGGGCGAGGTTGTGTTCAACGAGGTCAACTCCACGCCTGGTATGACCTACTATTCACGCTTCCCGCAGATGATGCGCGTCGCCGGCCATGAGCTGGGAGAGGTGCTCGCCGAGCTTATCACGTGCGAACTGCATCGGTAGGCATGAGGCGAGAGGTTTGACGACCGCTCTGTTCGCGAAGGGGCGCGGCGCATCGTGTGGGCGCCGCGCCCCTTCGTCGTCTTGCTGCGAGGCATCCGGGGCCTACCCTCGCCCCGGTTCGGCAGCGTGTTCCTACGGCCGCTGCGCCTGCTCTTTCAACACCTCGGTCGCGTCCTTGATCGCCTGGTTCGTCTGCTCGAGGTTCGTACGGTAGGAGTCGAGGTAATCCTGCAGTTCCTGAGCACCTCGACCGCCGACTGCCTGCTCGAGGTTCTCGTCTTTGAGCATCTCGGGCACTTGCATATCCGTGTCTGCCATAGTCCGCATCCTTTCGATAGCAGTCTCTGGTGCCATCCTACCCGATGTCCCGGCGTCGGATGCACGCAATGTCATGAATGCGTGCGGAGCGGCACGAATGCAGCTTTTCGGGTATAGTGGCTGCTACATGTCTGCGCCCACCCGGGGTGCGGGCGGATACAGAAACGAGGATGACATGTCCAACAACGGCAAGAAGGTTCGCGCGCACTATCGCGGCACCCTTGACGATGGCACCCAGTTCGACTCCAGCTACGACCGCGGTGAGCCCATCGAGTTCACCTGCGGCGCGCACCAAATGATCGCCGGTTTCGATGCTGCGGTCATGGACATGGAGGTGGGCGAGAAGAAGACCGTCCACATTCCGTGCGCCGAGGCCTATGGTGAGCGTCGTGAGGACCTTGTCCTGCACTTCCCGGCGGCTCAGGTGCCCAATATCGAGCAGATCAAGGTCGGTGACCGTCTGTTCCTGTCCGGCCCGGGTGGTCAGCCCATCCCGGTGACCGTCGTGGCGGTGGACGCCGAGGGTGTCGATCTCGATGCCAACCACGAGATGGCCGGCAAGGACCTCAACTTCGAGATCGAGCTCGTCGAGGTGCTGGGGTAATCAAGGCCTCATGCAATTCGCGCGTCCGCATCACCGTGGCTACGGTGGTGCGGGCGTTTTGTTTGCAGAGGAGGTTGAGATTCGCACTGCGGTTTGACATGGTGAACTTGTTGGGTTAGGTTAGATTGGGTTAACTATTCTGCTTACGGAGAGGGCACACCATGCGGCTGCGTGAATCGGGCGAGGACTATCTGGAAGCGATTCTGGTGCTTCAGCAGAAGCATGGCGCTGTTCGCGCCATCGATATCGCGGGATATCTGGATGTTACGAAAGCGAGCGTGTCCAAGGCGCTTTCAACTTTGGAGAACAAAGGGCTCATTGAAGTCGTGAAGCGCGACGTGCGCCTGACCGAGGAAGGCTCGCAGGTGGCGCACGAGATCCTGGAACGCCACGTGTTCTTCCGCGACGTGCTCATCGCCGCCGGTGTCGATGCCGAAACGGCTGCCGAAGAGGCCTGCCACATGGAACACTGCCTCTCCGAAGACAGCTTCCAAAAGCTCAAAGCCCACATGGGAAAATAGTGCCTGTCCCCATTTTCCCACATGGGAAAATGGGGACAGGCACTTTTGTCCCAAACTCGGGTTCTCTAGACCCCCTTCACCCGCATAGCCCTCATGGCATTCAAGATCGCAATCATCGCTACGCCCACATCGCCAAACACCGCGAGCCACATGTTCGCAATGCCGAGTGCCGCAAGCACCAGGATGCCGATTTTCACTGCGAGCGCGAAGATGATGTTCTGCCATACGATGCGCATGGTCTTGCGCGCGATGCGAATGGCGAGCGAGATCTTGGACGGCTTGTCGTCCATCAGCACCACGTCGGCGGCCTCGATGGCTGCGTCGGAGCCCATGGCGCCCATGGCGATGCCCACGTCGGCGCGCATGAGCACCGGCGCGTCGTTGATGCCGTCGCCCACGAAAGCAAGCTTGGCGTCGCCGTGTTCAAGGTTGAGCAGACGCTCGACGGCGCTCACCTTGTCAGCGGGTAGCAGCTGCGCGTGCACCTCGTCGAGGCCGAGCTGCTTTCCCACGGCCTCCGCCACATCGCGACGGTCACCGGTGAGCATGACGCATTTTGCCACGCCCGCCGCGTGCAGGTCGCGGATCGTTTGCGCGGCGTCGTCCTTCACCACGTCGGCAATCACGATGTGGCCCACATAGGTGCCGTCGACCGTTACGTGCAGGATGGTTCCCGTAAGCTCGCAATCGTGCCAATCGATGCCGTGCTCGACCATGAGCTTGTCGTTGCCGACCATCACCACGTGCTCGTCCACCTGCGCAGAGACGCCATGGCCCGATTCCTCGTGCGCGTCGGCAATGCGCGCCTGGTCGATTTCGCCCGAGTAGGCTTCACGGATGGAGACCGCGATGGGGTGGTCGGAGAACGCTTCGGCGTACGCTGCATTCGAGAGCACGTAGTCGGGGTCCACGCCGGATTCGGGGTGGATAGCGACGACGTTGAACGTGCCGTTGGTGAGTGTGCCTGTCTTGTCGAACACCACGGTGTCGACCTTCGAGAGCAGCTCGAGGTAGTTGGAGCCCTTTACAAGGATGCCCAGCTTGGAAGCGCCGCCGATACCGCCGAAAAACGATAGCGGCACCGAGATCACCAGCGCGCAGGGGCACGAGACCACGAGGAACGTCAGGCCGCGCAAGATCCAGTCGGACCAGGCGCCCATGCCGAGGATGGGGGGTACCACGGCAAGTACCACTGCAGAGATGGTCACGATGGGAGTGTAGACGCGGGCGAAGCGCGTGATGAAGTTCTCGGTGCGCGCCTTCTTCTCGCTCGCGTTTTCCACAAGCTCGAGGATACGCGAGACCGTGGACTCGCCGAAGTGTTTGGTCGTGCGAATGTGCAACATTCCGGTCATGTTGATGCAGCCGGAGATGATGTCGGCGCCCGGCTCCACATGGCGTGGGACGGACTCGCCGGTGAGCGCGGCGGTGTCGAGCTGTGAGACTCCCTCGGTCACGATGCCATCGATGGGCACGCGCTCGCCGGGTTTGACGACGATGATGTCGCCGACCTGGACCTCGTCGGGGTCGACCTCGACGAGCTGGCCGTCCTGCTCGATGTTGGCGTAATCGGGTGCGATGTCCATCATGGCGCTGATGGATTTACGACTCTGGCCCACGGCGTAGCTCTGGAACAGCTCGCCAACCTGGTAGAACAGCATGACCGCAGCGCCTTCGGCCATGTGCGGCTCCGTCTCGGGGAACAGCACCATGGCGAACGCGCCGATGGTCGCCACGGTCATGAGGAAGGCCTCGTCGAAGGCCTGTCCGCGACGGATGTTACGCCATGCTTTATAAAGGACGTCGTAGCCCGCGATGAGGTAGGGGATGAGGAAGAGCGCGAAGCTCGCGTACACGTCGCCCGGCGTGCCAAACAGCGAGGTCAGGATGCCGAATTCTTCGAGTGCGAAGACGACGGCGAAAATGGCGAGCGCGATGAGGATGCGGTTTCTCCAGCGCTTCTGCTTCTTGTTCATGATTCGATCACCTGGGATGTTCTATACTCGATAGGTCAACGGTATGAGATGTGCCGGTTGATTCGAAGCCACCCGTGCCTGCCCGCGCGGGCGGCTTTTTTTGCGCGAGGCCGGTTAACGCAGGATCTCGCAGTCCGGCTCGAGGTCTGCGGTGAGCTTGACCACGCGGTCGAGCACTTCGTCGAACTGGTCGTCGGCGGCGGTGAGCGTGAGCTTCTGGGTCATGAAGTTGACGCTGGCTTTCTCGACACCGTCCAACTTGCAGATGGCATCCTCGAGCTTCTGTGCGCAGTTGGCGCAATCGATCTCGTCGAGCTTGAATGACTTACGCATGACGGTTCCTTTCTGTATTTGCTATTCGCAGATGTGGCTCATGCCCTGGTTGAGCATGGTGTACACATGGTCGTCGGCAAGCGAGTAATTGATGTTGCGACCGTCGCGGCGGAATTTCACCAAGTGCGACTGCTTCAAGATGCGCAGCTGGTGGGAGACCGCTGACTGCGAGGTCGAGGTGGCCTCGGCGATATCGGCCACGCACAGCTCGCGGCCCATGAGGGCGTAGAGGATCTTGATGCGTGTGGTGTCGGAGAACACCTTGAACAGGTCTGCTAGATCATAAAGAAGCTCCTCATCGGGGAGGTCTTCCGGTGAGCAGGTGGTTGCGAGCTCATCGGGTTCATGGGCCATGGTGAAGGCCTGTCCCTCGCCGAAATGTTCTTGAGAAGCATTCATTTGTGCCTCCTTTCAACATATGAACAATCGTTCATACTTCTATCATCTTCGATTATATGAGCGCATGTTCATATGTCAATGCTTTTTCGATTTCTTTCGCCGAACGGCTCCTTCGTCTGTTAGGGAGTGAAATCAACTGAAAAGATTTAATGATAGTCGTTAAATCTGGGTATACTGAAGGCGAGGTCAACGATGGCGGAGGTGGATGCCATGTTGATCGAGAAGGGCGCGGCGGTAGCGCGCGAAGGCTTCAACGAACGAGAGAGGCTCATCCAGCGCCTCGCAGATGCGGCGAATAGCGGTATGTGGCTGTGTCGCGTGGGTTGCGTGCTGTGCGTGTTCGCCCTGGTTTTACAGCTCGTTTCGCTGGTATCGAGCTTTCCAGCCGATTGGCGCGAGGTGTTCACGTGGGAATCGGTTGGCTATGGCTATACGGATGGGCTTGGTATGTCGCATATACAGGGCTATTTGGTGGAGGAGCCCGATGAGACGAGAGATCCCGCGCGTTCATATCTTATGTTTGAGGCGGACGGCAGCGTCCCATTGGCAAAAACATATGCAGCTTGCGCGTCGCTGGCATTCGGTCTAGGCGTGTTGGCTGCGGGCGAGCGCTTCTTCCGTCGTATCTCGATAAGTGGACGTCCGTTTGAGTCGCCTCGTGTCCGAGAACTCAAGGTCATTGGGGTGCTTGTCGTGTTGGCTGCCATCGTGCCCAATATCGTTGGTTTGGCGATATCCACCTGGACGTACAACGTCTACCTTACTCAGGGACAGTTTACGTGGGGCGTGTGGGAGCCGGGTGTTGTTAACGGCTGGCTTATCGTCCTCGGGGCGTTCGTTCTCATGATGGCGCGTGTGTTCCGCTATGGCTGTAAGCTGCAAGACCAGGATGACCGACTGCTGTAGCGCGCGGAAAGGGAGGCAAACATGTTCAGTCCAACGAATTGGCAGCGCATCGACCTGCGCAAACTGGATCGCGCGCAGACGCTTGAGCGCATGGCGAAGGAGGTCGGTGGAGTGGCGACGGCATTTCGCGTCATGGGCGGGCTTCTGCTGTTCTTTCTTGCCTGCGGTGCTCTGTTCGTGGCGGCCTTGATCCTCCCGAAGCTCATCGACGTCGGATGCCAGATTCAGGGGATGCCCGGCGGAGCGGATGATCCCTTTACCGGCATCGAGCTCGCAACTGCCACGCGCAATGCGACGTTCACGCTGGTGTTTCCCGACGGGCAGACGATGATTGCAGGCGCGGGCATGTGGATATGCAGCATCGTTATCTGCCTGCGTGCCAGCAGGATGCTCCGCGCGATCGTTCAGACCAAGCGGCCGTTCGATGGCAGGCGCGTGCGCGATCTGATGGAAATCGGACAGCTGCTGATGTTCCAGGGCCTCGTGCTGCCCATAGCCGGCTCCGCTCTTACCTGGGTACTGCTGCGGGTTATCCAGTACCAGGGCAATCTCGAGCTGAGCATCATCGGTCCCTATCAGGGATGCTCCATCATCGTGGGTCTTGTGCTCATGGCCATCGCGCGCATCTTCGAATACGGCTGCATCCTGCAGGACCAGGACGACCGACTGCTGTAGGGTGGTCCCATGATCGTGACGAGACTCGACCGCGTGCTCGCGGATAGAAAAGTGACCAGCAAGGAGCTGTCAGAGCGCATCGGCATCTCGCAGGTGAATTTGTCGCGCCTGAAAACCGGCAAGATTAACGCTGTGCGCTTCTCGACGCTTGAGGCCATCTGCCAGGCACTCGACTGCCAGCCCGGCGACCTGCTGGAATACATCCCCGATGACGAGCTGTCGGATCGCTTGGGGATGACGGAAGAATAGCAACGGCGCCGGCTCCATATGAGAGCCGGCGCCGCCGGAATGTGCTCTATTGCTGTGGCCTATGCCTTGAACATGCTCTTCCTGTTGAACTCCGCCTGCACGGTGCGCAGCATGAGGTCGGTATCCTCGAGGCCCAGATGACGCTCGTCGGCGTCGGCGGCCAGCGTGCCGCGGCGGCGTGCCCAGTTCTCGAGCGAAGCCGGGGCGCTCTCGCGCGGCAGAGTGCGGACTTCCTCGTCAATGGAACGACAGATCTGGCGCGTGTCGATGGGGATGATCTTGCCCGCGCGGCGCAGCTCGGCGTACCCGGGCAGGTGCATCATGAACCAGGAATCCTCGAAGGCGGCGTTGTGCGCCATATAGGGGTACTTCTTCATAAGTTTGAGCAACGTTTTGTGGAGCGCCGTGTTCTGGCGGAACGGGATCTTGCCGTCGATATCCGCCCACTCGATGTGGTGGATGTCGGCCAGCGGCACGCCGGCCTCGCGGTACATCTCGGGCAGACCGCAGTAGTGGGCCTCGGCGTCGTGCGGGGTGGCGTCGCTTGTCATCTCCATGATTTCCCAGCCCACGTTGATGATGTAGCCGCGCTCCGGCGCGCGGCCGGTGGTCTCGATGTCGATGCCCAGCACGCAGCCCTTGATGGGCTTGCGCACCCATTCGACGGCGTAGGCGTCGCGGTCACCGCGTACGGCGCGTGCGATCACGTTGGCGCCGCGGCCCTGCAACTTGCCGATGCCGGCGCAGGTATCGTTGTCGGACAGTGCGCGGGCCAGCAGCGGGGAGGACAGATTGCGCAGGCGCGCCTCGCCGATCTGGTCGCACAATTCGCGGTTGCGATCGGCGAGCTCCAGGATTACGTCGAAGGAGAAGCCGGGTTCGTCGTTGACGCGCCATTCATCGATGAGCGCCTTCATGGCCTCTTCGCCGCGCTGGCGTTCGGATTCCATGGCGTCGTAGTCGCCGTAGATGAACATGGGTATAAAGGGCTGCATCGAGTACTCGAGTGCCTGGTTGACGTTCACGCTGGTCATCTCCTGTTCTTGTGAATAGTTTGCCATGTGAAACTAACGTAGCTACAATACCGGAATCTGGCTCCGGTAGAGGAACTCCGCTTGCATTCCACACATGGCGGGCAAAAGGGGACTACCCTTGTCTGCCGGGAAACGATTATACGAAAGGGAGCGTCGCTCCATGGAACATATAACCCATTTCGTTTTGCATGCGTGGGAGGACACGCTGCCGCTCGTGCCGTTTTTGCTGGTCACCTATCTGGTGCTCGAGGCACTCGAGCATGCGGCGGGCGATCGCGTCAACGCGGCGGTGCGGCGTGCCGGCGCGGCGGGGCCTGTGGTGGGCGCGCTGCTGGGCATCGTGCCGCAGTGCGGCTTTTCCGCCATGGCGGCCACGCTGTACGCGGGTCGTGTGATCACGCTCGGCACGCTCGTGGGCGTATTTTTGTCAACGTCCGACGAGATGCTGCCGATGCTTCTGGCGGAGCGTACCGATGCGGGCTCGTTGGCGTTCGTGCTGCTGGTGAAGGCAGCGATTGCGGCGGTGACGGGTCTGGCGATTGATGTCGTCTTGCGTGTACTGTGCCGCAACGTGCGGGCGCACGAGGCGCTGCGCCGGTTTGCGCGCGGTTCGGGCCGAGCTGGCGCTTCCGCCGACGAGGACCTTATCGACGAGATGGCGGGCGCCGGTGAGTCGGTCGACCATATCCATCGCCTGTGCGAGTACGATCACTGCGGCTGCGATGATGATGCGGATGGCGAGCACGCGGATCATGGGGGACACGATGATGCCCATGAACATGCGGACCACGACCACCATGGCCATGAGCACGGCGGCGGTCTACGCTCCATCGTGAAAAGCGCGCTTTCGCATACCATCCAGGTGAGCGTATTCATCTTTATCGTGACGTTCGCGCTGGTGGCGCTGCTCGAGACGGTGGGGGAGAGCGTTCTTTCGGACTTCCTGTCCAGCAATGCGACGCTCGCCGTGTTCGCGAGCGCGCTCGTGGGCCTCATCCCCAACTGCGCCGCGAGCGTGGTCATCACGCAGCTGTATCTCGAGGGCGTGCTGGGGTTCGGCGCACTCATGGCGGGCACGCTTGTGTCCGCGGGCGTGGGCTTCCTCGTGCTGTTCCGCACCAACCGCAACGCGCGCGAGAACGCCATCATTCTCGTGCTGCTCTACGCCATCGCCGTCATCTGGGGCCTTCTCCTCTAACGCTTCTCCCACATGTCCTCTCTGGGGACGGGGGTGCCAGGGGGCATTTTGTCGTCTCGGGGGACGGGGGTGGGAGAGGCCAAAGTGGCGTCTGTAGGGACAGGCTTGGACGGCATGCTGGTCTGGCTTCCAGTTGGAGGCCGTCCAGCCCGCCCTTTTCGAAGCATGCCCGAGGGCCGTCAAAAGCAACCTGCCCCCATTTGGCGAGTTAGAGCTGCAGGAGGTCGGTGAGGTTGCGGACGAAGCGCTCGCGGTCCTCGTCGGTGAACGCTGCGGGCCCGCGCGTGCGTCCCCCGGCGCGGCGCACCTTCTTTTCCTCATGGCGGATGAAGAGGTCCATGTCGATGGTCGCACGCGAGTAGATGCGGCCGCGCACGCCGATTGCCGCCGCCTCGCGGCCGAGCACCATGCTGGCAAGGCCGATATCCTGCGTGACCACGACGTCATCGGGCTGCAGGCGCTCGACGATTGCGAAGTCCGCACTGTCGGCTCCAATCGACACGTCGAGCACCTCGACCCAAAAACCCGCGTGTGTCGCATCGCGCCCACGGGCATGCTCGGCATCGCGCGGGTCGTCACGGCGAATATGCCGCGAGAGGTTCTGCGTGGTGTTGCCGACGATGACGACGGGCACGCGGGCGCGCCGTGCGCAGGCAAGCGCTTCCCGCGTGACGGGACACGCATCGGCGTCGATGTAGAGGGTGCAGGTTGCGGTCATATTCGCTCCTTGGCCGGGCATGGTCCAAGGATATTTTTACATACCTGCGTGCGCGAGGATGGCGTCATGCAGCCAGTCGGTGGCGCCCGGCACGTCGCGGTCATAGTAGGCGCGGAACCGCTCGTCGGCAACGTAGCCCTCGGCAAGGCCGCGGTGCGCCTCGGGCGAGTAGGACGGCCAGGTGTAGCCGAGCCATTGGCGGTGCAGCTCGCAAACGTGGGCGCCCAGCGGTCCCGCGGGATCTTCGCCCTCGCGTACGGCTTCGGCAAGCGCATCGAGAATCTCGGTTTCGAGTGCGCGCCATGCCTCATAGTCGTTTTTGCTCATGTTCAGCATCTTCCGGTTGCTCTCGTCCACGGCGGCATCTCCATAGCGCCTGCGCGCCTCGTCGCCGTAGCGGCGCTCGTTGTCCTCAACGAGCTCGTGCTTGAACCCCTCGAATTTCTCGGTGTCTGTCATGTCCGTTTCCCCTTCCAGATGCGCAAGTGTACGCTCGACGGTTTTGATCAGCTCGTCCAGGCGGGCACGTTCGGCCCGCAGCTCTACGAGGTGTCGGCTGAGAGCGTGCCGCCGCTCGTAAGCAGAGGTGCTCAGCAGCGGTCCGATGTCGCGCACCGCCACGCCAAGGCGCCGCAGCAGCATGATTTCCTGCAGTCGGTCGACGTCTTTCGATGTGTAGCGGCGGTACCCGTTTGCTGCTTCGCGTACGGGCGTAAGCAGCCCCTCCTCCTCGTAGAAACGCAGGGTGCGAACTGACACGCCGGAAAGCCGTGCGAGCTCGCCTATGGTGTAACCTTTGCTCATCTTGTCGCCTCCCGCTGCCTACGATAAACCCTCACGCTACGGAGGGGTCAAGTGGGAAAAAAGTGCCTGTCCCTATTTTCCCGCGTTGCGCACGAGGTTGCGGTCGTGGTCGCGCATGAGCAGGAGCGCCAGTGCGACGCCGATGCCAAGCTGCCGGGCACGTTCATCAACGATTTCGAGGGAGAACGCAGCACGCGCACCCGTGGGCAGGGCGACGATGCGCACGAGCGGATTATTCCCGCGCAGCACGCTGAACTCGGGTCCGAGCACATTGCCCTCAAAGCTCAAGTTCTCGCCCTCTAGGCGGTACACGATTCCTATACCTTTTTCCATGTGGTAATCGCGCCTGAGCATCACGCGTGAAAAACCATCGACGCGCACGCTGAAGTAGGGGAAGAAAAGCGCGTGGCCGCGGTGGATCGAGCCGATGCGCCGGCCACCTTCCTCCAAACGATAATGTGCCGCATTGAAGATGGCCCACACCCGCCTGAGCCTGACCGTATCAGCCTGCGCATTGGCAGCGGCGATATCGATCGCAGGATAGCTCTCCAGCACCGGGTCATCGACCGGGTCGGGCATGTTCACGCGCAGGGTTGCCGACTCGTCTGCGCAGCAGAGTGTCAGCAGATGGTTGCGGTCACGCGCAATGGCGCTCGCCATGACCGTTTCGTCTTCCTTGACCATGTTGTCGATGGAGATGCCAAAGAGCGCGCTCATGAGCACGAAACTCTCGATGTCCGGGGTGGTCGCGCCGGTCTCCCAGTTGGAGATCGTGTTGCGCGACACCCAGAGCGCGCGAGCGAGCTGGGCCTGTGACATCCCGTACGCCTCGCGGCAGTTGCGGATTCGTTCGCCAATGTTCATCGTTCGTCTCCTCAGGTTGAGCGCCAAGTGGCAAGCGCGCTTCTTACTGTGCAGTATGCCCCCGGCGCGCGATTTTTCGCCGCGAAGGCCGCCCAATGTCTTTGGCATACGCATCTGCGGGGCGTTTTGATTTGAGAATCTCTTTGGGGTGAGGAGCTTTGCTGGTGGCATGCTGCTCGTATGGGAGAATAAGGGGAGCGTGGCTTGCGGGAGGTTGACCATGAAGGGGCGCGCGCATACTCGGTGGATTGTCGGCGCGGCGATCGGAGCTGTATGCGTCGTTGCTGCGGTTTGCGCGGCGCTAATCGGGATGGGTCAACTGTGCATCACGTCTACTGTTCGTCCGCAGGATCGGTATGACGGCGACATCCCCGCGTACGCGAGCGCGTCTGATTGCGATGGCGACGGCATCGACGACCAGACGGATATCCTGCAAAACGCCCTTGCGTACGTGCAGATGCGGCCGCGTTACAAGAGCGCGTACTATGCCGGAGGGTATCCCGATGATGGCTTTGGCGTGTGCACCGATGTGGTGGCGTTTGCGCTGCTTGGTGCCGGCTACGATTTACAGCGGCTTGTGGATGAGGATATCGCGGCTGCTCCGGATCCGTATGGCATCGATGTCCCCGACCCCGCCATCGATTATCGCCGTGCGCGCATTCTCGCCGTGTTTTCGAGCGTAACGCGCAGGTGCTCACGAAGGATGCTGCCGATATCGAAGCCTGGCAGGGTGGGGACGTCGTGGTCTATGACGGACACGTGGGGATCGTGTCCGACCGCCGGAATGCGTATGGCGTTCCGTACCTCATCCATCACGCGAGCCCATTCCAGCTTGCCTACGAAGAGGATCGGCTGGCATCCTACGGCGCAATCATCGGCCACTACCGCATGGGAGCCTAATGTCCTCTCTGGGGACGGGGGTGAGGGAGGACATTTTGTCCTCCCTCACCCCCGTCCCCAGAGAGGACACCTGCTTAAGTTGATGCGGTGGGTTTGTAATTGCAAAAACTTGGGACTATGGGCGGATTATTCGGCCCGGGTTCGTATCGGTACCTTTTCTGCCTGCGGAAACGCGAGGTCAAAAGGCCGTTTGTCTGGACCCGGGGCTATAATTCCGCCCATAGTCCCAAGTTTTTGCAATTACGAGCTTCGTGGGACAATGGGGGGAACGCGTTCTCAGGAGGTTGCATGCCGCTCATCTTCAACATCCAGCGATTCTCGACGCATGATGGGCCGGGTATCCGCACGACAGTGTTCTTCAAGGGCTGTCCGCTTGCGTGCGCGTGGTGCCACAACCCCGAGTCGCAGGCGTTCGAGCCGGAGCTCATGGTGGACGAGGAGCGCTGCACGGGATGTGGGGCGTGCATTTCCGCCTGCCCTGCGGGTGCTATCGTTCGTGCCGGGGACGGCAGCGTGACCACGGATCGCTCGCGCTGCACCGCGTGCGGTGCCTGCGTGGACGCATGCGCAGACGGTCTGCGTGAGATCGCGGGCGATCAGCAGTTGCCAGCGTCTGCACTCGCACGCCGCCTGCTGGCGGATCGCATGTTCTTCGAGCGCTCTGGTGGCGGCGTCACGCTGTCGGGCGGCGAAGTACTCGCGCAGGACGGCGCCTACCTAGAAGAACTGTGCCGCGAGTTGCACAATGAGGGCGTGCACGTCGCCATCGACACCTGCGGTCAGGCGCCGTGGAAACGCATCGAGCGGTTGCTTCCCCATGTCGACCTGTGGCTGTACGACATGAAGGCGCTGGATCCGGACATTCACGCTCGCTGCACGGGGCACACGAACGACCTCATCCTCTCCAACCTCGAGCGGCTTGCACAAGCCGGTGCGCGCATCAACGTGCGCGTGCCGGTTGTGCACCCCGTGAACGATGGCATCGAAGCCATGGATGCACTTGTCGCCTACGTTACGAGTCGGCTTGCCGGTGCGCGCTTGAGCCTGCTGCCGTATCATGCAACTGGAAACGGAAAATACCGGCGGTTGGGGCGCGAGGCGCACAGCGGCTTCTCGGCGCCGACCGACGAGCAGATGGAACGGCTGTGCCAGCTGTTTATCGACCGAGGAATCACCGATGTGGAAATCGGAGGATAGCGACATGCCAGATATCGAAACTCCTGCTGCTGTGTGCGACGGCGGTTTCGCGAAACTTCATAATCAAGCGCTCGCCGCCATCGATGCGGCGCTTGTCGCTGTTCGCTCGCACGCGGCGCCGACACGTGTGACTTCGCATGCCACCTGGGAAGACGACCGCGGCATGAACGAGCGCGTGAAGCGCCTGCGCCATCAGTCGGAAACCACGCAGCCGTATTTGGATATGGAGCGCGCGCTCATCGAGACCGCTACCTACCTTGAGCATGAAGGCAGCGTGTCCACGCCTGAACTGCGCGGCATGGTGCTGCGCGACTACTTCGCCAAGAAGACCATTACCATCGAGCCGGGTGAGCTCATCGTGGGCGAAAAGGGGCGCGGACCTCAGGCAGCGCCGACGTTCCCGGAGCTTTGCTGCCACACACTCGACGACATGCACAACATGAACGATCGCGAGCAGGTGAACTTCTGCGTGACCGCCGATGACCTCGCCGCGCAGGAGAACATCGTCATCCCATATTGGAGCGCTCGTGCCTCGCGCGAGAAAATCATGCGCGCGCAGACCCCTGCGTGGCACGATGCCTTCGAGGCGGGCATTTTTACCGAGTTTTACGAGCAGCGCGCAGGTGGCCACACCTGTCTGGGCTCCGAGCGCGGGGTGAGCGCGGGCTTCGACGAGATCCGCGCCGACATCCAGGCCGCCATCGACTCCCTCGACTATATGGCAGATGAAAATGCCGTGTCCAAGCGCGATGAACTCTCGGGCATGCTGATTGCGCTCGATGCGGTCACGATCTTGGCCGAGCGTTACGCGGAGCTTGCCGAGCGCATGGCCGCCGAGGAGTCCGACGCGGCGCGTGCTGCCGAGCTCAAGCAGGTCGCGGAAAACTGCCGCACCGTGGCGCACGGTCGCCCGCAGACCTTCTGGCAGTGGATTCAGCGTTACTGGTTCATCCACCTGGCCATCACGAGCGAAACTAACCCGTGGGATGCCTACACGCCGGGTCGTTTGGACCAGCATCTCATTCCGTATTACCGTGCCGATGTGGAGGCGGGAAGGCTCGACCGCGAGCACGCCCTTGAGCTGCTTGAATGTCTGTGGGTCAAGTTCAACAACCAGCCTGCGCCGCCCAAGGTGGGCGTCACCCTCAAGGAGTCCGGCACCTACAGTGACTTCGCCAACATCAACACCGGCGGCATTACGCCGGAGGGCGCCGACGGTGTGAACGAGGTGTCCTATCTCATTCTGGACTGCATGGACGAGATGATGTTCATCCAGCCGAACTCCAACGTGCAGATCTCGCGCAAGACGCCGCGCCGCTTCTTGCTGCGTGCCTGCGAGGTCGCGCGTGCCGGATGGGGTCAGCCGGCGTTCTACAACACCGAGGAGATCGTCGACGAGCTGCTGGCGGCGGGCAAGAGCCTGTCCGATGCGCGTCGCGGTGGGTCGTCGGGCTGCGTGGAAACCGGTTGCTGGGGCTATGAGGCCTATCCGCTTACCGGCTATTTCAACCTGCCGAAGATTCTCGAGATCACGCTGCATAACGGTGTCGACCCGCGCACGGGCAAGCGCATCGGTCTTGCCACGGGCGACCCGCGCGGTTTTGCTACGTACGAGGAGCTGTTCGAGGCCTACCTTGCGCAGATGCGCTACTTCATCGACATCAAAGTGCGGGGCTCGAACGTCAACACGCAAATCTGCGCGCGCGAGAATCCGGTGCCGTTCATGTCGCTCATGACGGAGGACTGCATCGCGCGCGGACAGGATTACAACGCCGGTGGCGCGCGCTACAACACCACCTACCTGCAGGGTGTGGGCATCGGGTCGATTACCGACGCGCTCGCGTCGCTCAAATGCAACGTGTACGACGAGCGCCGCATGACGATGGATGAGCTCATGGATACCCTGGACAGCGACTTTGCAGGGGAGGAGGGCACGCGCATCCGCGGTATCGTGAGCCGTCATACACCCAAGTACGGCAACGACGACGATTATGCTGACGACATCATGCGTGCGGTATTCGATGTGTTCCGCGACTACGTGACGGGCCGTCCCAACATGCGCCGCGGCGAGTGGCGCGTGGACATGCTGCCCACGACCTGCCACATCTACTTCGGTGAGGTCACGGGCGCATCGCCTTCGGGACGTCGCGCAGGCGAGCCGGTGAGCGATGGCATCTCGCCCGAGGCTCATGCCGACGTGTGTGGTCCCACGGCGGTCATCGCGTCGTGTGCCAAGATGGACCATGCGTCGACCGGTGGAACGCTGCTCAATCAGAAGTTCGCGCCCGCGGCCATCGAGGGCGAGCGGGGCCTGTCGAACCTGGCGGACCTCGTGCGCACCTACTTCGACATGGGCGGGCACCACATCCAGTTCAACATCATCGACCGCGCGACGCTTATTGACGCGCGCGAGCACCCCGAGAACTACCGCGACCTCATCGTGCGCGTCGCGGGCTTCTCGGAGAAGTGGTGCAACCTGGGGCGCGAGTTGCAAGACGAGATCATTAACCGCACAGAACAGGGGTTTTAGCGACAAGATGGGGCCAGGTCCAATCTTGTCGGAGAGGAGATCGATATGGCTAAGGAACTGGCGCTGATCGGCTGCGGAAACATGGGCAGCGCGATCGCGAAGGGCATCGTGGGTGCGGGGCTCATCGCGCCGGCGGTCATCGTGGTGTCCGATGTGGCGGAAGCCTCGCAGCAGCGTCTGGCAGGCGAGCTGGGCTGCGCAGGCACCTGCGACAACGTTGAGGCGGTGCGCGGAGCCAAGATCGTGCTCATCGCGGTGAAGCCGCAGTATCTGGATGACGTCGTGCGCGGGTTTGCGCCGGCGGTGGTCGATGACGCGCTGGTGGTGTCCATCGCCGCCGGCGTGACGATTGCGCGTCTGGAGGGTCTGCTCGGCGAGGGCCGCAAGATCGTGCGCGTCATGCCCAACCTGCCTGCGATGGTGCTCGCCGGCATGAGTTCGCTCACGCCCAACGCGCAGGTATCGGCCGACGAGATTGCGCATGTGAAGGAGCTGTTCGAGAGCTTTGGGCGTGCTGAGATCGTGCCGGAGCACCTCATCGATGCGGTGATTGCCGCTTCGGGCAGCTCGCCTGCTTACGTGTGCGTGTTCATCGAGGCGCTGGCCGATGCCGCGGTCGCCGAGGGCATGGCGCGCGCCCAGGCCTATACGTTTGCCGAGCAGGCGGTGCTGGGTACTGCCAAGTATCTGCTTGAGACTGGCGTGCACCCGGCGGTTCTGAAGGACATGGTGTCGAGCCCCGCCGGCACGACCATCGAGGCTGTCGCCGCGCTTGAGGCCGGTGGCATGCGCGCCGCCGTGATCGACGCCGCCCGAGCCGCTGCCGCCAAAAACCGCGCAATGTAACGAAAGGGCCACAAAGCCTGTCCCAAATGGGGACAAAATGTCCCCATTTGGGACAGGCTTTACGAGAGATACGCGATGCGGCACGATACCTGATCGCGGTCGCGTAGAGAGTCCGTCTCCGCAGGTACCACTTTGGCGTCTCCCGCCCCGTCCCCGGAGAGGTCAACAGCATATGAGTGCAAACATTTGCACTCATAATCAAACTACTCTTCTTTCTTCTAGCCAGCAAAACTTCATAATATGCGCGACACGCTCGGGAGAGATGGCGTGTATACTTAATGCAGAAATGCAAACGTTTGCATTACTTGAGTGACTGGCGTACGAGATGGGGGAAACGAGATGGTGCTGGGGACGAGCCGTTCGTTCGGTGCACGGTGCGTGCAAATGGTCATCGGCCTGCTGTTTATCGGCGCCGGTATCGCACTTGCCAAGGCCACCGCGACCGGCACATCGCCCATCTCCTGTATCCCCGCCGTTCTAACGGAAATCTGCATTCGCTACGATCTGCCGCACATTTCGCTCGGCGTATTCTCATTCCTTTTCAACGCCTTGCTGCTTCTGGGTGAAATCGTTCTGCTGCGCGGCAAGGTGAAACCGACCATTTTTCTTCAGCTCATCCCGCTGGCAGTTATGACGGTCTCCATCGATGTGTGGGCGATTCCCTTCGGCTTGCTACCGCTCAATACCTACCTGAGCTGCCTCATCGCGCCGCTTGTTTCCGTCGTCATCATGTCGATCGGCGTGTTTCTTGAAGTCGATGCCGATGTCTTGGCGGTGCCGGGCGACGAGTTCGTCAAGGTTCTTGCACAGGTGAGCGGCGAGCCGTTCTCGGTCATCAAAACGACATTCGACTGCTCGCTCATGGCGTTTTCCGCGTCTTTGTCGATCATACTGCTCGAAGGTCTTTTCGGCGTGCGCGAGGGCACCGTTGTGAACGCGATGCTCGTGGGTATCTTTATCGGGTTTTGGCGTCGTCTGTTTGGGCGCGAAGGCGGCAAGCAAACCGCTCAGGAAGCAGAAGCTCACGCCATGCTTGAGGAGTCGTTCGAGGAGGCGTAGCTCGACCGAAAAGCCCGCTGCAAGATCGCAGGGTGCCAGAACCCCCGACGTGTCCCTGGGCGTCTAAGTTCTCTGCTCCCCGCGACCTTGCAGCGGGCTTTCCAACAGGGGGGGGGCACACCCTGCCTGGCCTCTCTGGGGACGGGGGTGGGAGAGGCCAATGTGGCGTCTGCGGGGACAGGTTCGCCGCGCTTTCGTCTCTAGATATCGCGCGGCATTGTGTTCAGCCCGTGAGGCCTGTCCCAAAAGAGGCCAAAGTGTCCTCTCCCACCCCCGTCCCCAGAGAGGACAAAGTGGCGCGCGGCACCCCCGTCCCCAGAGAGGACAGTGGGGACTATTTGGCGATGCGGTGGATGAAGAGGCCGCTGCGCAGCTTGGGCTCGAACCAGGTGGACTTGGGCGGCATGAGCAGGCCGGCGTCGGCCACAGCGAGCAGCTGGTCGATGGAAGTGGCAAACATCGAGAAGGCCACGCCCTCGGTGCCTGCGCGGCGCTCAAGCTCCTCCACGCCGCGGATGCCGCCCACAAAGCTGATGCGCGGATCGACCCGCACGTCGCCGATTCCCAAAACGGGGGAGAGTACGCGCTCCTGCAGCACCGAGACATCGAGCGAAGCCACGGGATCCGCTGCGGCGACCTCTGCGGCAAGCGCTTCGCCAAAGCTCAAGCGCCACCAGCGGCCGTCGGTAAACATGCCCACTACGCCGGCGCGCTCGGGCACGACCGCGCCCTGTGCGGGTTCGACCTCGAACCCTGCCGTGCGCACGCGGTCCAGCAGCTCATCTGCGCTCATGCCTGCGCGGTCCGCGACCACGCGGTTGTACGGCAGGATGGTGAGCTGGTTGTCGGGGAACAGCACGGAGAGGAAGAAGTTGAACGGCTCCTTGCCGGTGAGGGTGCCCGCAGCGCGCGCCTCCTCGCGCATCGCCTGCGCAACCTTCACGGCCGATGCCGTGCGATGATGTCCGTCGGCGATGTAGGCGCATGGGATGTGCTGGAACATCGCATGGATGGCTTCGACCGCATCCTCGCGTGCGACCTCCCAAACGGTTTGCGTCACGCCCTCGTCATCGGTGAAGCGGTAGAGGGGCGATGATTCCTTCGCCGCGGCGATGATGATGTCCAGCACGGGCTGGTCGCGATAGGTGAGGAAGATGGGGCCGGTTTGGCAGCCCAGTGCGCGCATGTGGTCGATGCGGTCGCGTTCCTTGTCCTCGCGCGTGAGCTCATGGCGCTTGATGGTGCCGTCCTCGTACTCATCGACAGCGCACACGCCCACAAGGCCCGTCTGCGTGCGGCCGTCCATCGTGAGCTCGTAGATATAGTACGCGCGGTTCCCGTCGGCGATGTAGGTGCCGTCGGCGATACGCTCTTGCAGCAGTTCCGCGGCGCGCGCGTAAACCTCGGGCGCGTACATGTCCTGGTCGGGCGCGAACTGCGTCTCGGGGCGATCGATGTTCAAAAACGAAAGCGGGCGGTCCTGTACGTAGGAGGCGGCTTCGGCGCGGTCGAACACGTCGTAGGGAAGCGCTGCGACCTCCGCTGCGTGCTCGGGGACGGGGCGTATGCAGGGGAAGGGAAGAACGCGCATGGTATGCCTTTCGGGCGAGAAGGTTTCGTTTGCTGCAGCCCATGATACCGCAGGGGCGGTATCGCGCGGGAGCGAGTGCACTGGCATGCGAAAAGCCGTAACGCCGGGGGCGCATCAAAATGCCCCGGGAGGAACGCTCACGCTCCCAAGATTTACCGAAATTGAAGCTTGGCAAATCTCGGATCGGCAAAGTTCCTCCCGAGGCTTCACGATAACGGCCTGTTCCTAAGCGGGCGCCTTCGTTCGGGAAGGTATCACCTACGGCGCCGGATGATGATGCCCGCAACGACGGCGATGACGCCCAGCACCACCGCGCCACCGATGAGAATGGGCGCGGTGTCTCCCGTAGCGGGCATGGAGCCAGAAGCGTTTCCGGAGGAGGCGGGGCGCTTGGTCGAGTCGGCCGGGTCTTCGTTGCTGTCGGCATCATGGCCGCCTGCACCCGGGTCGTCTGCGTCGCCACCGTGCCCGGGATCGTCCGCATCTGGCGTATCGACGGCGCTGAAGCGCGCCGTGAGCTCCGTCGCGCCCGTGACTTCGGCGGTAAATGTCTCCTCGGTCGACACGAGGGTTCCGTCAGCGTCGTACCAACCGGCGAA
Source organism: uncultured Collinsella sp. (assembly GCA_944321445.1). GTDB lineage: Bacteria > Actinomycetota > Coriobacteriia > Coriobacteriales > Coriobacteriaceae > Collinsella. The sequence goes on from CALULJ010000030.1 coordinate 24,805, forward strand.
CGCATGGTCCTGCTGAGCGACGGCGTGCCAGGTGGCAACATCGCCCACAGCCACGCGGTCGGTTGCCTTGGCTGCCCCGAGTCCGTCGTCTACCGTCGCTGTGCCGCCCGCATCGGCGCGAGCGGCAACGGTCGCCTCGTTTGCCACAAGTTCGGGTACCGCCTCGGATGCAAGTGCGTACAGGCCGCCGGCAGCTCCGGAATCATCGGACGTCAGGCAAGTCAGGTAGAGCGTGTCTCCCGCCATCGCGACGCCGCTTGCGCTGGTGCTGGGCGTGGTCGCGAGTCCCAGCGTGCCCAGGCTCACGGCGGTGCCGTTCTGAAGATCGAGGTATGTGAGGTCGCCCGCGTTCCCGTCGATGGTGCCGACGTGTACGGCGCCGTTGCGCACGGCCGCGACCAAGCTGTTCGTGATATCCAGCTTGCTGGCCAGCGTAAGCTCCTCGATTCCGGTCAGAGGCGTGGCGCTCCAGAGCTCGGTATCGGGGTCGAAGGTGAGCGCATCGAGCGTGTTGAGAGGTTCGGCGCGACTGAGGTCCACGGCAAGTGCCCGGATGTCGTCACCGCCCACGAGGCGCGCCACGGAGTCGTATGTGGTAGAGGGTGTCGACACGATGTGGTCCGTCTTACCCTGCGCGTCCACGGTGATGAGGTGGTTGACGTCTCCGTTCGTGAATCCTTCCTCATCGCGATACGCGTCGTTGACCGTAACGGCGAAGCATGCGCGCGCGTCGGCGGTCGCGGCGGAATACGAAAGAAGATAGCCTTCAATCGGCGTCATGATCTCGGAACGGTCGATCTCGCGCCATGCGCCCCAGGAACCGCTGCCGTCCACATCGAGCTCGTTCATGTAGAACACGAGATAGGTCACATCGTCAACCACATCTTTATCGGCCGCGAATGCATACAGCTTTCCCCCGAGCAGCGCATAGGACAGCGTCAAGGTCCGGAAGTCGGTCGGGGCTTCGTCTCCCCACGGCATGCCTGGCGCGCTCAGCTGCTCCCAGTGCGCCCCCTCGCTTTGCGGGTTCACGATCTGGTAGGCGTATGCGCCGAGGGTGTCCAGGTACAGCAGGCGATCGGGCGCGCCGATGAGCGTGGCCGAGGATTCGCTTGCAGCGTCGACGGGAAGATCTGCCACCTTGTGCAGCGATGCCCCCAGGTCTTCGGCTGCCACCGTGTAGGCGGCGGCGCGCGTCTTGCCGGTCGATGCGTCGGTGACGACAATGTCATGCTCGCAATCGTCGAATACCTCATCGTCCACCTCGACCACCAGGCTATCGTCGTTGCGTTCCACCATGCGCACCGCCTTGCCGTCGACGGTTGCCGTGGCGTCGTTCAGCCCGCTGCCCAAAAGCGTGATGGTTCCTTCGGCGGCGTTCGACTCGGCGGCCCAGGTGTTCGCACTGATGTCCTCATCGTCCCCGCAAGCGGTCTCGAACGTGAAGCGTCCGTTCGAGGCGGTCGGGTGCTCGTCGGCGTTCTCGAGCGGCTCGGTCGAGCCGACGATGCGTCCGCGCAGCTCGAGTGCGGTCTCGTCGGGGTAGAGCGAGGCGAGCTCGGCGACGCTGCCCGCGATGACCGGGGTCGCCATGGAGGTGCGGCTGAGGTCTTCCGATACGTGCAAGGCGGGGTCTCCGGTGAGCGCGCTTGTGGCGAGCTCCAGGCGCACGGGGCTCTGGGCGTCGCCCGCTCCGCTGCCTTCCGCCAAGACCTCTCCGTCCGATGCGTTGTAGATAGTCCACGAGATATCATCCAGCGCGATGTCCGTTCCAAAGCTCGCTCGATAGGCGACGTCGTCATCCGTGAGCGCAACGTTGTAATACGCTTCCTCGCTTGCCGTGGCGACCGTGGAGAGGATGTTCGAGCCCGGTGCCGCGACGTCGACATCGGTTTCGTCCCAATTGGAGTACGAAGCAATCTCATTGTTGCCATTGGAGGCGGCGACGAAGATCGCATAAGGGCTGCTGATGTGCACCGTGCCGCTGGCGTTTTCGGAGGCAGGCTGGTCGTCGATATCGCTGCTGTCGTTGCCGGCGGCGAAGACGGAGAGGATGCCGAGCTTGCCCGCCTGGTTGACCAGGTAGTCGAGAACCGGCGACTTTCCGCCTTGGGACCAGGAGTTGTTGACGGCGACGATGTTCTCGCCCGCAAGGCGCGCCTGCACGATGTACTGGTAGGCCGAGATGGCCGACGAGAGGAAGATCGCGCCCTCACCGTCGTCTGCCGCCACCTTGCACGCCATGATCTTGGTGTGCTGCGCCACGCCGGCGATGCCCTGCTCGTTATCGGTCGTGGCGGCGATGATACCCGCGCAGTGCGTGCCATGCGATAGCACCGAGCTTGTGCCCGGTGTGGGGTCGGAATCGTTGTCGTGGAAGTCGTAGCCGTGCTCTCCGGTCAGGCCGATGTCGCCAGGGTTGGTCCATGCCACCGCGGCGAGGTCGGGGTTGGAGAAGTTAACACCCGTGTCGATGACGGCGACGACGTTGTCCTTTGCGTCATCGGGCACGGTCTGCTCGTCGCGTTCCCATGCTGTGGCGGCGGAGATGCCGGCCTCGTCATCATCGTGCAGGCTGTACTGCCAAGCCTGGTAGTAGGTGCCGTTCGGTTCCACCGCGGCGAGGGTGGCGATGGAGTTGGGCTGCGCGGCAATGACACAATCGAGGTCTTCGAGCTCGGAGATGAGCTCCTCGGTGCTGCCCGCTTCGCCTTCGACGAGCGCCACACGGATATCGTCGCCTTCGGGAATGTCCGTACCGTTCGCTGCGCTATCGGCGCTTTGTAGCGAGATAGAGCTGTCCGCATCGGAGAAGTCCCAGACCTGCTCGACGTCAAAGCCCGCGGCAGCAAGGGGGTTGTCCGATCCCTCTGAGAGCGGGTTCACACCGTCGCCCGTGCGGTACAGCACGATGGCCTGGCCGGGTACGCAGTCGGCGGCCGACGGCTCCGCATATGCAGAGAATGGCGCTGCGATCAGACAGCACGAGCAGACAAGAGCGATACGCGTCAAGCGCGTTCGAAGAGCCATGGGAGCGCCCTTTCCTCGGGGTCAATTGTTCTGAGTGTAGATGCCCGAGGGGACAAGGGCGCGCGCAGGGGCTTCGCCGGGCGCGAGCGGTGCGTTTCGTGCGCGAATCGTGTGGTGCGAAGGCGGGCGACCGTGCTACCACAGCTCGCGGCGGACGAGCTCCGTGAGCACGCGCTCCACTCGCTCGATGTCTGCGCGCGGCACGTACTCGTTGGGCTTATGGGCAAGCGCGAGCGAGCCGGGGCCGTACGACATGCAGTTGCGGTTGGCGCAGCGTCCCGCGATGACGGCGGTATCGGTGTAGCCGGTGAAAAAGCCCACGTCCGCAGGCGTTCCGCACGTGCGGGCGGCATCGCGCAGCGCGGCGAGTAG
>CALULJ010000031.1 GCA_944321445.1 uncultured Collinsella sp.
CGGCGGTCATTTCGGGTCGCGTTGAGGTTTCTGTTCTTGAGGCGTTCGATGAGAAGGCGCGGAAATGCGGACAGACGCGTGCCGAACGGCTGCGTGCGCTGCTAGCGGCTGATGTGGGAGTGGCGTAGCTGCTTGTTTTCCCGCGGTGACAACCTACATAGATAGCGAAAGGGCCCGATGCCGCATCTAGCGGCATCGGGCCCTTCGAGTCGCCTAGAAAGGTTGACTTACTTCTTGCCAAACAGGCCACCCAGGCCCTCGGCGATGCCGGAGAGCGGGGAGTTCTCGAGCACGCCACCCAGGTTCTCGGCGATGTTTCCCAGATCGAGGTTGCCAAGGTCGAGACCCTCGGGCAGCTGAATGCCGCCGCCCATGACGGTCTCCTTGATGTGATCGACGACGCCGGCGAGGTCAGCGCCCTCGAGCTTGTCGCCGGTGATGCCCTCGATGGCGGCGGCGGGGTCGGAGATGAAGTCCTTGATGGCCTCGGGGCTGTCGCCCAGCGCGCCCATGACCTGATCTGCAATTGCCTTGATGTCCATGATGGTCCTTTCGCGTTCGGTGAAGGGGCCAAATTGCCCAAGGCGGAATATACCCGGTTGCCGCCTCTGGCGCTACCCGCTAAACCGTCTGATGAGCTGCGGTTCATGTGGGCTCAGGGCGTGTTGAGACCTACGGCCTGAGGGCAATAGACAAAAATGCGAGTTTTGGTCACGTGCATAGAGGTCTCAGAGGTGCTCAAAAACAGTGAATGTATATTTGAATGCTAAAACCTGCGCAAATGTCGGGCAAGATGTATAAAAACGTCCGAAATCAGACTAAAATACTGTGACAACTTTAGTGACAATAACCAAAACTCGCTTTTTTGTCTTTTGCCTTGTGCCTATTTGTCGAAAGCGACTGCGGATACCCGAATTCTATGCAGAACCGTGCCGAATATATGCAATCTGGCAGCGTCGGCTCTCAAGCGGGGCAAAGCGGAGGCGCAACGGTCCCATGTTCACAAACAAAACGCTTACGAGCGCGCCGAAATCTTGATAGGGTTAATCCCACAGCTGCTCAATTGAACATATTCAAGCTGGCGTGCCCGCGCGAATCGGTACGCCAGCTTGTTTCGTTTGGGCCGCCTACGTCGTGCATCCGTCGAGAAAGGATTGTCAAACACATGCCGACTAACAAGCGCGAAAGCCTCATCTTCACCGTCATCATGTGCTTCTGCATGGTGCTCTGGATGTCCATCTACAACGTGGCGCGCATCCACGGTTGGGAGTTCAGCCTGACCACGCTTGCTGAGGCCTGGCTCGGATTTCCGCCCGCCTACATCGTGGCCATGTTGCTCGACGTGCTGGTCGCCAGCCGTTTTGCCAAGTGGTTCGCCTTCCGCTTCTTAGTTACGCCGGGCGTGAGCAGCCCGCGCGTCATGACGCTTGCCATCAGCACGATGATGGTGTTCCCGATGGTGCTGCTCATGTCGCTCTACGGCGCGCTCGAGGCCTTCACCCACGTGGGCGACCCCGCCATGATCCTTCCGACCTGGCTCACCAACATTCCCTGGAACTTTGTGGCCGCCCTGCCGTGGAACCTGCTCGTCGCCGGTCCCGTCTCGCGCTGGCTGTACCGCCGCGCCTTCCCCGAGGGCACGGTGCTGGCAGCTCCGGTGCGAGCTTAAAGCGCCTGACATCAAGCTGCAACCATGACGATCCCCGTCGGTAGGTGTAGTCCGGCGGGGATCGTTGAATCGGACGGCTACGCGGCATGCCGCCGTTCGACGGTATACCAGATGCCGAGCGTCGCGAGCAGTAGAACCAGAAGAGCGGTGGCGATAACGGCGGCATTGACCACATCGTAGGGATGGTCGCTCAGGAGTATCGTGTACCCTGCTCCCGGATCGCCGAAGAGCGACCCGAGGTAGAGCCGCACGCGGTCCAGAGGACCGACGGGCGCCCCGAATGCCGTTGCCAGCTGAAGAACGATAGGCGCTGCAACAGCGGGAAGGGCATGGGGCCCGGGCAGACCGCGCATGCGGCGGGCGATGATAAGCCCCAGCGCGAGAAGCAAGGCGAGCGGCACCACGGCCCGGCTGACGGAGAAGACATCCGACGTCCGAAGCCCTACGAAGGGAAACTCAAGCCACGATCCGCTGGCAAGCGAGGCTGCGCAGCGGTAGACAAGCTGCATCGACGCAAAGATCGTCCAGCTCAGGGCAAGCAACGCAAGCAGGCGCACAGAGACGGCCCATCGGGGGAGCGTCCCGCACGCGGCGGCCATGCCGTCGGCACATTGCTCAACGGTCTGCGAGCCCAGAAGGGCAGCGACGGCATCGAGCCCGCGGCTCTCGCTTTCGCCCATGGCGAGCAGCGTATCGTACAGCAGCGCCTCGCGGTCGGCACACGAGACGCCGCGGCAGGCAAGCGCCCTGCGAAGCCGGCGGGCGGTTTTCCGCGCCTTGGGGGAGTGCAGAGCACGCTCAAGCTTCCGGTTGCGCAGCCGTGCGGAAATCAGGTTATCGGTCATGATGAACCTCGCAATCTGAAGAGCCGAGCACCCGCGCCACCGCGTGGGAGAGTTCGGAGAATTCCTGCGCGAACTGGGCGATTTCCTGACGCCCAGCCTTGGTGACGGCATAGTATTTGCGTCGCGGACCTTTTTCCGACGCGCGATACGTCGCACGGATCGCGCCACGTTTCTCGAGCCTCATAAGCAGCGGATAAAGCGTCCCCTCGGCAACATCGTGAAACCCATACCGGTCCAGCTCGGAAACAAGCTCATACCCATACGTCTCACCCCGACCGATCAGCGCCAGCACGCATCCCTCAAGCACCCCTTTGAGCAACTGAGAAGACCCCATCTCCACCTCCTAAAACCTACCTAGTAAAACAATGTACCAACTACATAGTAACACCAAGTACCGAAAGTGCAAGAACCAAATCGACCAGTACCCGCCTCAACCCCTAACACCTCTCACCCCGTGGCCGCCCCAACCACGCCAGCCCCGCCGCCCGCGTTCGAGCAGGGTCGCCGCAGGCCGGAAAGGGGAAAGGCCCCCGGCCTCCCGTTCGTAACAATCCCGCGGCCCGCAGGGCGAGGACGTTTCGAACGGGAAGCCGGGGCCTTTCCCCTTTACGGCCGGATGGAGGCTAACCCTGTTCGCGGGCCTCCATGATGAGCATCTGGAGGCGGTTCTCGATGTTTGCTTCGCTCGTGTCCGGATCGAAGTCGAGCGGCAGGATCGTCACGTCGGGATAGCGCTCCTTCAGGCTCTTCACGATGCCGCGTCCCACGATGTGGTTCGGCAGGCATCCGAAGGGCTGCAAGATGATGAACGCCCGGCAGCCGCGCTGCGCATGGTGCAGGATCTCCGCCGGAATGAGCACGCCCTCGCCAGCGTCGAACGTGTGGTGCACGATGTCATCGCTCGCGCGCACGAGCTCGCCCATGCGCTCGGGCGGCTCGTAGAGCGGGTGGTGGCGCGCGATGCGGTCGCATGCGCTCTGGGCAAACTCGAAGACGTCGTCCGAAACCGCCCACTCGGCCTTCTGCGCAAAGGGCTTGTGGATGCCGTATTCGCGCACCTGCGCGTGCTTGTAGAAGTACGTCTTGCGTATGACGTCGGTCATACGCGCCTCGATGACCTCAAAGCCGTTGCGTTCCAGGTACCGCTCGATGTCGCGGTTGGCACCGGGATGGAAGTTCAGCAGGTATTCGCCCACGATGAGCACGGTGGGGCGCGGATGCGAGCGGTCGATCTTCACGTCTGCCATCACCTGGATGCCGCGCCGGAAGCCGGCGAGCCCGCCGCGCACGCCGCGGGCCTCGAAGCCGGCGATAACGTGGTCGAGCGCAACCTCGAATGCGCGGTCGGCGGCGCCCGGTTCGAGCTCGTAGGGGCGCATCTTGCGCAGCAGCTCCTCCAGCGCGTCGATCATCGGCAGGCCGTAGGCGATGCGCATAGCAGTCATGAGGCTCATCTTAAAGCCCGGGTGCAGGTTGTGATCGTCGGTAAGGTCGTTGGTGATGATGGGCACGTGCGCAAACCCCGCATCATCAAGCGCCTTGCGCAGCAGTGCGGAGTAGTGCGTCAGGCGGCAATCGCCCACGTACTTGGCCATCATGACCGCTGTGTGGTCGAGGTCGTAGTCGCCGTTGATGAGTGCGTCGAGCACCTCGCCGATCACGATTTGCGCGGGGAAGCAGATGTCGTTGTGCACGTAGCGCTTGCCCAGGCGAATGGCATTCTCACGGCCCACGGGGAGCGAGATGGCCTTGAGCCCCTGCTTGGTGAAGGCGGCAGCCATGAGGCGCGAGAACGCGTGCGACGTGTTGGGCACAAGCACCGTGTAGGAGCCGCGCTCGTCTTTGGTGAACTTCACCGGGTAGGGATCGCCGAGCTCGCGCGCCTCGTCGTCGGCATCGCCGCGCTCGCGTCGGATGCGCGTCGTCTCCAAAAACGACCGCACGCGGATACGCAGGGCACCCTCGGCCGCGCTCTCATCCACCTTCAGCAACAGCGGCCGCTTGGCAGAAACCTCGTTCATCAGGCGCAGCGCTTCGTCGGCAAGGTATGCGTCGTGACCGCAGCCGAAGCTCGCGATCTGCGCGAATTCGAGTCCCTCGGTGCGCGCGGCGATGAGCGCGCACGACAGGATGCGTGCGTGGTAGTTGTTGGCGATGTCCAGGCGGCTGCGCGTGAGGTCGACCTCGCGCATGCCGGGGACGGAATCGGCAGTGAGCACCGGCACGCCCTGCTCGATGAACATGCCGGGCAGGTTGTGGTTCACCAACGGGTCGGTCTGGTAGGGGCGCGAGGCCAAAACCACGCAGGTGCCGCCGGCGGCCTGCGTCTGCTCAAGCACCTCGCGGCCGCGCGCCTCGAGCGCATCGGTGAAGGCGGCCTGCGCGCGGTCAGCCTCGGCAAGAGCGGCGCGCGTCGCCTCGGCGGGAATGTCGAACGTCGTGGCCAGGTATTGCGTGAGCTGTCGCTCGCGGTCCTCGGCGGTGTACCAATGGAATAGCGGCGAGTCGAAGGGGATGCCGAAGCGCTTCGTCGGGTTGTCCGACGAGCGTATCACCATGGGGTAGCCCTTCACCACGGCGCACATGGATTCGGCCGTTTCTGCCGTGCCCTCGGGCGCCACGGTGGTGATGATGGGCATGAAGATGCGGTCGACCTGCTTGTCGGCAAGGTCGCGCAGGTGTCCGTGTACAAGTTTTGCGGGGAAGCATATGGTATCGGAGCTCACGGCGGAAAGGCCGCGCTCGTACATCGCGTGCGAGCTCATGGCCGAGAGCTTCACCGTGAAGCCGAGTGACTCGAGCAGCGCCGTCCAGAACGGGGCGGAGTCCCACACGGCGAGCACGCGGGGAATGCCGATCGTGATGCCGTTGTCGGGCAGGATCTGTGCATGCTCGGGGCGGCGGAACAGCAGCTTCGTGCGCTCCTCGAACAGGTTCGGCACGCTCGAGACCGCGTCTGCCGCGCGCTTGGCGCGCTCGCGCACCTGCGCATCATGGGGGTCTCCCAGCACTTCGCCGCGCGAGCAGCGGTTGCCGGTGACGTAGCGCTCGCCCGTGGAGAAGCTGATGATGGTGCGCGCGCAGTGGTTGCCGCAAAACGGGCAGGTCACGTTGCCCTCGCGGGTGAACGAGAGCGCGCGGACGGCATCGAAGCCGATGAAGGAGGAGCTGCTGCTGCCTTCCTTCCCCTTCTCCACCTGTTCCTTGGCAAGCAGCGCTGCGCCGATGGCGCCCATGAGGCCGGGGTAGGGGCTGCGCGTGACTTCGCGTCCCACGTATTGCTCGAAGGCGCGCAGCACGGCGTCGTTCGCGAAGGTGCCGCCCTGCACCACGATGTGCTCGCCGAGCGCATCCATGTTGGGCACGCGCACGACCTTGGTGAACACGTTCTCGATGATCGAGCGGCACAGGCCCGCCATGATGTCGGCGGGCGTCTTGCCGTCGCGCTGCTCCGAGATGACGCTGCTGGTCATGAAGACGGTGCAGCGGCTGCCGAGCGCGGCGGGGGAGGTGGAGGAAAACGCCGCCGCGGCGATGTCTTTCACAGGAATGCCCAGCGAGCGGGCGAAGTTCTCCAAAAACGAGCCGCAGCCCGACGAGCAGGCCTCATTGACGATGACGTCTGTGATCACACCGTCATCGACCCACATGGCCTTCATGTCCTGGCCGCCGATGTCCAAGATGAAGGTGGCGTCCGGGCGGTAGGCAAGCGCGGCGCGGGCGTGCGCCACGGTCTCGACGGTGTGGTAGTCGGCGCCGAACGCGCGGGCGAAGAGCTGCTCGCCGTAGCCGGTGGTGCCCAGCGCGCACACCTGCAGCGTGACGCCGCGCGCCGCGTACGCATCTTCGAGTTCCATAAGCGCCTCGCGTGCCACGTCGATGGGTTCGCCTTGGTTCGAGGCGTAAAACGAGTCGACAGGCGTGCCGTCCATATTCAGCAGCACAAGCTTTGTGGTGGTGCTGCCCGCATCGATGCCCACGTAAACCGGAAGCGCGGTTCCTGCGGGAAGAGCGGGCGGCTCGATAGCTTCGAGGGCGTGGGCGCGCTCGAAGGCGCGGCGCTCGTCATCCGATTCAAAAAACGGCGGTACGGCTGCGTGCGTGCGCTGCGGATGCTCGGCCATGGCGTCGAGCTCGCGCGCGATGTCTTCGAGCACGCGCGGTTCTGTCGCCTGCGCGTCCGCTCCGCGCATGAGCCACAGCGCCGCCCCGCGCGCGACGATGGTCTCCGGATGCTCGGGGATGATGATCTGGTCGGGGTCGAGCCCGAGGCGTTCGGCGAACACGCGCACGAGCGTGCGATTGAACGTGAGCGGTCCACCCTGGAACACCACGGGTGCCTCGATGTCCAAGCCCTGCGCAAGGCCGCCGATGGTCTGTTTCACCAGGGCGTGGAAGGTGGAAAGGGCGATGTCCTCCTTGGCGACGCCTTGGTTGAGCAGCGGCTGGATGTCCGTTTTAGCAAAAACGCCGCAGCGCCCCGAGATCTCATACACCGTGGTTCCACGCGCGGCGAGCTCCTCGAATCCCTCGGTGGGAATGCCCAGCACGGAAGCGATCTCGTCGATGAACGCTCCGGTGCCGCCCGCGCACGTGCCGTTCATGCGCATGTCATCCACGCGCGACGTCCCATGGTACGGGTCGGTTTTGAAGAAGATCATCTTGGCGTCTTGGCCGCCCAGCTCGATGACCGTGCGCGCCTGCGGGTAGAGCGCCTGGACAGCGGCGGCTCCGGCGACCACCTCTTGCACGAAGGGGGTGCCGCAGGCCTCGGCGATGGGCGCCGCGCCCGACCCCGTCACCGCGAGCAGGAAACGCCTGCCCGGAAGCGCCTGTTCGACCGCGCGCAGCGCTGCGGCGGAGCAGGCTGCCTGGTGGGCATGATGCCGCTCGTAGCTCGAGTGCAAAACGGCATGCGTTGCGGGGTCGACCACAACGGTCTTGACGGTGGTGGATCCCACATCGAGGCCGAGCAGCAGCGGTGCGGAGGGGGAATCGGAAGAACGGGTAGTGTGCTGGATATCGGGCATAAAGCTAAGACCTGGGCTACTCTCTAACAACGAACGGTTGAATCTCGTATCTGACACGAAAACGATACCCAATTGCGCCGGAAATGTCAGCTAGTTTTCAAAACTACTTAGGTACATGACAATTCCCCTCTGTCCTCTCTGGGGATGGGGGTGGGAGGGGACAAAATGTCCTCTCTGGGGACGGGGGTCCCAAGGGACATTTTGTCCCCTTTTGGGACAGGCCTGCGACGGGACGGCCTGTCTGCTGCGTCCCAATACGGGGGATAATGGATGCAAACGAGTAGGGGAGGGCGCGCCATGCCGAAAGACATCATCATCGATTGCGATCCGGGCCTCGACGACGCAGTGGCGCTGCTGCTGGCAGCGGGCGATGACCGCGTGAACCTGCTGGGCGTCACGACCGTCGGGGGAAATCAGAGCCTTGAGAAGGTGACTTACAACGCTCGTGCCGTCCTTGGGCTGGCGCATGCCGATGATGTCCCCGTGCGCGCCGGTTGCCCGCGCCCGCTCGTCCGCGAAGGCCGGGTGGCAGCTTCCATTCACGGCGACTCGGGCCTGGGCGATGTGGAACTTCCCGCGCCCGTGCGCCCGTTCGACCCCGGTCATGCCGTCCCCTGGATCATCGATACCATCATGGCGCGTGAACCCGGCTCCACCACGCTGGTGGCCATCGGCCCGCTCACCAACATCGCACTCGCCGCACGGCTTGAGCCGCGCATCGTCGACCGCGTGCGCGAGGTCGTGCTCATGGGCGGAGCGGTCCACACGGGCAACTCGAGCCCTGTGGCGGAATTCAACATCCGCACCGATCCGGAGGCCGCGCACATCGTCTTCAACGAGGCATGGCCCATCACCATGATGGGGCTCGACCTCACGCATCAGGCGCTTTGCACGCGTGAGGTGCAAGCGGGCATCGACGCCCTGGGTACAGACCTGGCGCGCACCGTGAGCAAACTGATCGACGGCTATCGCGCCGCGTACCGGCAAGATCGCGCGTTTCCCAACCCACCTATCCACGACCCCTGTGCGGTCGCGTACGTCATCGACCCGCAGGTGGTGCAAACGTGCCGCTGCCCGGTGGATGTGGAGCTGCAAGGAGCGCTTACGCTGGGCATGACCGTGGCGGACCTGCGCGGCGCCGAGCCGGGTCCGGACGAGTGTCACACGCAAGTTGGGATGCAGCTCGATGCTTCGATGTTTTGGCAGATGGTGACGGCGGCGATTGAGAAGTTGGGGTAGCGCGATGAGCAAGGTTATCGTCTTTGGCAGCCTGAACATGGACCTCACCATCGAGTGCGACCGCATGCCGCGCATGGGCGAGACGCTCACCGGGCGGAATTTCCTGCTCAACGCGGGCGGCAAGGGCGCAAACCAGGCCGTGGCGGCAGCGCGCTTGGGCGCGGACGTGCACATGCTGGGCGCCGTGGGCGCCGATGTTTTCGGCGACAGTCTGCGCGCATCGCTCGAACAGGCGGGCGTGGATTGCGGTCGGTTGCAGCGTATCGAGGGCACGCCGACGGGCGTCGCGTCCATCACGCGCGTGGCGGGCGACAACTGCATCGTGCTCGATCCGGGTGCCAACCACGTGCTGCGTCCGAAGGACGTGAAAGCGGCGCTCGATGAGCTGGCTCACCCGGGCGACATATTCCTCACGCAGCTCGAATGCGACATTCCCTCAACGTTCGCCGGGCTTGCCGAAGCGCATCGACGCGGTCTGTACACCATCTTCAACTCGGCGCCCGCCGTGAGCGTGCCGCGTGAAACTTGGAAGAGCGTCGACCTCGTTTGCCTGAACGAGACGGAGTGCGAGATCGTCACCGGTGTGTTTCCCGATTCCGACGATGCGGCGCGCCGTGCGATGGAACTGCTGGTTTCGTGGGGCGTATCGACGGTGGCGCTCACCTTGGGTGCACAGGGTTCGCGCGTGCTGAGTGGCGATACCTGGATCGTTTCCCTGCCGCCTTCTGTCGAGGTCGTGGACACCACCGGCGCGGGCGATACCTACATCGGAGCGCTCGCCATGGCGCGCGCTCGCGGCCTTTCGCTAGAAGAGGCGATAGCGTGGGCGACCCATGCCTCGGCCCTCGCCTGCACGCGCCTGGGCGCTCAACAGGCAATCCCCTCAGCCTCCGACGTGATGTCCTCTCTGGGGACGGGGGTGCCAGAGGACAAAATGTCCTCTCCGGGGACAGGCCTGGCGGGCGATTAACAGGCGATAGCACTGCGAGCGCTCAAAGCCCGTCCCAAACGGGGACAACATGTCCCCTGGGACCCCCGTCCCCAAAGAGGACATCGAGGCGGTCGCTGCGTCGGTAAAACATTGCGTGAATACCATGACCTGCACACATTCGCCCATAGCATCGGTTAAGATGTTCAAACTTTGGGTACAGCATGTGCGGAAGTACACAACGCATTGCCAGCACGTAAGAGGTATTCGCATGTTAGATCGATTCACCGACCGCGCGCGCCGCGTCATGTCAATGGCGAAGGAGGAGTCGCTCGCGCAAAACTCCACCAAGGTGGGTACCGAGCACCTGCTGCTCGCACTCGCCAAGGAGCAGGAGGGCATCGCCGCCGAGGCGCTGCGTTCGCTCGACATCAGCTACGACGACATCCTCGCGCAGCTCAAAGAGAGCCGCACGACGGTGCCCGACGAGCAGCAGCAGGCGGAGGCAGCGAAGCTCGCCTTCACCCCGCGCGTCATCTCGGTCATGGAACGCTCCTTCCGCCTCGCGCGCGAGAACAACCAAACCTACGTTTCCACCGAGCACCTGCTGCTGGGCATCGTGGACGAGGCCGACAGCATGGCGCTCGACATCCTCGTGCGCCTGGGCGTGTCCGCCGCGTCGGTGCGCGGTGCCGTGGAGAAGCTCACCGCCAAGGACCAGGGGCGCCAGCGTCCCATGGCCGGCTCGGCTTCCGGTCGCCCCGGCGCCGGCCTGCCGTTCTTCTCCGGCGAGTCCGCCCGCGCGGAGGAGGGGAGCGCCAGCACGCTTGCGCAGTTCGGCACCAACCTCACGCAGCAGGCGCGTGACGGCAAGCTCGATCCTGTCATCGGCCGCGAGAAAGAGATCTCGCGCATGATGGAGATCCTGTCCCGCCGCACGAAGAACAACCCGCTCATTCTGGGCGACCCCGGCGTGGGAAAGACCGCTATCGTCGAGGGCCTGGCGCAGCAGATCGCCGCGGGCGACGTGCCCGAGAACCTGCTCAACATGAACATCTGGACGCTCGATCTGCCCGGTCTCGTCGCCGGCGCCAAGTACCGCGGCGAGTTCGAGGAGCGCCTGAAGAACGTCATCCAGGAGGCCACCGAGGCCGACGACATCATCCTGTTCATCGATGAGATGCACACGCTCATCGGCGCAGGCTCGGCCGAGGGTTCCATCGATGCGAGCTCCATGCTCAAGCCTGTGCTCGCACGCGGATCGTTCCAGATCATCGGCGCCACCACGGCCGAGGAGTTCCGCAAATACCTCACGAAGGACCCCGCCTTCGAGCGCCGCTTCCAGCCCATCGATATCGATGAGCCCAGCGTCGAGGACACCATCAAGATCCTGAACGCCCTGCTTCCGCGCTACGAGGAGCACCACCACGTGCACTACGCGCCGGAGGCGGTCGAGGCGGCCGCCACGCTGTCGTCGCGCTATATCCAAGATCGCTTCCTGCCGGACAAGGCTATCGACCTCATCGACGAGGCCGGCGCCCGCGCTCGCATCAAGGCCAACCGCGCCCCGGAGAACGTGCGCACGGCCGAAAAGCGCGCCACCGAGCTCAAGCGCGAGGTGGAGGAGGCGACGGGAGCCGACGACATGAACCGCGCCGCCGAGCTCAAGGAGCAGCAGCACGCCGCCGAGATCGAGCTCTCCGAGGCCCGCGCCGCCTGGAACGCCGAGATGGACGCGAGCCCGCTGCTCATCGACGTGCCGCAGATCGCCGACATCGTGTCCGCCACCTCCGGCGTGCCCGTGTCGTCGCTCACCGAGGACGAGTCGCGCCGCCTGCTGGCCTGCGAGGACGTGCTCAAGACGCGCATCATCGGCCAGGACGAGGCCGTGCACGCCGTGGCCAAGGCCATCCGTCGCAGCCGCTCGCCGCTCAAGGACCCGCGCCGTCCCGGCGGCTCGTTCATCTTCCTGGGCCCTACGGGTACCGGCAAGACCGAGCTCGCCAAGACGCTCGCCGAGTACCTGTTCGGCAGCAAGGACGCGCTCATTAGCTTCGATATGTCCGAGTTCGCGAGCGAATACGAGGTCTCCAAGCTCATCGGTAGCCCTCCGGGCTACGTGGGCCATGACGAGGGCGGCCAGCTCACCAAGGCGGTGCGCCGTCACCCGTACTCCGTCGTGCTGTTCGACGA
Source organism: uncultured Collinsella sp. (assembly GCA_944321445.1). Lineage (GTDB taxonomy): Bacteria > Actinomycetota > Coriobacteriia > Coriobacteriales > Coriobacteriaceae > Collinsella. Next base: position 11,905 of record CALULJ010000031.1, read on the forward strand.
GATCGAGAAGGCGCATCCGGACATCTTCAACATCTTGCTGCAGGTGCTCGATGAAGGTCGCCTCACCGACGGCCAGGGCAAGACGGTCGATTTCCGCAACACGGTGATCATCATGACCTCCAACGTGGGCGCCCGCGAGATCGCGCAGGATTCCAGCGTGGGCTTCGGCACCACGGGCGAGAGCGGCCTGACCTCCAAGGAGATCAAGAGCCGTGCGATGGGCGAGCTCAAGCGCCTGTTCCGCCCCGAGTTCCTGAACCGCATCGACGACATCGTGGTGTTCCAGAAGCTCGCGGGCGAGTCGCTCACCCGCATCGCCGAGCTGCTCGTGGACGACCTACGCCAGCGCCTCATCGCCAACGGCATGAATATCGTGCTCACCGATGCCGCCATCGCGAAGATCGTGGCCGAGGGCACCGACCTCACCAACGGCGCCCGTCCGCTGCGTCGCGCCATCCAGCGCCTCATCGAGGATCCGCTGTCCGAGGAGCTGCTCGCCGGCGAGTGGCACGAGGGCGACACGGTGCTCACCGACGTGGTGGACGACGCCTTCGTCTTCAGCCACGGTACGGGTGAGATTCCCGCGCCGCGCGGCACTGGAGCGCTGGGAGGCGCCTTCGAGCCCGCGCCGCGCAACGCCGGATCTGCCCCCGCGCTTGCGGGCGGCGGTTCGGGTGGCGCGCTTCAGGCAGGTGCCGGAACGCGCTAACGGCAACGTTTGACGTCAAGGCCTCGCGGTCATCCCGCGGGGCCTTTTTCTGCGAATACGCGGAAGAAACGCGCGATGTTTGTCAGTTTGGGTACAACCGGTCACGAGCTCATTTCAACTTTGAAAATGAGGGCGCGCTGCATCATATTTCATGCGAAAATAGATGCATGACTGAGACGCACACCAGCAAGATGGAGCAGCACATTGGATAAACTCGAGATTCAAAAGCGTATGGACCAGGCGATCCGGCTCACGGCGCCCGGTCAACCCATCCGTACCGCCCTCGACATGATCATCGCGGGGCACCTGGGCGCCCTCATATGCGTGGGCGATACCGAGCACGTACTCGCGTCGGGCAACGATGGCTTCCCGCTTAATATCTCGTTTACCTCCAACCGCCTGTTCGAGCTGTCCAAGATGGACGGCGCCGTGGTGATCGACGAGGACCTTTCGCACATCCTGCGCGCCAACTTCCACCTCAACCCGGACGCTTCCATCTCCACGAACGAAACCGGCATGCGCCATCGCACCGCGGCGCGCATGAGCGTGCTCACCGATGCCATCGTCATCTCGGTTTCTTCGCGCCGCTCGGTCGTGAACGTCTACGTGTGCGGTAAGTCCTACGAGATCCAGCCGGTTTCCATCATCATGAGCTCGGTCAACCAGCTCATCGCGACGCTGCAGACCACGCGCGCCTCGCTCGACAAGTCGCTCGTGCGCCTCACCGCGCTCGAGCTCGACGACTACGTCACGCTGGCCGACATCACGGACATCTTCTCGAGCTTCGAGATCATGCAGCAGGCCAAAAATGAGCTCAAGGCATGCATCGTTAAGCTGGGCAACCAGGGCAAGCTCGTGCAGATGCAGATGGAGCAGCTTGCGGGCGAGAGCATGGACACCGAGTACGACCTCATGATTCGCGATTACGCGTCCGACTCCTCCGAGGGCAACGCGCACCGCATCCGCGAGCGCCTCAGCGCCATGACGCCCGAGGAGCTGTCCAACCCCAAGCGCGTGGCGGACGCCCTGGGCTTCGACGACCTGGACGAAGATTCCGTCATGACCCCGCTGGGCCTGCGCACGCTCTCGCGCGTGTCCGTCGTGCGCGACGGCGTGGCCGAGAAGATCGTGGACGAGTACGGCTCGCTGCAGGAGCTCATGGGCGACATCCAAAAGGACCCCGAGCGCCTGGGCGATTTCGGCGTCAACAACCCCGCCATCCTGGCCGATTCGCTCGCCCGCATGCAGGGCAAGCCGGCGGGTGCGTAGGGTGGGCGCCGCGCGCGCCGACGTCTGCGCCGTCATCGTTGCCGGCGGCAGCGGCCAGCGCTTCGGTAACCCGGGTGGCAAGCAGCTTATCGACGTTGCGGGAAAGCCCCTCATGACCTGGTCGGTCTTGGCGTTCGACGCCGCTCCGTGCGTGGGGCACATCGTGGTGGTGTGTCCCGCTGCGCGCACCGACGAGGTGCGCCGCCGGGCCATCGACCCCTTTGACATCAAAACGCCTCTCACGTTCGCGGCGGCGGGGGAGACCCGCCAGGACTCCACGCGCGCCGGCTTGGACGCCGTGCCGCAGGGCTGTGCCTACGTCGCCATTCACGACGGCGCGCGTCCGCTCATCACCCCGCAGGTGATCGAGGGGGCGGTGCAGGCGCTGCGCGAAGGCGAGGGCATCGACGGCGTGGTGTGCGGCCAGCCGTCCGTGGACACGCTCAAGCTCGTGAGCGACGACGCCGTCATTCAAGGGACACCGCCGCGCAGCAGCTACTGGACCGTCCAGACGCCGCAGATCTTTATGGTTGACGCACTGCGCCGTGCCGAGGACGCTGCGCGTGCCGAAGGCTTTGTGGGCACCGACGACGCATCGCTCGTGGAGCGCGCCGGCGGCCGCGTGCTGTGCGTGGAATGCCCGCGCGACAACCTCAAGGTCACCCTTCCCGAGGATCTTCCCCTTGTTGAGTTCCTGCTGAACGAGAAGCTGCGGGGCTAGTACCTCGCTCCTACCCGTTTTTAGACGGCAGCGGCAGACGCGGGTTCTTGTTCTGCAGGTTTTTGCAACTTGTAGACCCCTCACTTCTGGCATTGCGCAAAGGCGCGTTTCCGAGTGTTCGAATCCTGCGGAAACGTGTCGTCACATAGGCCAGATTTGTGTCCCTGTTCCGGAGGTCGAATTCCGGCAATCAATAAGTCGGAAAAACCTGCACAATGTCGGTGCTTGTGTGCCACTGGCAAGGGAAGTTGCTCCTGCAAACGACTTGGTGAAATAACCTTTGTCCTCATTTCACGAAGACGGGCCTGCGGTATGATGCTTGGCAGACGAACCCGGAACAGGAAGGCTTTGCCATGCAGCTGCCCGCGCTCTCCATAGGACACGGCTACGACGTTCACCGTCTGGTGGAAGGTCGCCGCTGCATCATCGGCGGCGTGGACATTCCGTACGAGAAGGGCCTGCTTGGCCACTCGGATGCCGACGTGCTAGCACATGCACTTGCAGACGCCATCTTGGGTGCCTGCCGTGGGGGCGACATCGGCAAGCTCTTCCCCGATACCGACCCCGCCTACGAGGGGGCAGACTCGCTCGTGCTGCTGTCCCGCGTGATGGCATTTGCCCGCGAGCGCGGCTATGAGCTCGTGGACGCCGACTGCACCATCGCCGCCCAGGCGCCTAAGATCACGCCGCACCGCGACGCGATGCGCGCAAACCTCGCCGGCGCCCTCGGCGTGGACGTGGACCGCGTGGGCGTGAAGGCCACGACCACCGAAAAGCTCGGCTGGGAAGGCCAAGGCGAAGGCATAGGCGCCTGGGCCGTCTGCCTCCTCACCCGATGTATCTAAAGAGTTCGGCACAGCCGAACTCACCAACTTCCCTCCCCGCCAAGGACCCCTTGACCGATCGATGGGCAAGCGACGTCATCCGTGCGCTCGCGTTACCATCTACCAGAGTTGACATGCGAGGAGGTCTGCTGGATTCGCCCGCCGCGAGTTCAGCACGCAAAGGAGAGCCCAGTGGGCTCTCCGTCTTGCGCAGGACTGCCCGAGCGCCGGGCGAATCCAGCAGACCTCCCCAGAAGGGCATCTACCATGAAGATCTACAACAGCAAGACCCGCAAGAAGGAAGACTTCCAGCCCATCGAGGAGGGCAAGGTCCGCATGTATGTGTGCGGCCCCACGGTCTACGACAACATCCACATCGGCAACGCGCGCACCTTCATCTCCTTCGACGTGATCCGCCGCTGGCTCATCGCGAGCGGCTACGAGGTCACGTTCGCGCAGAACCTCACCGACGTTGACGACAAGATCATCAATCGCGCCAACGAGCAGGGTCGCACGGCCGAGGAGGTCGCGAGCGAGTTCTCCGACAAGTTCATCGCCGTCATGCACAAGGCCAACGTGATGGATCCGGATGTGCGTCCGCGCGCGACCAAAGAGATCGGCCCCATGATCGGTATGATCAAGAGCCTGATTGAGCAAGGTCACGCCTATGCGGCCGACAACGGCGACGTGTACTTCGCGGTGCGCAGCGACCCATCTTACGGCGAGGTGTCCGGCCGCAAGATCGACGATCTCATGGTTGGCGCGCGCATCGAGGAGAACGAGGACAAGAACGACCCGCTCGACTTCGCCCTGTGGAAGGCGGCTAAGCCCGGCGAGCCCATGTGGAACTCGCCGTGGGGCAAGGGCCGTCCCGGCTGGCACACCGAGTGCGCAGCGATGGTCCACCGCTATCTGGGCACGCCGATCGACATCCACGGCGGCGGTTCCGATCTGGCCTTCCCGCATCATGAGAACGAGTGCGCGCAGGCTACGTGCGCCTGGCACGAGGGCTTCGCGAATACGTGGATGCACACGGGCATGCTCCTGGTGGATGGCGAGAAGATGTCCAAGTCGCTCGGCAACTTCTTCACGCTCGAGGAAGTGCTCGAGAAGCACTCCGCGGCGGCCCTGCGCCTGCTCATGCTGCAGACGCACTACCGCTCGCCGCTCGATTTTTCGTGGGAGCGTCTCGAGGGCGCGGAGAACTCGCTCGCGCGCATCGCCGGCACGGTCAACAACCTCGTGTGGGCGGCGCGTCATAGCGAGGACGAGCCGGATGCCGAGCTCGCAGCAAAGCTCAACGCTGCTGTCGATGACGCCAAGGCGGAGTTCGAGGCCCAGATGGACGACGACTTCAACACCGCTGGCGCGGTGGCGGCATACTTCCAGCTTGTGACCGAGGCCAACACGTACCTGGACCAGGCAGGATCTGCTGCCGATAAGGATGCCGCAATCGGTGCTGCAGCGAGCATCGCCGGCGCCTTCAAGGTCCTGGGCATCGAGTTGCCCGAGCCCGAGGAAGAGCTGCCCGTGGGGCTGCTCGGCGTGGCCGCGGGGCTCTGCGCCTACACGGGCGACGACGTGAACGAGGCCGCCGAGCGCATCCTCGCAGCGCGTGCCGAAGCACGTGCCGCCAAGGACTGGGGCACGGCCGACGCCATCCGCGACCAGCTGCGCGACATGGGGCTTGCCATCGAGGATACCGCCGCCGGCTCCCGCATCAAACACCTCTGACGTCCCAAGCGCCCCACCTCGCCCCTCAATCGTCGGTCGCCGCACGCAAGGCGTGCTCCCTCCTCTTTCGGGGCGATCTGGGGCACTTGGGACGCCAGAGCTTCCTGAGGCACGCGATCTTGCCGCTCAAGCCTGCGGGCATGGCCCTAAGGCCTATGCCCTTGGCTTTCACGGCAACCTCACGCACCTCAGAAACCGAGGCTTAGGTGAAATAACCCTAGAGGTTTTTTCATCTGAAGCCACCAGCCGCTTTTCTGCTTCGGCGGAAAGGCGGCTTCTTTTTGCGACAGCAGTTGCAAAATTCCTTAGAGTCGTTTCAGGTGAAATAGCCTCAGGGGTGTTTTCACCAAATGGCCTTTGGGGTTTTCGACGCGAGACGTGGGGAATTGGGGCAGGGCCGCTTTCACCTATATACTGCTAGCCGAACAGATGCGAAGCAGATGGGAGCCACATGGCACGACAGCAGAACAACAGGGGGCAGCGCGCCGATAGCCGTTCCGCCCGCAGCGACAACCGCAAAGCCGCCGGGGCGCAGCGCCCTGCGAAAGGGCAGGGGAGCGCGACCTCGGGCGGTAAGGTTCGCTCGAACAAGCCGGTGTCGCGCCCCGCCGTGCCAACAGGTTCTTTTTTGGAAGGCCGCCGTGCCGCTTCCGAGGCGCTGCGCACGGGCTATCCCGTCAAGCGTGCGCTCGTGGCAGAGAACTCCTCCAAAGATGTCGTGCTCGGGCAGCTCGTCGACGCGCTGCGTGCGGCGAACGTACCGGTGCAATATGTGGCGCGCGAGCAGCTGGAAGCAATCTCGAGCCACGGTGCGCATCAGGGCATCGCGCTCGAGGTCGGCGATTACCCGTATGCCGACCTCGCCGATATCATTGCGCGCACAGGTGACGGCCCCGCTCTCGTGATCGTACTCGATCACGTGACGGATGCCGGCAACTTTGGCGCCATCGTGCGTTCAGCCGAGGTCGCGGGTGCGACAGGCGTGGTCATTGCCAGCAAGCGCGCTGCCGAGGTCACGGTCGCCACCTATAAAACCAGCGCTGGTGCGGTCATGCATCTGCCCATCGCACGTGTTCCCAACATCGCGCGTGCCCTGGAGGATCTCAAACAGGCGGGCTTCTGGGCCTGTGGCTCGTCTGAGCATGCCGAGCAGGTGTGCTGGGATGCTCCGCTTGCCGGCAGGGTCGCGCTCGTCATGGGTTCGGAGGGCGAAGGCATCTCGCGCCTGGTGCTCGAGACCTGCGATTTTCTCACCAAGCTGCCTCAGCGCGGCGAGACGGAGAGCCTAAACGTTGCCCAGGCTGCGACCGCCATGATGTTCGAGTGGATGCGTCAGAACCGTGGGTCGCTCGAGTTTGGGGCGGGTGAGTAGCTCGTGACGAAGAAAAACCGTGCGAAGTCCAAGGCCAAGCGTTTTGGCGAGGGCTCGGCTCAAAAGTACGTGGACGCGAGCACCTATGGCGTGGGCAACGCGTTCGCCTCGGCGTTCTCGGTGCCCGACGTGCCGCGCGGCTCCAACGTGAGCGGCCAGCGCGAGCTGTTGGTGGTCGACGGCTACAACGTCATCCACTGCTCGCCGCGCTACGAGTCCCTCATCTTCGACAAGGGGGACGAGCCGTATTCGCATGACGTCTACGATCGCGCCCGCATGGCGCTCGTGGCAGATGTCGCCGCCTTCGCGGGCCGCCGCTACGAGCCGGTCATCGTCTTCGACGGTGCGGGAAACCTGAGTGCCGATCGCCCCAATCTGCCGCAGGCGGGCGTGCGCATCGAGTACTCGCCGACCGGCATCTCGGCAGACACGGTCGTGCAGCGCCTGTGCACGGAGGCCCGCGAGGCGGGCCGCGCCTGCACGGTTGTCACGAGCGACGGCACCATTCAGGCGACCGTCATGGGCAAGGGCGTGGCCCGCATCTCGTCTCGCATCTTCGTGGAGGAGCTGCGCCAGGTCGATAACGACGTGCGCGAGGCAGAGGAAGCCCCGCAGGTGAAGATGACCCTCGGCAGCCGCCTCTCGCCCGAATCGCTTGCGAAGTTGCGGGCGCTGCGCGGTCGTTAGCCCACGCGACAACGGGGAAGGGCTGCCCGCGTCTTGTTGACGAGCCGTGATGGCACGTTTATCGCTTGCCCGCCTCGCCCCGTTTCAGTATCCTGTAGAAGCTTCGCGCACAAGCGCCAAGCGTGCCAGCGTGGCTCAACGGTAGAGCAAATGATTTGTAATCATTGGGTTGCGGGTTCGATTCCTGTCGCTGGCTCCATAGATGAGCTGCGGGCTCGGTGCCACCACGGTACCGGGCCCGCTTCCTATACGCGCCGACAGGAATCGAACCCGGTTCCGGGTGCGGAGCGGAGCCAACGGCGTGAGCCGTTGGCCGCGCAGCACGCAAGGGCGGCAGCGCCGCCCGCAGCGAACGCGCGGCGTTGCCGCGCAGATTCCTGTCGCTGGCTCCATAGATGAGCTGCGGGCTCGGTGCCACCACGGTACCGGGCCCGCTTCTTGTATGTGGGAAAAAAGTGCCTGTCCCTATTTTCCCATCTGGGAAAATAGGGACCGGCCCTTTTTCTCGCGGGTGGGGAGCGGAGTCAATGAAACCTTTGCAGTCAGACGAACGAACCCATCGCCGCTCGCTCTGCGCCTTCACAAGCTCACCACGATAAAGCGCCATCAAAACCGCAGGTAGAAGTGCTCATCGAATGGCATAGATACGCCCGGTGCCGTGTATTAGGAAGTTTTCCGTTGACACGCAGACCCCACGCGTCGTAATATCCTTTCTGCGCAAGGGGCGGCCAGCCGCTCCGAACGCGTGAACACATGGGAGTTTGCCCGAGTGGTTAATGGGGACGGGCTGTAAACCCGTTGGCTATGCCTACATAGGTTCGAATCCTATAGCTCCCACCCGTTCACGCCTGTGTAGCTCAGTCGGTAGAGCACCTCGTTGGTAACGAGGAGGTCACCGGTTCAAGTCCGGTCGCAGGCTCCAGTACGGCGGTGTAGCTCAGCTGGTTAGAGCACACGGTTCATACCCGTGGCGTCACTGGTTCGAATCCAGTCACCGCTACCCAGGTAACACGGTGGCTTTCCTATATACTAGGGGAGCCACTAAGTTTATTGGTACGTCCCGCGGGGGACACCTTAAGGAGGAGGCTTCATGGCCAAGGAAAAGTTCGAGCGCACTAAGCCGCATGTTAACATCGGCACCATCGGTCACGTCGACCACGGCAAGACCACGCTGACCGCTGCCATCACCAAGGTTCTCTCCGAGACCGACGGCTGCAAGGCTGACTTCACGGCGTTCGAGAACATCGACAAGGCTCCCGAGGAGCGCGAGCGCGGCATTACCATCTCCGTCGCTCACGTCGAGTACGAGACCGCTACCCGTCACTATGCTCACGTTGACTGCCCCGGCCACGCCGACTACGTCAAGAACATGATCTCCGGTGCTGCCCAGATGGACGGCGCTATCCTGGTCATCGCCGCCACCGACGGCCCCATGGCCCAGACCCGCGAGCACATCCTGCTCGCCCGTCAGGTCGGCGTGCCCTACATCGTCGTCTTCCTGAACAAGTGCGACATGGTCGACGACGAGGAGCTCATTGACCTCGTCGAGATGGAGACCCGTGAGCTCCTCTCCGAGTACGACTTCCCCGGCGACGACATCCCCGTCATCCGTGGCTCCGCTCTCGGCGCCCTCAACGGTGAGGAGAAGTGGTACGCCTCCATCCGTGAGCTCATGGATGCTGTCGACTCCTACATCCCGACCCCCGAGCGCGACAACGAGAAGCCGTTCCTGATGGCTGTCGAGGACGTCATGACCATCTCCGGTCGTGGTACGGTCGCCACCGGTCGTGTCGAGCGCGGCGAGCTCAAGCTCAACGATCCCGTCGAGATCGTCGGCATCAAGGAGACCCAGTCCTCCGTCGCCACCGGCATCGAGATGTTCCGCAAGACCATGGACTTCTGCGAGGCTGGCGACAACGTCGGTATCCTGCTCCGTGGTATTAAGCGTGAGGACATCGAGCGCGGCCAGGTTCTCTGCAAGCCCGGTTCGGTTCACCCGCACACCAAGTTCACCGGCGAGGTCTACGTCCTCACCAAGGAGGAGGGCGGCCGTCACACCCCGTTCTTCGATGGTTACCGTCCGCAGTTCTACTTCCGTACCACTGACGTGACCGGTTCCGTCAAGCTGCCCGAGGGCACCGAGATGGCCATGCCTGGTGACCACATCACCATCGAGGGCGACCTCATTCACCCGATCGCCATGGAGGAGGGCCTGCGCTTCGCTATCCGCGAGGGTGGCCACACCGTTGGCTCCGGCATCGTCAGCACCATCATCGAGTAACTTCGGTTAGTCGTTAGCTGATTTGAGTCTTGAACCCGGTTCCTCTTCGGGGGAGCCGGGTTTTTCATGTCTACTCCTTTGTACAGGTTGTGTAACGAATTTGCAGATATCTGCCGGATTTCAAAGGAGCATTGACACACTATCGTATCTGCGGTTTAATGTTCCACCGTGCCCGTACGGGACGGTAAATGGAGGTTATTAGATACATGCGTACTCTCGTTACACTTGCCTGCACCGAGTGCAAGCGTCGCAACTATACGACGACCAAGAACAAGGCGAACATGCCTGATCGCATGGAGATCAAGAAGTATTGCCCCTGGTGCCGTCGTCACACCGTGCACAAGGAGACGCGCTAGTCTCACAAACATACGCCAGTAGTTCAATTGGTAGAGCAACGGTCTCCAAAACCGTCTGTTGAGGGTTCGAGTCCTTCCTGGCGTGCCAGTCTGTAATCCGTAAGCCTCCTCGCGAGGCTTACGGTTTCTAATGTAAGGGTGCTTTTTTGCCGGAGGTAGGCGTCATGGCCAACAAGAAGAACAAGAAGAAGAGCGCACAGAACGCTCCTGCTTCTTCCGCGAAGGCTGAGCCGAAGAAGGCCGCCGCGAAGGAGACCCCTAAGAAGTCTCTGCTCGCGTCCGTCAAGAAGGACGCTCCGGCGAAGAAGAGCAAGAAGGATAAGAACGAGAAGCCCGGCATGATCGCGCGGGCCAAGAAGTATCTTGGCTCCATCCGCAGCGAGATGAAGCGCGTGGTGTGGCCCTCCAAGAAGGAGCTCATCAACTACTCCGTGGCTGTCATCGTTTCCCTTATTGTCGTCGGTGTGGTCATCGCCGCACTCGACGCTGTTATCAGCGAGGGCCTGGTCCTCTTCTCTGGTCTGAGGGGGTAGCACATGTCCAAGCGTTGGTATGTCGTTCACACGTATTCTGGATACGAGAACCGCGTCAAGAGCGATCTTGAGCATCGCATCGAGACGATGGGTATGCAGGATCGTATTTTCAATATCGAGATTCCTGTCGAGCGCGTCACCGAGATCAAAGAGGGTGGCAAGCGCGAGACCAAGGATGCGAAGATTTTCCCCGGTTATGTGCTCGTCCGCATGGAGATGGACGATGATGCTTGGACCTGCGTTCGCAACACTCCCGGCGTCACCGGTTTCTTGGGTGCCAACGGCAAGCCCGCTCCGCTTTCCCGCGACGAGTACAACAAGATGATGCGCAAGTCCGCCAAGGGCGGTACCCCCAAGCGCACGTCTGTGAGCATCGAGGTCGGGACTCCGGTCAAGGTCGTCTCTGGTCCTCTTGCCGATTTCGACGGCAAGGTGTCCGAGGTCAACGCCGAGGCCGCCAAGGTCAAGGTCACGCTGCTTATCTTTGGCCGCGAGACCCCGGTCGAGCTTTCGTTCGACCAGATTACGGTCATCGAGTAAGGTTGTCGTATCGCGCGTGCACGCTTCGCCTTTCGGCTGCTCACCGATCTGGCATGCTTCTAACGGGTTCGCGCTGCGAATAGTTGGATTGTCGACACGTTTGTGTTTAGGAAGGAATGACCATGGCTGAGAAGAAGGTTGCCACCGTCATTAAGCTCCAGATTCCCGCTGGCGCTGCGAACCCCGCTCCTCCCGTCGGCCCCGCCCTGGGTGCCGCTCAGGTCAACATCATGCAGTTCTGCCAGGCCTTCAATGCCGCCACGCAGGACAAGCAGGGTGACATCATCCCCGTCGAGATCACCGTTTACGAGGATCGCTCTTTCACCTTCGTGTGCAAGACTCCTCCGGCGGCTCACCTGATCAAGAAGGAGCTCAAGCTCAAGAGCGGCTCCGCCGTTCCCCAGCGTGACAAGGTCGGCCAGCTCACCCAGGAGCAGCTCACCAAGATCGCCGAGATCAAGATGCCGGACCTCAATGCTAACGACATCGAGGCCGCCAAGAAGATCGTTGCCGGCACCGCCCGCTCCATGGGCGTCACCATCGCCGAGTAGCGTTTAATGTTTCCCCTCGGGCGCGCGGAGGTCGTGCGCTCGTTCGTGTGCAATAGGGCACACATCGATGTGGGAGGGCACGCGCCCGTTAACCACAGGAGGTAATTCAAATGGCTAAGCATGGAAAGAACTTCCGCGCCGCTGCGGAGAAGGTCGACCGCTCGCAGCTCTACACCCCGCTTGAGGCTGTCAAGCTCGTGAAGGAGCTCGCTCCCGCCAAGTTTGATGAGACTGTTGAGGCTCACTTCCGTCTGGGCATCGACACCCGCAAGGCCGATCAGAACATCCGTGGCTCCATCTCCCTGCCTCACGGCACCGGCAAGACCGTGCGCGTCGCCGTGTTCGCCGAGGGTGCTAAGGCCGACGAGGCCCGCGAGGCCGGCGCCGATGTCATCGGTTCCGACGAGCTGATCGCCGACATCCAGAAGGGCGAGATCAACTTCGACGCTGCCATCGCCACCCCCAACATGATGGCGAAGGTCGGCCGTATCGGTAAGATCCTCGGCCCCCGTGGCCTCATGCCGAACCCCAAGCTCGGCACCGTGACCATGGACGTCGCCAAGATGGTCAGCGAGCTCAAGGCTGGCCGCGTCGAGTACCGTGCCGACCGTTATGGCATCTGCCATGTGCCCCTGGGCAAGGTTTCCTTCGACGACCAGAAGCTCGTCGAGAACTACGCCGCGCTCTACACCGAGATCCTGCGCGTCAAGCCTTCTTCCGCGAAGGGCAAGTATGTGAAGAGCATTACCCTGGCTTCCACCATGGGCCCCGGCGTCAAGGTTGACTCCGCTGTCCAGCGTGACTTCATGGCCGAGTAGCATTCGCTTACATCCGGTGTTGCAGTAAGCCCGGTTCCGCATTGCGGAGCCGGGCTTTTTTTCAGCCAAAAGGGGCGGGTTGCTTTTGGTCGACGCGCGACGTCCAAAAGCAACCCGCCCCTTTTGGCTGCGCATACCAACCTACCGTTCGCCTTGCTATTTCGACCGTCTATCTCTTAATGAAATAGTACTATGACAGACAAAGTAAATTGGGGTACATTGTAGTCGGACAGAGAGAACTCTCGACAAGGAGGTGACGCAATGTCTACGAGGGATGCGGTCAGCGACCTCATTCGAGGAAACATCGATGCCATTATCCTGTGTACGCTATCAGACGGCGATAGCTACGGATACGAGATCCTCAAAGAGATCGCTGCCACCAGTCGGGGCGAGTACGAGATGAAAGAGCCTTCGCTCTACACGAGCCTCAAGCGCCTCGAAAGGCAGGGGTTCGTCAAGAGCTATTGGGGCAACGAGACCCAAGGTGCTCGCCGCAAGTACTATCACATGACCGACCAGGGCGCTCAGGAGCTCTCCGATGCCACAGAGCGCTGGATCAACGTTCGCAACATCATTGACCGTCTGCTGAAGCAGGAAGGGGGAGCACGATGAACGAGCTTCGTATGTACGTTGAGCATTTGTTCGAGGGAAAGGTGCTCACGCCTGAGACCATTGAGCTCAAGGAAGAAATCTACGGCAATCTGATGGCCCGCTACGAGGATTACGTGGCGCAAGGCCTGTCCGAGGCAGGCGCGCTCGCGCGCACCAAGGCGAGCATCACCGATGTCGACGACATGATGGCGGGCGAGGGCAGCGCGGCCAGTGCAGCTGAAGACGCCCTTTCGTCGGCTCCCACGACGGTCATTCCTCCTGCAGCAGAGACCGTGAAGATGCCCACTCCGGATACGGCGGCTCAGGCGGCCGGTGCGCCCGTCGCTCCGCAGGCGAGCGCACCAGCTTCCAAGGGGCAGCCCAAGTGGGTCAAGACCCTCATTATTGTCGCGGCGGTCATCATCGGCCTGCTCGCCATCGGGTACGGCGTGAACGAGTTCATCCTCGATCCCATCCAAGATCACCAGGAGGATGTCGCCGAGGCCCAGGCAGAGCAGCAGTGGCGCGAGCAGCAGAGCCAAAAGCAAGACGATGCAAGCAACTCGGATGCAAACACCAATGGCAATGCGGGTGCATCGAACAACAGCGGAACCGGTCAGTCGACCTCGGGCAATCAGGGCGCGACGCCCCAGTTCTCCGACCCTGAGGACCAGGCGGAATACGAGGCCACGATGGCGCTCATGGACGACATCTGGGTCAACGAGGTCGACCTGCCCCGGGAGTTCGCGGGGACTGATGTGGCAGACGACGCCAAGCGCGGCGACTTGCTCGGGCGGCTTCCGCTCGGCGAGTACCTGCAGTCCAACAGTCTGGCAAACGGCACGCTGAGCGTCGCTTACCAAAACGTCGACCATAACATCGACGGCGACGCACTCGATCTGGCGATGGCCTATGACGTGACGACGCTGTTCGCGCTGTATCCTTCGCTCAACACGGTGTCGGTGCAGGTTCACGAAAACGACGACCATGCGAGCGATGTGGACCGCTATCAGTTCGACCGCCAGATGGTGAACAGCTATCTTACCCAGGTCAGCAACAACGCAATCACGCAGGCAAACGATTCGCTCTTCGAGTCGCAGGAATCGTGGGACCAGGCGCTGGACTACATGGCCAACGAGCGCTACTTCGACGACCTGACCGACCGCGCCGAGATCGACCGCTAGTTTCCGGAGGCACACAGCAGCTTGCTGCATCTGAAACCAAGCGCAAAGGGCTTCGCAGCCACCTGCGAGGCCCTTTCTCATGGCTACGGACGTGAAAGAGGACGCACTGCTGCAAAAAGTCGGGACTTTGGACATCTTTTTCGGCACGGGTCTGTATAGGCGCCTTTTCTAGCTGCACAAACACCAAGGTCAGAAGCTCGGTTGTCTGGACCCGGTGCCAAAAATCCGTCCAAAGTCCCGACTTTTTGCAGCGACGATGACCGGGCGACGTGTTTTCATACCTGGCCTCTCGGAGCGGGAGCACTCGCTCGCACACATATCGCTTTCGCCGCTCAGGAGATTCGCGATTGGCATCGGCGCTTTAGTTTGCTACACTGCATTACATTGCAGTGGAGGTTTTGACTGGCCGCCTGCATACGAAAGGACGGATCGCATGGATATCAGGGAGCACAGCATGGCTACGCGCGCCTTGGCGCCTGCCGCTGAGCTGTCCCTAAACCTAGCGCTCCTACTAGCTGCCAATGCGCGCTAGGGTCCTTCGTTTACCGTGATGGCATAACGCCACGACTCTTTTGAAGCACCCCACCGCGCATCTGACCGCTGCCTTGCAGGGCGTGACGCGCGACGGGGTGCTTTTCCGTTTTTAGCAGCGATGCGAGCCGCCACCTCCTGTGGGCCCGAGTGAAACCATCGACCGGCACGATTTCCAGGAGGAACCGCACATGACCAGAAAGATCGCTATTTTCGACACCACGCTGCGCGACGGCGAGCAGTCGCCCGGCGCGAGCATGAACACCGAGGAAAAGCTTATCATCGCGCGTCAGCTCATCCGTATGAACGTCGACGTCATCGAGGCGGGCTTCCCCATCTCGAGCCCTGGCGACTTCAAAAGCGTGGCCGAGATCGGCCGCATCGCAGGCGACAAGTGCACGGTCTGCGGCCTGACCCGCGCTGTCGACAAGGACATCGAGGTCGCGGCCGAGGCGCTCAAGACCGCCAAGCGCCCGCGCATCCACACCGGCCTGGGCGTGTCGCCCTCGCACCTGCGCGACAAGCTGCGCCTCACCGAGGATCAGGCCATCGAGCGCGCTATCCATGCCGTCAAGCTCGCGCGCAACTTCGTGGACGACGTTGAGTTCTACGCCGAGGATGCGGGCCGTGCCGACCAGGACTTCCTCGTCCGCATCATCGAGGCCGCCGTCAAGGCGGGTGCCACGGTCGTGAACATCCCCGACACCACGGGCTACAACATGCCGTGGGACTTCGGCGCGCGCATCCGCAACCTGCGCGAGCGCGTCGACGGCATCGAGGACGTGACCATCTCCGTCCACACCC
>CALULJ010000032.1 GCA_944321445.1 uncultured Collinsella sp.
GACCTCGGTGCCGTTGATGGAGACGGCGCACGGGTCGCCGCCGCCCTCCTCGAGCACCTTGCCGCTCACGGACAGCAGGTTGCCCGCCTTGACGCCGAAGTAGTCGTTGTCGGCCAAGAACTGGCTGGCAACGGTGTTGATGCGCGCGTTGTAGGCCTGGCCGTTGACCTCGATGCCCACGCTGCGCCAGAACATCCAGTACGCAGCGCCGATGCCGATGATGACCAGGATGGCCACGGCGACGGCCGCCGCCGCAACCGGTCCGCGCGAAGAGCGGCGCTGGTCGTGCATGGTGTAGACCGAGCGTGCAGCGGGAGCGACGCCCGTGCGCGTGGTGGCGTAGCCGGTGTGGCGCTGAGCGTGCGGCTGCTGCGCGACGCGGCGCGTCTGGGTGGCCGGACGCTGGGCGGCACCTGCCGGGCGGTGTCCGGACGCTGCGCGCTGTGCACCCGCGGCACGCTGGCCGTTCGCCATGGCGCGGGGGTCGGCGATGCGCGTGCCGGCGCCAGAGGCAACGCGGCGCACGGCATGTGCCTGCTGCGGCTTCACCGACGTGTAGCGCGCCTGAGGATGCTGAGAGGGCTGGGAAGCCTTGCGCGCATGCGGCTGCTGCGAGCGCGCAGGGCCCGTACGCGCGCCCGTCGCGCGCGTCGTGCCAGACGCAGACGTCGCCGGACGCTGCGCGCGGGACTGACTCCCCTGCGCGGCCTGCGGGGCGCGGCGCTGCGCGGGCTGGGCCACGACGCGGCGCTGGGTCGGTCTGTTCTGATTGGGATTGTTGGTGCCTTCGCTCATCAAACTGTCCAGTCCCGATATCACTATGCCTGAAGGCCCGTCAAGCGCGGGCCCATTCCTATCTTGCCTAACTCTCTCACGTTACCAAGTTCCCCGGTAAACCGCTATGGAAAGTACATAGTGATTGTATCTTTATCGACGTTTACGCCTCGTCTTCTTCGTCTATCTGAAGCGCAGGTTGAGGCAAAACGGCGTCCTCGGGCATCGAGACCTGCGAGAGGTCAATCGACTCCGCCAACTCCTCGTCGGTCGCGATGAGCTCGGAGAGGGTCACGAGCCTGTACCCTTCCGCCTGGAGCTGCTCGATGAGCTTGGGCAGCGCCTCGAGCGTCTGCTCGCCGCAGGCATCGTTGTCGGAGAGCAGGATGATGTTGCCGTTGCGCACCGAGCCCATGACGTTCTCGACGACCGCGTCGGCACCGTTGAGCAGGTAGTCGCCCGAGTCGAGGTTCCACGTGACGACGGCGCTCACCAGGTCCATGGCCTCGCTCCAGCACGTTTCGTCGAACAGGCCGTAGGGCGGGCGCAGCAGCGCGCACGGGCTGCCGGTGGCCGCCGAGATGGCGTCGAAACCGGCTGTGAGCTGCTGGCGCAGGTCGTCGGCGGAAAGCTCGCTGAGGTCCTGGTTGGCGTAGGAGTTGGAGCCCACCTCGTTACCGCTCTCGACGATGGCCTGCGCAGCGGCCTGGTTCTTCTCGACCTGGTCGCCCTGGAGGAAGAACGTGGCTTTCGAGCCCGTGCCGGCGAGGATCTTCAGGATGTCCTCGGTGTAGCTCGACGGGCCCTCATCGAACGTGAGCGCCACGTAGTTGCCCTCGGTGGGCGACACCGGCGCCGCGCGGACCCCGCAGTTTTGAACCTCCTGCACCACGCCGCGGTCGAAGGTGATGCCGGAGACCTTGCCCGTCCACACCTCGGTGCGGCCCGGGATGCCCCAGGTCTCGACGTAGCGGATGGCGCCCGTGCCCTTGATGGTGAGCGTAGGCTGAATTTCGGTCGGCGTGACGTCGTGCTCCTCGTACTCGTCGCGGCCGTCACCGATCTCGAGCTCCTCGCCGCCCGTGAGCTCGATGTTCGCGAGGTCGGCGTTGTCGATCTGCTCGCCGTTGAGCACGACGGAGTACTGCTCGGCCGCGTGCTTTTCCAGCACGCTGTCGTCGACAGCCAGTAGGTCGCCGGCGGAGGTTTGAATGTCTTGGTCCTCGATGAGCTGCTGGATGGAGGAATGGATGCGCACCGAGACCGTCGACCCGTTGAGGGTCACGTCCACGCCGCGGTTGACGTACCAGATGATGCTCGCGATGAACAGCAGCGCGGCGCAGGCGACGATGATGATGGCGTAGGGACGGCGCTCCTCGGTGTGGCGGTTGCGGACACCGCGGTTGTGCCGGCCGAAGCCCTGCGTGTGGCGCAGGTACTGCGCGCCGGGCTTATGGGAGACACGCCGAGGCGTCGGCCCGAGCTTGCCGTTTTGCTTGCGCCGATGTGAGGGCTTTTTCGATTTCGTGGAGTAGGAGGTGGTGTAGTGAGGCAATGGTTCTCCCTCGTCCGTTTTAGGAAACTGTACCATAACGGACCAGGCGTCTCGCCAATTGGGGGCGGGTCTGGGAAAAAGGGGACAGGCACTTATTTCCCACCGGTGGGAAATAAGTGCCTGTCCCCTTTTTCCCGGAGTGGCGTCTCCCGCCCCCGTCCCCAGAGAGGCCAACCGAACCGGCGGCTATTTCTTGGATGCTTTGCGGTACTCGCTGGCAAAGGCTTTGAACATGCCCTTGGTTTTGCCCAGCTGCTTGCCTAGGGCGCGGCTGCCCTTGTCCAGGGCCTTGGAGCCGTGCTCGTCGATCTTGGCGGCGCCCTTTTTCACCTTGTCGCCAATGACCACGCTCGCCTCGGCGGCCTTCGCGGCGGCACCGCCCGTGAGCTGCAGATCGAGCGTGTCGTCGGCCACGATCATCGCGCCCGCGCGGTAGCCCTTGAGGTAGCTCGCCGGCATCTCGATGTTGCCGATGAGCATCGACGACGCCTCGCCGCCGTTGAGCACGAAGTAGCGCACCGCTCCGGTGTTGCCGTTGAACGCGGCGTCGGAGCAGTAGCCGACCTTCTTACCGGACTCGGTCAGCACGTCCATGCCCGTCCAGATGATGCAGGCGTCGAGGTCGATGCCCAGGCGCTTGGCAGCGGCGGCGTCGTAGTTCTCCTTGCCGTCCGCCACCACGAGCACGCCCTCGTACACGTCAAGGGCATCGAGAGCGACGAAGCGGTCGGCCTGCTTGATCATGCCCACCACGTCGGGGAGCTTGACCATGAAGCCCACCACACAGCGGCCGCGCGGGTCGAACACCGGGAAGTGAACCTTGCCCAGGCGCTTCGGCTCGCGCGGCGTACCGTCTTTGTTCGTCTTCTTGGAATCTGCGGGCGCGCGGTAGATGCGCACGCCCTGGATTTCGCTAACGAGCATTACGCCTCTTCAGCAACCTCGGGGTCAACTACGGGCGCGTCGGCGACAGACTCGACGACGACGTCGGCAGCGGGTGTGACGTTGCCGCCGGCGATGGCGTCGTTCAGCTGCTCGCGTAGCTGATCCATGCGCTCGCGGGCCAGGTCGACCTTGGCGCGCAGCTCGTCGGTCTTGGCGTCGACCATGGGGCCGAAGTCGGTCGCGGCGACACGGGCCTGGTCCATGCCCTGCTCGTACATATCGCGTGCGTTATCCCACGCGTCGTTGGCCATATCGGCGGCCATGGCGCGGGTCTCGGAGCCGGAACGGGGGGCTACCAGGATGCCGATGATGGTGCCGGCAGCGGCGCCGACGACGGCACCCGCGACGAAACTGAACCCTTTACCCATGATGCTCCTCCTTGATTGAAGCCGTTGTATCGATGGAGTTTTCATTATACCCGCGGTCGGCGGCAATGGGACACAGCAGCCTGCCTGTTCCGTCCCACGGAACCGAAGCCTGTCCCAAGAGGGGGCAAAATGTCCCCTGGCACCCCCGTCCCCAATGGGGACATGGGGTTAGTGGAAGACGTCGGCGACGCGCTTGGCCTGGGCGGTGTCTGCCATGCGGGGGTGCGGGCGCTCGACCTCGGGCTCCGGCTCGGCCACCGGCTCCGCGACGGGCTCCTCGGCGGGCTGCTCGTCCGCGACCTCGGGAGCCTCTTCCGCCTCGGCCGCAACCTCAGCGTCGTCCTCGTCCTCGTCCTCAACATCCTCGCCGCGCAGGTTGAGCGCGAGCTTGCGCAGGGCGCCCACGGTGCCCTCGAAATCGGGTGCCGGCGTCTGCGGATGCAGGAACGCCCAATCCATCATGAAGGTGGCCGAAGACAGGGCGCCCACGGTCAGGGCGTCGTCGGGGCAGGACAGCTCGACGTCGAACAGGCGCTCATCGCCGGGCACCTGGCGCGTGCGGCCGCACGACACCTTCCCGGCCAGCCCGGTCTCGTTCAGGATTTCGACCGTGAGGTGCTCCAGCAGGTGCGGCAGCTCGGTGTCGCCCATGCACTCCTGGAACTCGCGGCCGGTGTCGCCCAGGCACAGATGCTTGGCGATCGCCGGGGCCAGATAGTACACGCGCGCCGTGGCCTCGATGTCCTCGGAGGTCCGCAGGGGCCTGCCGGGGTTCACCAGGATGCGGGCGCAAAGCTTGTCCTTGCCCACGGTGATCTTCAGGATGTTGAACAGCTGTGCCATGGTTCCTCCGCCTATCCGTATCTCGAGGTGCGGCGCCGAGCGCCGGGCAGCTTCTTTATGCCTCGCTCTTCTCTTCCTCCGCCTTAGCGGGCTTCGCAGGCTCGGCCTCGGGGTCGGGACCGGTCACGCGAATGAGCGAGATGCGCTGGCCGCGCATGGACTGCACCTTGAACTTGTACCCGTCCTGCTCGAAAACCTCACCGATATCCGGAACCGAATCGCACAGGTCGAGAATCCAACCCGCGAGCGTCTCGTAATCGTCGCTCTCCTCGATGGGCCAACCGAGCTCCACAGCATCATCGCACGAAAAGCGACCGTCCACCAGCCATTCGCGGCGCGAAAGGCGGGTGAGGTACTTGTTGTCGGGGTCGAACTCGTCCTCGATCTCACCCACGAATTCCTCGACGATGTCCTCGACCGTGATGATGCCCGCGGTGCCGCCGTACTCGTCGACCACCACAACCATTTGTTCATGCGCGGTCTGCATCTCGGAAAGCAGCGGCAAGATGTCCTTGGTGTCGGGCACGAAGGTCGCGTCGCGCAGGAAGCCGCGCACCGGGGCGTCGCCGTGGCCGCCCAGCGCGGGGTCGATGAGGTCCTTGATGTGCGCGATGCCCACGATGCAGTCCTGATCCTCGCGGTAGATGGGGATGCGGGAATAGCCCGTCTCGCGCATAACGGACAAGACGGTCATGATGTCGTCGGTCTCCTCGCGCATGGTCACGTCCACGCGCGGGACCATGACCTCGCGCGCCACCGCGTCGCCCAGGTCGAAGACCTCGTGGATGATGCGCTTCTCCTCGTCGAGCAGGGTGTCCTGCTCGCTGATCATGTAGCGGATCTCCTCTTCCGACACGTTCTGGCGGTCGTCGGCGCTCTTGATGCCCAGCAGCTTGGAAAGGCCGTTGGCCGAAGCCTGCGTGAGCCACACGAGCGGCTTGGCGATCTTGCGGAACGCGCTGATGGGGCCGGCGACGGACTTGGCCATGCCCTCGGCGTCGGACAGGCCGATGCGCTTGGGAACGAGCTCGCCGATGACGATTGACAGGTAGGAAACGATCAGCGTAATGATAACGGGCGAGATAACGGGCGCAATCGCCGTGAGCGGCTGCAGGCCGAACGACTCAAGCCAGCTGGCCAGTGGGTCGGACAGCGTGTTGGACGACACCGTGGCCGAGAAGAAGCCCACGAGCGTGATGGCGACCTGGATGGTGGCCAAAAAGTCCGTGGAGTCCGTCGAGAGCTCGAGCGCCTTGGCGGCGCGCTTGTCGCCCTCCTCCGCGTCATGCTCGAGGCTTGCGCGCTTGGCGGTGGTGAGCGCCATCTCCGACATGGAGAAATAGCCGTTCAGAATCGTGAGAAGCAGCGTGGCGATGATGGAAATTGCTATGCCCATGGGATGTGTATCGAACCTCCGTAGGTAGACTGCAGGGCGCAGAAGCGAACAGGTGGGGTGGCGCGTCCGGGCGCTTGCGCGGGGCGCAGAGGGCGCAGGCCGGCGCGCGGGTCATCAGATCACGAAGAGGATCACCACCATGAAGATGAAGATGCTGCCGGCCAGCACCCACAGGTGCCAGACGCTGTGCATATAGCGAATGCTCTTCATGAGGTAGAACGCGCAGCCGATGGTGTAGCACAGACCGCCGACCACGAGCAGCGCGAGCGCCAGCGGCTCGAGCGCCGCCACGAGCTGCGGCAGGCGGAACACCACGAGCCAGCCCATGATGAGGTAGATGAGGATCGTGACCCAGCGGGGCTGGCGCTGGCGGCCGATGATTTCGAACGAAATGCCGGCGAAGCACAGGGCCCAGATGACCACGAACATGACGATGCCGCCGTAGGGCTCGAGCGTGACGAGCAAAAACGGCGTGTAGGAACCCGCAATGAGCAGGTAGATGCAGCTGTGGTCGATGATGCGGAAGATGCGCTTGGCGCCCGGCACTTGGATGGCGTGGTAGAGCGTCGAGGCCAGGTACTCCAGGATCATGGAGACGCCGAACACGATGGCCGACGCCATGTGCGCCGGATTCGCCCCACCGAGCGCGGCCTTTACGATGAGGAGCACGAGGCCGGCGATGCCCAGCAGCACACCGATGCCGTGCGTGATGGAGTTGGCGATTTCCTCGCCCAACGTGTAGAGCGGGAGCTCCTTGGAGTCCTGCGACGCTTTGTGCTCGCGGGGATATTTGGGGCAGGAGCGGCGACGCTTGCGACAGGTCGCGCAGGGGTCGTCGGCAGCCGCCGACGAGGAGGAATCTTCAGGCTCGGGCACCGGCGCGGCGTTCGCAGCCGGCACCGAGGTACTTCGAGATGTGGAACTGTCGCCTGATGCGGACATGTTGGTGAGCAATCCTCCAAATATAGACCGCTCAAAACTATAGCAAAGAGCAGGCCTCCTCGGGCGGGAAAAGGGGGACAGGCACTTATTTCCCACCGGTGGGAAATAAGTGCCTGTCCCCCTTTTCCCGGAGTCGGCTGTTACTTCATGGTGATGAGCTCGTAGTGGCTTGTACCCAGGCCGATCTTCTCGGCGTGCTCGATCATCGAGCGCCAGTTGGTATCGGGGTGCGTCATGTTGAAGTGATCGTGCTCGCAGCGCTCGGGCACGCCACCCTCGGCCTCGAGCTTGGCCTTCATGTCGGTGAGCTCGGTGTTGGGGAACGCCGGCGCCGCAAGCGCCATGTCGATGGCGGCCTGGTCGATGGCAACCGGGTCGAAGCTTGCGAACATGCCCAGGTCGGGCACGATGGGCGTGTCGTTCTCGGCGTGGCAGTCGCAGTTGGGCGAGATGTCGATGGCCAGCGAGATGTGGAAGTTCGGGCGGTCTTGCACCACGGCCTGCGTGTACTCGGCGATCTTGTAGTTGAGGACGTCGACCGCGGCGTCGTAATCGGGCTCGATGGCGTCCTGGTTGCACGCGCCGATGCAGCGGCCACAGCCCACGCAGCGGTCGTGGTCGATGTGCGCCACCGGCACGGTCACGGTCTTGCCGCTCTTGAGCTCGCGCTCGCGGGTCTCGTCAAAGCTGATGGCACCGTGCGCGCAGATACGCTCGCACGCGCGACAGCCGATGCACTCCTCGGTGTGCACGGAGGGCTTGCCCGCGGCGTGCTGCTCCATCTTGCCGGCACGGCTGCCGCCGCCCATGCCGAGGTTCTTCATAGCGCCGCCGAATCCGGCCTGCTCATGGCCCTTGAAGTGCGTGAGCGAGATGACGATGTCGGCGTCCATGAGGGCGTGGCCGATTTTGGCCTCCTTCACGTACTCGCCGTTTTTCACCGGCACAAGGGTCTCATCGGTGCCCTTGAGGCCGTCGGCGATGATCACGTGGCAGCCGGTGGCATACGGCGTGAAGCCGTTCTGGTAGGCGCAGTCGATGTGCTCGAGCGCGTTTTTGCGGCTACCCACGTACAGCGTGTTGCAGTCGGTGAGGAACGGCTTGCCGCCGAGCTCCTTCACCACGTCGGCGACGGCGCGCGCGTAGTTGGGGCGCAGGAAGCTGAGGTTGCCCAGCTCGCCGAAGTGAATCTTGATGGCGACGAACTTGTTCTCGAAGTCGATCTGGTCGATGCCCGCGGTACGGATGAGCCGCTTGAGCTTATCGACCTGGCTTTCGCGGCCATGGCTGCGCAGGTCGCAGAAATACACCTTGGAAGGGACGACGGTGTCGGACATATCCATCCTTTCAACAGCTCTTGCGCACACGCAAGACGATCTTCGCTTGGCATAAATTGTAGGACCTGGAGCCCGCTCCAAGTCAACAATCCTCCCACAGATGCAAGTTTGGGGACAGGCACCAAACTTGCGGTCCCCGAACTTGCAGGTGCGTTACAGCGCGCGGCAGGCGCCCACGGCGATGGCCGCCATCTCGGCACGCGAAATCTGGCGCGTGGCCTCGAGCGTGCGCGAGCCGTCGTCGTGCTCCACGCCGTTGATGACGCCCGCCTCGACCGCCTGGGCCATCGTCTGGCGCGCCCACGGGCTCACACCGTCCACATCCGGGAAGGCATCGAGCACTGCCGGGTCCGCCGCGCTCACATCGGCACCCACAGCGCGCGCCGCCATCGAGGCGAACTGCTCGCGCGTGAGCGCATCTCCCACGCCAAAGAGGCCCGTACCCTCGTAGCCCGTCATGATGCCGGCACCATACGCCCAGTTCACGTACGGCGCGTACCAGGCGTCCTGCATGACATCGGACAGCGGAGCGTCCTCGGCACCCGCGGCACCGTCGCCGACCCAGTTCCACATGACCGTCGCGCCCTGCTCGCGAAAGGCGAGGTCATACGGCCCGAACGCATCGCTTTCCTCGTAGCCGCCCATAAGGCCGAGCGACACCGCGTCGAACACGCTCTGGAAGAACCAGTCGCCCTCGTGCACGTCCGCAAAATAGCTGCTCAGCGGGTCGCCGTAGGCGCGCACGGGGAAATTGTCGCAATCGGTCCACTCCATGAAATCGTAGGACACGCGCCACGCGTCGAGCTGGTCGGCCCAGTCGTGCCAGCTGCCGTTTTCGCACACGTAGCTCTCGCCCGGGTTCACGACGCCCTTCTGGTAGTACTGCCTGCCGTTTCTTGGCTGATTGGCGTCTTGGCTCACAACGATGTCGTACGCACCGCTCGGGGTCCGAAGGCTGGCCGACACAGCGTAGCGCTGCCCGGCGCGCAGCACCACCGGATGCTCGAGCTCCTCGCGGTGATAGCCGCCGTAGTCGTAGGTGGCGACGGCCGTGGAGACAGGCTGCTGGCCCTCGGGGCTCTCGGCATCATCGTCAAGCAGGTAGACCTCGTAGGTCACCGTGGTGCCCGGCGTGCTCGTCATCACCGACACCTCGTGCAGCACCATATCCTCCGGCGCGGTAAAGACGTTCGCCATGCTCGCCTGCCCGTGCGCCACCGGGACCATGGACGTCTCTTCCGCGTGGTACGGCATGTAATCGTACATCGCGGTGATGTCGCACGCGCGCGCATCCGAATCGACCGCGAAATCGAAGGACACCGGGGTGGATATAGTCTGGTCGTAATACGAAACATACAGGTAGCCGGCACCATCGATACCCCAGCCACCATGATTGGGGAACTCCTGGTCGGACGACCCGCGGGAATCCTTGACGATCCACGCGCCGTCCGCGGGCGGCTGGTGCCCCTCGACGAAGTTGTCGCGGGAATAGGTGTCGTCCCAGCCGACGATTTCCACGGCGTGGTCGGCGCTCTGGTACGTGTACGTGTAGTGCGCCCACGTCTCCTTGTTCAGATACTGCTCGTCGCTAAAACCCGTGTCGAAGGTGTCTTGCCGCATGCCGATCGCGACCGCGCGCCCCACCGCGAGCTCGGACTTGATCGCCGCCGTGCCCGCCGGGTCGTAGCCTTCGTACACGGCAACCGGGCCGTCCTCCCCTTCCTCATAGCCGACCTTTGCGGGCGAAGGAAGAACGTTGCCGTTTTCCAGCGTGTAGAGGGACTCGAAGCGCAGCGACTCGTCCACCGACCAGTCGTCGAACAGCGAGTAGAGGGGACCGGATTCCGACTCCTCGATCGTGGGCTCGCCCGTCTCGGGGTTCACGCCGTGGTAGGGAACGTCGGATTCGAGCACCGGGCCCATACCCGACGAGAACGTCGAAATCACCATGTCGGTGTACACGCCCTCCCTCAGGCGGAAGCTGTCCGTCAGCACGCCCGCGTCGAAGTAGACGCCCTCGCCCGCCTGGCTCGGGCACGCCGCGAAGTCTTCGGGCAGCGCGGTCTTGGTGAACCACGCGAGGTGGAGCTCCGACAGGTCGAGCGGATACTGCGCGTAGGTGGTGTTGAGTTCCGCGAGAATGGAGGTCTCCGCGGCGGCAGTGGTGCCGAATGCCCAGCATGTGCCCCAAATGCCCTGATTTTTCACCGGCGTGACGACGCCGCGATCGCGCAGGTCGAACTGTGCGCCCAGCGAGTCGGCCGTCTGGAGGGCGATATCCGCGTCCTCGGAGGCGAAGGTCTCGTAAGACGTCGTCGGTGTTAGCGTCAACGACGATGTGCCCGCCGCAAACGCGGCTGTGGGTGCCATCCCGAACGCCAAGGCGGCAGCAGCACCGCAGCGATGGGCAGATTTCGCAGTCCAGATTCCAGCTGGCGTTTCATAGCGCGCCCCCCTCTCGTCGTCCATGAAAGTTTGGTACCTGTCCCCAAACTTTCATGTATCCACCTTATTCCATAGCGCTTGGCATGGGAGGTGGATTTGGCGACGAAACGTGACGTCTGGCGCCTTACAGCCTGCCTGCCTCAAAGTCCGCCAGCACGCGCTCGAGCTGCACGGTATCGGGCTCGTAGGGCTCGCGCACGCCGCGGCGCAGCATGAACGCGTCGTCGCCCTTGCCGGTCACGATCACCACGGCCGGACGGGTCGTCTCGCGCACCGCCGTGCGAATCGCCTCGGCGCGGTCGAGCACGATCTGCCAGTTGTCATGGCCCTGCTCGGCCACGGCGCGCGCGATGGCGTCGCAGATCTCCGCCGCGTCCTCCGGGCCGGGGTCGTCCTCGGTGATCACGATGCGGTCGGCGAACTGCCCGGCCGCCTCGCCCATGGTCTCGCGGCGGTCGACGCCCTTGCCGCCCGTGGCGCCGAAGACGACGGCCAGCTCGCGGTCGGGATAGGTCGCGCGCAAATCGGTCAGGAGCGTCTCGAGCGAAAGTCCGTTGTGCGCGTAGTCGACCACGCCCACGATGCTTCCGTCCTCGGTGAACAGCATCTCCATGCGCCCGGGCACGCGCGCGGCGGCAATGCCCGCCGCCATGGCCTCGGGCTCGATGCCCAGCGCGTCGGCGCACGCGATGGCGGCGAGCGCGTTGGACAGGTTGAACGTCACCGGCGTGGGCAGCGCGATGTCGAAGACCGCGTGCGGCGTGTGCACCGTCGCGGTGAGCCCGCGGTCGCCTGTGGCGACGTTTGTCGCATGCACGTCAGCCGTATTGTCGGTAAGCGAGTACGTAAGCAGGTTTCCACAGGCAGACGCCACGTCGAGCACGCTGCCCGCCACGTCCATGTCGCGGTTCACCACAGCCGTGCGGCAATGGCGGAACAGCATGAGCTTGCTGGAGAAATAATCTTCGAGCGTGGGGTGCTCGATGGGCGAGATGTGGTCCTCGCCGAAGTTCGTGAACGCACCCACGGTGAACTCGACCCCGAGCGTGCGGTGGTACTTGAGCGCCTGACTCGACGCCTCCATCACCAGGTGCTCGCAGCCCGCGGACACCGCGTGCGCGATGCGGCGCTGCAGCGTGAAGGGCTCGGGCGTGGTGAGCAGGCTCTCGCCGCGTTCGACGCCGTCATCGTACTCGACGCCGGTCATGAACGCCGGCGCGGACGCTCCGGTGCGGCGCGCGTGCTCGGCCAGGATGCTGCGCAGGTAGTACACGCAGGTCGTTTTGCCCTTGGTGCCCGTGAAGGCGCACACCTTGATCTTGCTCGAGGGATGGCCGTAGGCGGTGTCGGCAACGAGGCCCAGCGCGCGGCGGATGTCGCTCACCAGCAGGCAGGGCACGTCGACGTCGTAGTCTGTCTCGGACACGTAGGCCACGGCGCCCGCCTCGATGGCACCCACCAAGTATGCGCGCTTGAACGCCGCGCCCTTGCATACAAACAGCGTATGCGGGCGCGCCTCGCGGGAGTCGTCGGTCGCAAAGGAAATCTCGAGGTCGCCCGCACCGTCGGGGATGGAAAGCAGGATGCCGTCGCGCCGCAGCACGTCCGTGTAATGCGACAGCGGATAGGTGTGTTGAAGGGTTGACGTCATGCTTCTCGCTCCCCGCGACGATAACGCGCATCGAATAGGTACCACGTTGAAGTGTAGTGCAAGTTCCGCCCCCGGCGCGGGAGTGAAATGGGAAAATGGGGACAGGCACTTATTTCCCTGCGAGCGGCCTCGACGCGGGCCTGCTGCTCGGGCGTGAGCTCGCGCTTGGGCTTTGCAGCGGCGCCCGCGGCGCCGGCAGCAGCCTTCGCAGGCTTGGCCGGCATGTCCTTGTGCAGGGTGATGGTGGTGAGCTCTGTCGTGGGCTCCGTGCAGTGCACGTCCATCGACAGGCAGTTCTTGGGGCACTCATGCGTGCAGGACGCGCACTGGATGCAGCGGTACGGGTCAACCGTCCAGTCGCCCGCCTTGCGGTCGACCGTGATGGCGCCCACCGGGCACACGCGCTGGCACATGCCGCACAGGATGCAAACGTCGATGTCGTTCACCAGGTGCCCGCGCATCTGCGGGAACAGGTTCTCGATGTCGCGCTTCTCATACGGGTAGCGCACCGTCGCCGGCTTCTTAAACAGCGAGCTCAGCGTCAGCTTGGCAAGATTGAAAGATCCCATGCAGCTCCTACCTTTCTGTGCAGCTGATGCACGGGTCGATCGTCAGGATGATCATGGGCACGTCGGCCAGATCGACGCCCTGCAGCGCGCGCACCATGCCCGCCAGGTTCTGCGAGGTCGGCGTGCGCAGGCGGAAGCGATCGAGGTACTTGGTGCCGTTGCCGCGCACGTAGTAGAACGCATCGCCGCGGGGCTGCTCGATGAGCACGTGGGCACGGCTGTTCTCGGGCGGAAGCACCTTGGGGCCGGGCTTGCCGCCGATGCCGTCGTGCGGGATCTTGGCGACGAGCTCCTTGATGATGTCGATGGCCTGGTAGACCTCCTCGCAGCGCACCTTGCAGCGGGCGTAGCAGTCGCCCTCGGTGGCGATGATGGGCTGGAAGTGCTCCAGGTCGCCGTAGGCGCCGAAGCCGGTCGAGCGCATGTCGTGCTCGATGCCGGAGCCCTTGGCAAACGGGCCGACCATCGAAAGCTCGAGCGCGTCCTCAAACGAGATGTAGCCCACGCCGCACAGGCGGTTCTTCACGGAGCTGTCGTTCAGCATGGTGTCGACGATGATCTTGTAGTCGTGCTTGATGCTATCCAGCTGCGTGCACACGTCGCGCAGCACGCTGTCCTCGATGTCGTGCGCCATGCCGCCCACGATGCAGATGGAAAGAATGATGCGGCCGCCGCAGGTCTTCTGGAAGATGTCCAGGATGGTCTCGCGCAGACGCCAGCAGTGGTTGAACAGGCTCTCGAAGCCGAAGCCGTCGGCGAGCAGGCCCAGCCACAGCAGGTGCGAGTGGATGCGCGACAGCTCCTCGAGGATGGCGCGCAGGTAGTCCACGCGGCGCGGGACCTCGATGCCCAGCAGCTTCTCGGTGGCGGCGGCGTAGCCGTAGCCGTGACCGAAGCTGCAGATGCCGCACACGCGCTCGGCGACGTAGATGAACTGGTTGTAGTCGCGCTTCTGCACCAGGCGCTCTAGGCCGCGGTGCACGAAGCCGATCTGCGGAATGGCCTCGACGACGCGCTCATCCTCGACCACGAGGTCCAGGTGAACCGGCTCGGGCAGCACGGGGTGCTGCGGGCCGAACGGAATAACGGAACGGGTCGCCATGCCTACTCACCATCCTTTGCGGTCGCAGCCTCGCCCGCGGCAGCCGCCGCGGCGTCCTTCTTGGCCTTCGCGGCCAGCGCGGCGCGCACCTTGGCGGCCTTCTCGGGATCCATGTTGGCGAGCTTCTCCTCCATCTTGGCAGCGCGCTCCTCCGCCGTGGGCTTCGCGGCCGCGGGCGCCATGGCGTCCACGGCGGCCACGGCAGCGGCGTCGGCGGTGGCGCGGTCCTCGGTGAGCGCGCGCTCGGCGCTCTTGGCCTCGGCGGCCTCGCGGGCGGCCTTGGCCTCCTTGGCGGCCTTGGCGGCGCGCTGCTTGGCCATCTTCTCGCGCTCGGCCTTCATCTCGGGCGAGATCACGGTCATGGGCGAGCTCTCGGCCAGGCTGAAGAAGTGCCCGCCGAAGTCGAGCTTCATGTTCACGAAGTTCACGTCGAACAGGTCGTGAGCCTCATTCTCGTAGGAAAAGGCGGCGAAGTACAGGCCCTGGATGGACGGCACCTCCGCGCCTTCCGGCACGCTCACGCACAGGTTGAGCGCGTTGTCGACCGTCTCGTCGTAGAACGTGTACACCAGGTCGATCCCGCCCTCGGGGAACTCGGCGCACAGCTGCACGAACCGCATGCCCTGATGCTTCAAGCTCTGGACGCGCGTCAGCAGCTCGCCCAGGGGCACATCAACGAACTCGGTTGTATACATCTACTCCTCCTTCGTCTTCATGGCCTTGAGGCGGGCGTTCACGGCCTCGTCGTCCAGCAGGTCGTCGGGATCCTGCAGGGTCTCGCCCGCGGCCAGGCGGGCGGCCTTCTCGTCCAGAATCTCGACGCCCTTCAGCACGGCCTCGATGATGGTCTCGGGGCGCACGGCGCAACCGGGCGCGTAGACGTCGACCGGAATGGCCTTGTCCACGCCGCCGATGACGTTGTACGCGTCGCGGAACACGCCGCCGGTGCAGGCGCAGATGCCGCAGGCCACAACGACCTTGGGCTCGAGCATCTGGCTGTAGATGTGGCGCACCACGCGGATGTTCTGCGCGTTGATGGAGCCGGTTACCAGGAAGATGTCGGCGTGCTTGGGGTTGCCGGTGTTGATGATGCCGAAGCGCTCGATGTCATAGAGCGGCATGAGGGAGTCGAGCACCTCGATGTCGCAGCCGTTGCAGCTCGAGCCGTCATAGTGGATGAGCCACGGCGATTTTGAGTTGTATGCCATATCCCTCGCTCCTTAGATAAACGGCGTGATGAGCACGTAGAACAGGTTGACGACGCCCACCACGAGCGCGACGAGCCACGCCAGCTTGAGGCAGGCCTGCCACTTCATGCGCGCGAAGTTGTTGTCGATGGCCACCTCAAGGAACCACGTGACGGCCACGACGGCCACGGCGACGGCGATCGAGATCGGCGAGTCCCAGATGAAGAACATGCCGACCCACATGAGGAACAGCACGCTCTCGCACCAGTGCATGATCTCGATCTTGGCGAGCGTGCGGCCGGTCATCTCGGTGGTGATGCCCTTGAGCAGCTCCTGGTGCGCATGGTGGCTGTAGGACAGGTCGAACGGCGACTTGCGCAGCTTGATGGTGAGGATGAACAGCAGGCCCAGGAAGATCGGCACGAGCGTGAGGATGATGGGCTGGTCGATCTCGAACAGGCGCGCCACGTCGAAGCTCTGGGTGGCGGTGAAGAAGCCCACCGTCATGATCATGAGCATGGGCTCGTAGGACATGACCTGCAGGCACTCGCGGTCGGCGCCGGCGTCGGCGAACGGCGAGCGCGAGGAGTACGCCGCGATGATCACGAACAGGGTGCCCAGCGTGACCAAGAAGACGCACATCAGCAGGTTGGAGCCGGAGATGAACATGCCGCCGGCGAGGATGGCGAAGATGAGCGCGCAGGTGATGTAGGCCTCGTCGATGGCGTTGACGCTCGTCTGCTGCTTGGACAGAAGCTTGCGCACGTCATAGTAGGGCTGCAGCAGCTTGGGACCCACGCGACCCTGCATGTGGGCGCTCACCTTGCGGTCGAGACCGTCGAGCAGGCAGCCCACGATGGGCGCCAGAATGGCGAACACCACGACGCCCACGGCGATGCCCGCAAGGCCGGGGCCGACGAGCAGGACCTCGCGCTCAACGAAGAACGCGCCGCCCGCCAGAAGCTCGGGGTTGAAGATGAAGCACGCGGCGAAGGCCATGAGCATCACCGAGGTGCACACGATGAGGCCCACGTTGGTAAGGATGTGCTCCGGGAAGATGTCGTTCAAATACCAGTTGCGCTTGGTGGAGCGCATGGTGCGGCCCATGGAGCCCAGGTAGGTGCGGGAGTCCGCGTCGAGGCACACGCCGGACAGGTACACGTGCTGGCGCGCCTTGGACGAGCGGCCCCACGGGGTGAGCAGCACGATGGCGATGAACAGCACGATGGCGACCATGATGAGCATGTTGTCGACGTCGATGAGGCGCGGCACCTTATGGTAGGTGACCTCGAGGTACGGCCCGATCACGGACTGCGAGATCACGGGCAGCAGCACGCAGCACATGACGAGCAGCGCTGAGATGAAGCCGATGGCGGTCCACTCGGTGCGGTGCACGCCGCCCTCGACGTTCTCGGCCTTCTGCGACACGCCGGCGAGCTTGCCGAGCCACTTGGCCCAGAAGAAGAACGTCGCGGCCGAACCGAAGGCGAGCAGGATCAGGAAGATGACGTTGCCCGTCTCGGCGAACGACACGAGCGTTGCCCACTTGGAGATGAGCATGCCGAAGGGCGCCACGAACATGCCCATGATGCCCAGCATCATGAAGCGGGTGAGGTGCGGCAGGCGGCTGAAGAGGCCGTCCATGTCCTCGATGTTGCGGCTGCCGATGCGGTGCTCGACCGTGCCGACGCACAGGAACAGCACGGACTTGGACACGGTATGGAAGATGATGAGGAAGATCGCAGCCCAAACGGCCTCGGACGTGCC
This sequence comes from uncultured Collinsella sp., assembly GCA_944321445.1. GTDB lineage: Bacteria > Actinomycetota > Coriobacteriia > Coriobacteriales > Coriobacteriaceae > Collinsella. Next base: position 16,882 of record CALULJ010000032.1, read on the forward strand.
GACGCCCGCGCAGGCCGAGATGAGACCCAGGTTGGCGATCGTGGAGTACGCAAGCACGCGCTTGGCGTTGCTCTGGCTGATGGCCAGGAAGCTGCAGAGCACGAAGGTGATGCCGCCGATACCCACGACCATGGCGGACGCGACCGGGTACTCAAGATAGAGCGGGGCCATCTTCACGAGCAAGAAGACACCGGCCTTGACCATCGTCGAGGAGTGCAGCAGGGCGCTGGTGGGAGTGGGAGCGACCATGGCGCCCAGCAGCCACTTGTGGAACGGCATCTGCGCGGCCTTGGTGAGGCCCGCGACGGACAGCAGCATGAGCGGAATGATCAGCATGCCGGCATCGCTGCCGGCAGCGACGTCCACGAGCGCGTTGATGCTCAGCGGCACGCCGGTGATGTGCATAACGACAAGCGCCACATGGAACGCGAGGCCGCCGACCATGTTGAGGTTGATCTGCAGGATGGCGCTCTTCTTGGCCTCCGGCGTACGGGTGAAGCCGATCATGAGGAAGGAGCACACCGTGGTGATCTCCCAGCCGGCGACGAGCCAGTCCATGTTGTCCGAGGTCACGATGATGAACATCGCGGACAGGAACAGGAACATGAGCGCGATGAACTGATGGCGGCGATCCTGGGCGGGCACGCCCTTGCGCGCAGCCGCCTCGTTCTCGTGGTGCTGGAAGTCCTTCATGTAGCCCAGCGCATAGATGCAGATGGCGCTACCCACAAGGCCCACGATGAGCACCATGACGACCGACAGGTTGTCGATGTACATGGGCGTTGCGCTGGCATCCTCCGGATGGAGAGCAAACGAGCCGCACCAGATGGATACGAGCAGCTGCACCAGCGACATGATGAACATGATGGTGTTGCGATAGAAAATGGCGAACACGAACACCAGGCCGCACAGGAACAGGTCAACTGCGACCGCAGCATAGTTCCCCAGCAGCGACGCCTCTGGCGTCATCGCGAATACCGTAGGGTTCCCCATATACGTGACGGCGCACGCCACGCTGGCGATACCCGTGATGACCGCCGACCCGATCACCAGCGGATCGCGCACGCGATCCTCGCGCAACATCATGAGTGCGATGGCAACGACAAGGGGAAATACGATCAAAAAGCCCAGTAAAGCCATAGGCCCCCCTCATAACATGAAGCTTTTAGAATCGTAATAACGCTATCACTAAACCTCCACGCCCGCCACACCCCCGTCACCCGAACGGCAGCTAAAGCAGGAATCACACCAAAAGAATGGGTTATCAACGCCAGAAGGGGGCGGGTTACTTTTGGCGAAGACCTCGTGTGCACGTTTTTGGGAACCCAGCGAGTAGGCAAGCTTCGCTCATCAGAAAAAGCGCAGGTAGATCAGTTGCCGATTTCAAACTGTACTTAGCGGATCCCTAAAAACATGCACACGAGGTCTTCGTAATATGTTATGCACGCACTTGTGTATGGGTTTTTGGGAACTGACCAAGTAGACCAAAACAGCAGCAACTCATCTACCTGCGATTTTATTGATAGACAGAAGGCTGCCTACTCGACCGAGACTCAAAAACCCATACACAACAGCTTCGTAAAACGTTACAACCCATCCCGTCGCCTCCGCCCCAGGCGGAGGCGACATACACTGGGCTCCCCGCGCCCCCGTCCGCCCGGACGCAGACGCCCCTAGCTGGGGGAATAGCTTGTGCTATTCCCCCAGCTAGGGGCGTCTGCGTCCGGGCGGACGGGGGCGCGGGGAGCGCCAGATTCGTAACCGCCAGCGGGCTCGAGTAGCAACGATCAGGCCCGGCCCCGGTGTTTCCTAAGCGAACATTCCGCAGCCCGCAGGGCGAGGACGTTCGCGTGGAAACACCGGGGCCGGGCCGGTGGGATCGCTTGTTACTCAGCCGCCTCAATCATTTTGCACACCGTCTCCTGCAGCTCGGCGAGGTTCTCCGCAGACGGAATCCACTGCTGCGCCACCACGGGCACGGGCAGCTGGAACTTGGCGTTCTCGAGCTCAGCGTAGACCTGCTTGGGGCCGAGCGGCGCCCAGCCGTAGGAGCCGAAGGCCAGGCCGATGCGCATGGAGTTGTTCGGCGACAGGCCGCGCATGTAGGTCAGGAAGCTCGCCACGGTCGGCATCATATTGGAGTTGAGGGTCGGCGAACCCACGGCAACGTACTTAGCGTCGCACATCTCGAGGATGATGTCGGAAATGTGGGCGTGCTTCACGTCGATGAGCTCGGCCGGGATGCCCTCCTTGATGAAGGCGTCGGTGATCTCGCGGGCCATGGCCTCGGTGGAGTGCCACATGGAGTCGAACACCACGACGGCCTTCTCCTGCATCTGGTACGTGGTCCAGGCCTCGTACTTCTCCAGAATAGTGTCGATGTTGGAGCGCCAGATCACGCCGTGGCTCGGGCAGATGAGGTTGAGATCGAGGGTTTTCACCACGTCGAGCGCCTTGTGCGCCTGCATGCCGTAGGGCCACACGATGTTGGCGTAGTACTTCTTGGCCTGCTTGTAGACCTCGCACAGGTCGTTCTCGTCGTCGAAGCGCTTGGTCGAGGCGAAGTGCTGACCGAAGGCGTCGTTGGAGAACAGGATCTTGTCCACATCGGAGTAGGTGACCATGTTGTCGGGCCAGTGGACCATCGGCGTGGTCACGAAGGTGAGCGTGCGCTCGCCGATGTTCAGGGTCTCGCCGGACTTCACGGGCGTGGCCTCGATACCGAAATGCGCGCGAACCTCGTTCACGCCGGCACCGGCCGACGCGTAGATGGTGGCGTTCGGAGCGATCTTATGGATGGCCGGCAGCGAGCCGGAGTGGTCCATCTCCACATGGTTGGTGATGACGACGTCGATCTTGGAGGGGTCAACGACCTGCGAGATGCGCTGGATGAACTCATCGGTGAACGTCGCCTTGGCGGTGTCGATGAGGGTGATCTTCTCGTCCATGATGAGGTAGGCGTTATAGGTGATGCCCTTCTCGGTGGTGTATCCGTGGAACGAGCGCTCGTTCCAGTCGATACCGCCGACCCACCAGACCTTGGGCGAAATCTCGATTGCGTTGAGCATGCGGCTTCCTTTCACCTTTGCTCGCAGATACCAATGGGTACCTGCAGGTTTACCAATCGACCCCATGATAGCACGCACGCTTTCGTCCTGGTGCATGTATCGTGTCCCCGCAAAAATGCTTTCAAATTTATAACATTTTATGGAAAACAGGACAGGCAGGCTGCCTCACCGATCGGGGACGGGGGCGGGAAACGCCACTCTGGGAAAAAGGGGACAGGCACTGGGAAATAAGTGCCTGTCCCTATTTTCCCAGTGCCTGTCCCCTTTTTCCCAGAGTGGCGTCTCCCGCCCCCGTCCCCAGAGAGGTCAACCGAAAGTGGCCCGCCCCCGGCGTGAAAAAACCCCTGTCCTGATTTCACCTACTCGGTGCGCGCGCTCTTGGGTTTGCGACCACGCGGCTTGCTGATGAGCGCCTCGGGACCGCTCTCGCGATACTGGCGGCACCAAGTCTTGACCGACGACTCGCTGGGAACGCCGTGCTTGATCATGACCTCGCGCACCGACATGCCGTTCTCGACACGGTCGCGCACGACGGAGAGCTTGAGCTCATACGGATAGACGCGGTGCGTGGAGCCCGCGTTCATGACGGCGGCCTGGCCGCCCACGGCGTACGAACGCGCCCACTGGCGGGCCGTCGCCTCGGGGATGCCCAGCTCGACGGCTAGGGCACGATGCCCGACGCCCGTTGCCAGGATCTTGGCAGCACGCTTGCGAATCTTCGCATCGTACTTCTTTCCCTGCTTCATGTCAGTCATAGTCAACCTTTGTCCTGAGCGTCGCACAAAATTGCTCGAAATACAGCGATTTGGATAGTACCACGAAATAGTCGGCAACTTATAGCATTTTTCTATGTTAACGACTACCCCTTGATACTACATGCCCGGTCCGGGTGGCTGTAATACCTCCTTCACCACTCCCACACATATTCCAATTTGTGTGATGGGTTTTAGACGGGTGTGTCGCAGCTTCCCCTTGCAAGCAGGCGCTCGCCGCACATGCATCCATAGCGTTATATCAGTATGCGAGGTTGTCCGCTCGCGAACAATCACCATCCCGCAAACGCAACATGCCCGGCCGCCAAACGGCGGACCGGGCATGTTCTTACATCAAAGCGGCTTTGCTACCGGGCGCTACCTACCCTGGGCGCGGCTCTCCTCGTAGAACTCCACGAGGTGCTTCTGCACGTCGTAGGGCACCTGCTCGTAGCCGGCGGGCTCCATGGTGAAGTCGCCCGTGCCGCGCGTGAGCGAGCGCAGACGGGTAGCGTAATCCACGAGCTCGGCGTAGGGCACGGTGGCGGTGACCACGGTGTTGCCGCGATCATCGGTGTCCATGCCGGTCACGCGGCCGCGGCTGGCGGACACGTCGCCCATCACGGCGCCGGCGTAGCTCTCGGGGATGGTCACGGTGATGTTCTCCATGGGCTCGAGCACCACGGGGTCGGCCTCGGAGCAGGCCTTCTTCAGCGCGATGCGTGCGGCGGCGCGGAAGGCCATCTCGTTGGAGTCGACCGGGTGATAGGAGCCGTCGTAGCAGGCGACGCGGATGCCCGTGAGCGGGTAGCCGGCGATGACGCCCTCCTTCATGGTCTCCTGGACGCCCTTGTCCACGGCGGGGATGAGCGCGCGCGGGATGCGGCCGCCCACGACCTCGTCGACGAACTCGTAGTCGCCGTCGGCCAGCGGCTCGACGCGCAGGTAGCAGTCGCCGAACTGGCCGGCGCCGCCGGTCTGCTTCTTGTGGCGGCCCTGGGCGCTCGCCACGCGGCGGATGGTCTCGCGATACGGGATGCGGATGGGCACGATGTGCGCCTCGACCTTGGTGCGCTCCTCCAGACGGTTGAGCAGCACGGACACCTGGGCCTCGCCCACGGCGGAGATGATGGTCTGGCCGGTCTCCTCATCACGCTCGATCTTCATGGTCGGGTCGGCCTCACACGCCTTGTCGATGAACGTGAAGAGCTTGTCTTCCTCGCTGCGGTTCACGGCCTCGATGGCGATGCGGTACTGGCTGTTGGGGAACTTGAACGCCGCAGCCTCGACCTTGCCGGAGACGGACAGGGTGTCGCCCGTGTCGGCGGAGATCTTGGTGGTGACGATCACGTCGCCCGCCTCAGCCATGCCGACCTCGTTCATGTCGCGGCCGCACATGACGTACAGGTGCGCCAGGCGCTCGCTCTTGCGGGTGCGGGCATTCACGAGCTCGATGCCGGGCGTGAGCGTGCCGGTGAGGACCTTGAGGAAGGAGATGCGGCCCTGCTGGGCGTCGTTCAGGGTCTTGAACACGAAGGCGACGGGGCGGTCGTCCTCGGCGGAAATCTTCAGCGTATCGCCGTCCATGAGCGGCATCTCGCCGTAGTCGGTGGGCTTGGGGAAGTACGTGGTGATGTCATCCATGACGGAGTGGATGCCCAGCTCCTTGGTGCAGGAACCCACGAACACGGGGACGAACAGGCGCTCGGCGATGGCCTTCGACAGCAGGCCCTCGACCTCTTCCTGGGTGAGCGGCTCGCCCTCGAGGTACTTCATCATGAGGTCGTCGTCGGCCTCGGCGACAGCTTCGCACAGCTGCTCGCGCGCGGCCTCGGCAGCCGCCTTGTACTCGTCGGGGATGTCGTACTCGGTCTGCGTGGTGCCCTCGCAGTGGCGGGCCTTCATGCGCACGACGTCGATGACGCCCTCGAAGGCCTCGCCGGTGCCCCACGGCAGGGTGACGGCGCCCAGGCGCATGCCGAAGCGCTCGCGCAGCTGCTCCATGCAGGTGTCGTAGTCGGCGGTTTCCTTGTCAATGCGGTTGATGAAGACGGCGCGGGCGAGGCGCAGGTCCTCGGCCGCGTACCACAGCTTCACGGTCGTGGGCTGCGGGCCCTCGGAGGCGTCGACCACGAAGAGTGCCGTCTCGCTGACGGCCATGGCCGCGTACGCGTCGCCGATGAAATCGGGGTAGCAGGGGGCGTCCAGCACGTTGATGCGGGTGCCCTTCCAGTCGATCGGCGCGATAGAGGTCGAAATGGAAACGCCGCGCTTGACCTCTTCGGCATCGTAATCGAGCGTGGGCTTCGTTCCCGCGTGACCGCCCAAACGGGTGGTCTTGCCTGAAAGATGCAGCATCGATTCTGCCAGGGAGGTCTTTCCTACTCCTCCCTGGCCAACCAAGACGACGTTCCTCACATTGCCGGTTTTCGGTGCACCCATGATGTGACCATCCTTTCTGCATAGCAGCCGTATGCATCGAGCCTACCCCGCGAGGCGGACGGGCATAACGGTCTTTCGCCAGACGGCACACTGCAGCGCGCTAAAGGGCCACGCAACCAAAAGGGGGCGGGTCACGTTTGGCGATTCAGGCAGGCTGGAGAATTGGCAGTCGTTCGTTGCCAATTCTGAAGAAATTGGCAGCCACGCGTTGCCAATGCTCGCCAAACGTGGCCCGCCCCCTTTTGGTTGCCGCAGCATGCTACAATCGGCCTTGCATTGATATTTGGCCAGATGGATGGTGCGGAGACGCACGGGGCAGGTGGCGCCTGCTCCCAGGGGAACGGGGTGCGATACCCCGGCTGTACCAGCAACCGTGAGTCCAGGGCCGCGAGCACGCTCCCGCAGATCGGGCGGGCGCACGCGGCGCGCAGGACGAGCCGGATCGCCTCTCCATTAATAATGGCCCTGGATGGAAAGGCATACGCATGCTCAACCGAATCGCCCAGTCCCTGTCCCGCACGCCGCGCCACCTGCTCGCGACGCTTATCCTGGCGCTCGCGCTCACCGTGGGCGCGCTCGGCGGCTGCACGCAGACCACGGCGGCAACCGACGACGGCTCCGCGGCCGCTACCGCCACCGCCGGCTCTGCCGCAACCGAGGCCCCCGCTTCCTCCGACGACGAGCAGATCACAGTCCAGGTCACCGTGGACTCCAGCGCCGCCGACGGCAGCGTGAGCTACGAGGGCAGCGTCGTGCTGCCCAAGGACGCCACGGTCCTCGACGCCATCGAGGCCACCGGCCTTGAGCTCGACGTGCAGGATTCCGAGTACGGCGCGTTCGTGAACGCCATCGGCGGCCTTGCCACTGGCGACGCCGGCGACGCGAGCGGCTGGGGCTACGACCTCAACGGCGAGATGGTCATGGAGTCCGCCGACGTGGCAACCGTGTCCGACGGCGACGTCCTCACCTGGACCTACCTGGTCTAGCCGGGAAAATAGGGACAGTCCCTATTTTCCCACCGTTTTCCCAGGCGGGCCCGCATGCGGCGCCCGCCTTCTTTTTACCTCGAGCACAACGGACGCACCATGAGCCGCACGCATCACAACCCGTTTTCCGCCCACCACCCCGCCGTGGCCCTCACCTACCTGGTGTGCGCGGCCGCGTTCGCCATGGCCGCCATGCAGCCGGTGTACGCAGGGCTTTCGCTTGCGGGCGCGCTCGTGTGCGCCACGTGCGTACGCGGGAAGGAGGCCCTGCGGCACGCAGCGTGGCTGCCGGTCCTCGTGGCGGTAGTCGCCGGCGCGAACCTGCTGTTTGTGGGAGAAGGAAGCACGACCCTGTTCGCGTTAGGCGAGCGCGCGTTCACCCTGGAAGCGCTGCTGTACGGCCTGTGCTCCGGTATTATGCTCGCGGCTGTCTTCACGTGGATGACGAGCTACGCTGCCTGCATGGACAGCGCGGCCACCACGGCGCTCATCGGGCGCGCGTGGCCCACGGTTTCCCTCATGATCTCGCAGGTCATGCGCCTGGTGCCGCAGTTCGCACGGCGCGGGCGCACCGTCGCCTCCGCACTCGCCGCCACGCCCGCCGCCGCCCCACACGGCGCACGCGAGCGCACGGCGAACAATCTGCGCACGGTCTCGGTCCTCATGGGTTGGGGGCTCGAGGACAGCCTTGCGCGTGCGGACTCCATGCGCGCTCGCGGGTATGCGTGCGGGGCGAAGCGGACCACCTACCGGCGCTACCGCCTGCGCCGCGCCGATGTCGTTGTGCTCGCGGCCACCGCCGCGCTTGCGCTCGTGAACATCCCGCTCACCGCGATCGCCTGCGCGCAATACAGCTTCTACCCCACCCCACCGCAGCTTGTGATGTGGTGGGGATACCTGCCCTATGCTGCGCTTATGCTGCTGCCGGCAGCGCTTTCCCTTCGGGAGTGGTGGCTATGGCGCGCCTAGGGAACCTCGAGATCGGCCGCGCCACCACGTCGTCCACAGCGCCCATCGTGCGCATCCGCGACTTCTCCTTCGCCTATGCCGGGCGCGAGAACGAACCCGTGCTCGACGGCATCTCGATCGACGTGGCCCCTGGCGCGTTTTGCGTGGTCACCGGCCCCACCGGCTGCGGAAAAACCACCCTGTTGCGCTGTCTGAAACCCGAACTCGCACCCGCTGGCATCCAGCGCGGAGGCATCGAAGTGCTGGGATATGAACTGGCGGGCAGCAGCGCCGCAGGCCCCGCCGCGGCCGCCGCCATGGACCCGCGCCGCTCCGCCACCGACATCGGCTTCGTCATGCAGGACCCCGCCGCCCAGATCGTATGCGACACAGTGTGGCACGAGCTCGCCTTCGGGCTCGAGAGCATCGGCATGTCTCAGGACGAAATGCGCCGCCGCATCGCGGAGGTCGCGCATTTCTTTGGCATCGAGCCCATCCTGCACACCTCCACCGACGCGCTGTCCGGCGGCCAGCAGCAGCTCGTGAACCTCGCCGCCGTGCTCGCGCTGCGCCCGCGCCTCATCATCCTCGACGAGCCCACCGCGCAGCTCGACCCCAACGCGCGCCGTCAGTTCCTCTTCTTGCTTTCCCGCGTGAACCGCGAGCTGGGCATCACAGTCATCATGTCGACCCACCTCCCCGAGGCGACCGAGCCCTATGCCACGCAGGCCCTGGAGCTGGGAGAACCCGTTGCCGCCGCCGAGCGCACCGAGCTTGCCGCGCTGCTCGCGCCGCGCTGGGTGGCTTGGGAGAATCGGCGTCGCGATGGGGAAAACGCCGGAGAAAAACCTGTACTTACCGCTCGTGACCTGCATGTTCGCTACGACCGTACCGCACCGGAGATCCTGCGCGGCGCGGATATCACCATCGCGCGCGGCAGCGTCCACGCGATTGTGGGCGGCAACGGATGCGGCAAGTCCACGCTGCTCAAAACCCTCGCCGGCATCCTGCGCCCCCAGCGTGGGCAGGTCGAGAACGCCTGCGCCGAGCGCCAGGCGTATCTTCCACAGGACCCCAAGACCCTGCTCGTGTGCGACACCGTGGCCGAAGAGCTGGCCGAATGGCAGGAGCGCGTCGGCTACAGCGACGACGACGTGCGCCGCATTGCCGCGCGGCTCGGCCTTTGCGGGCTGGAGACGCAGCACCCCTTCGACCTTTCCGGCGGACAGCAGCAAAAGCTCGCGCTGGCAAAGCTGCTGCTCACCGACCCCGAACTGCTGTTTTTGGACGAGCCGACCAAGGGCTTGGACCCCGCCGGAACCGCCGAGGTCGTGCGCATCCTGCGCAGCCTCGCGCGCGAGGGCCGCGCCGTGGTACTCGTGACGCACGACCTCGACGTCGCGTTTGCCGTGGCCGACGAGGTGTCGCTCCTCTTCGATGGCGAGGTGGCGTGCACCGAGCCCGCGCGGGTCTTCTTCGAGCACAGCCTGCTGTACCGCCCGCACGACCGCGCGCGGCTGTATGGGGAGCTGCTCTTCACAGCGGATACAGAAGAAGGATTAGAGACACCTGAAGCTGAGGGTGTTGATCTGCAGAAAGACGCAGAGGCAACCCAACCCGAACCCGAACACTCGAGCCCAGCTCCAAAGCCGCAGCGCCGCAGCTCCTCCCTCGCAGAAGCGTTCGCGCTGCTCGCCGTTCCCGTCGCGCTCGTCGCCGCCGGACTCACCGGGTTCTCACAGACCGCCCTGCTCTCGTTTGCCGTGGTCATCGCCGCGCTTGCCGTCTTTTTCGCCTCGTACGAACGCGGCGGGGCGCGCCTGCGCGAAATCATGCCCACCGTGGTCCTCGCCGCGCTCGCCGCCGCCGGACGCGTCCTGTTCGCCGCCGTTCCCAGCGTCAAGCCGGTGAGCGCCATCGCCATCATCGCGGGCGTCGCTCTGGGACGGCGCAGCGGCTTCATGGTCGGCGCGCTGGCGGCCCTGGTCTCGAACTTCTTCTTCGGACAAGGACCCTGGACGCCCTGGCAGATGTACGCCTGGGGACTCGTGGGCTACGGCGCCGGCGTGCTTGCACAGACCGGG
>CALULJ010000033.1 GCA_944321445.1 uncultured Collinsella sp.
CATGTACCCTGTGGCCATCGTGCTCGTGCTCATGGGCATGTTCCACGCGGCATGCGACGAACGGCCGATTATCTGGCCGCTCGTTGTGGGTGTCACGGCGGTCATCAGCGTCATCGAGGCGTTGCGCGACGCCTTCGCTCCCGCCGCGACGCTTCCCATCGATGCTCTTCCGTTTGCCGACCTTGGGCTAAGTTGGGTCGTTCCTGCAGCCCTTGCCGCACTCGTCGCTTTCTTCTGTGGCCTTATCGGTATCAGGAAGGTATCTGCCCGTTAGTGTTCTATCGGCGCGTCGTCCGTGCTTGCGACAAAATCAGGTATGCCACCTCGTATTTTTCTGTTGTGAGCGCTTTTGGCCAATGGATTCAGCTTTTTTCGCCTTTTTATTGGCCAAAAGCGCTCGCAACAGAGCCCGATTGGCCGGAAGCGCTCACAACAGCCGAACGCCGATGGAGAAGGTTCGCTGGCAAGCGTGCCACCCCATCGCTCCTGCCGCTAGAAGTAGCATAATGCCTTATGAGCAGCTCATAGAGCTATCATTATGATATAAGTTCCGTAATACTTCTGACCATTGGCCGCTCAGTCGTCCGCACCCAGACGTTGCAGGGGATAATGGAGCCAACAGCGAATTGGCGTCAGCTGGTTGGGAGTGGGTCAGCATGATCGAGGACTATCGCAAAGCGCGCAAAATCGGTCTGAGGCAGGTCCAGCAGGATGTCGCCGCCGGGCGCTACCCCTATCCCACCGCCTTGAGCGATTTTTTACGCGACCGGGGCTACCAGGGCGAGGTTCCCGTCGGCGTCATCGACATCGACATGTCGCTCATCGCGGGCACGCGCACGCATGGCCGGCAGAACTCGTTTTCGCGCGGGTTCATGCCGCTGCTCGAAGACGATTCTGAGTTCGCGTCTAAGTGGAGTTCGCTCATCGACTCCCAGCGCGAGGAGGGCCTGCGCGACCCCATCATCGTCTACGAGTACCTCCAGCGCTTCTACGTGCAGGAGGGCAACAAACGCGTGTCGGTCATGCGCTACCTGGACATGCCGTCGATCACCGCGAGCGTCACGCGCATGCTGCCTATGCCGTCGGATACGAAGGAATACCGCATCTACCAGGAGTTCCTGCGGTTCTATCGCGTGTGCCCCATCTATGGCATCGTGTTTTCTGAAGAGGGCTCCTACGAACGGCTCGCCGTGTTCGCACACCGCGACCTCGAAAATCCGTGGCCCGATGAGGCGGTAACCGACCTGCGTGCCGCCTTCGAGAGCTTCGCTGCGGCCTTCGCGCGCCGTGACGGGGGCTCGCTGGGCATCACGGCAGGCGATGCGTTTCTTTCCTATCTCAAGATCTACGGCTATGAGCTTGCCATTTGCGGCTCACCCACCGAAATAGCGGACCGCCTGAGCCGCATGTGGGGAGAGCTGCGCGTCAGCGCGAGCCAAGAGCCCATCGCTTATCTCGAGACACCTCCCGAGCAGCCTTCGAAAGGAAAGCTCATTGCCGACCTCAAGGGGCTGTATAAGAAGGCCGTTCCGCCTAAATCGCTGCGGGTCGCATTCATCTACGAGCGCAGTCCCCAAACGTCCGGATGGGCCGCGGCGCACGAGAAGGGCCGCTTGGAGCTCGAACGCTCCTTTGGCGGTATGGTCGAGACAACGGTCTTTTCCGACTGCAAATCGGACGAGGCGTTCGACCGCGCCGTCGACGCGGCGGTGGCCGATCGCAGCGACCTCATCGTGACGAACGTGCCCACGCAAATGACCCAGGCGCTGCGTGCCGCCATGAAATATCCCAAGCTCAAGGTGCTCAACTGTTCGGTAAGCCTGTCGCACAGCGCCGTGCGCACCTTCAGCGCGAAGACCTATGAGGTGAAGTTCCTTCTCGGCGCCCTCGCGGCGAGCCTTTCGGACAACCATCGCATCGGCTACGTTGCCGATTCCCCGGTCTATGGCACCGTGGCGGGCATCAACGCCTTCGCCATCGGCGCGCAGATGGTCGATCCGCACGTCACGGTGTATCTCAAGTGGTATGCCGCGAAGGACTACGATTGGCGCCGCGAATTGGCCGAAACCGACGTGCGCATCGTCTGTGCGCGCGACGTGCCCAACCCTGTGGACCCGGATGAGTCGTGGGGCCTCTACCTGGTCGAGTATGACGGTACCGAGGTGCACCTGGGCGAGCCGGTGCTGCAGTGGGGACGCTTCTACCAGCGCATCGTGCAGTCCATCCGCGATGATTCGTGGCGCTGCGAGGGCGACGAGCTGCGCGACAAGGCCATCAACTACTGGTGGGGCCTCACGTCGGGCGTGCTGGACGTGCGCCTGTCGCCCGTCGTGCCGGTGCGCCAGCGCAATCTGGTGGAGGTGTTTCGCCAGAGCATGCTCAACGGCCAGATCCACCCGTTCACCGACGAGCTCAAAAGCCAGACGGGGATCGTGCAACCGCATGGCTCGGGCCGCCTGCCCAGCAGCCAGATCGCGCGCATGTCCTGGCTGAACGAGAACATCGTCGGCCGCCTGCCCGAGGAACGCGAGCTGTCCGAGCGCGCGCTCGACGAGGTAAGCGTGAGCGGTGTCATCCCCCTCGATCCGACGGTAGCCGCCCAGCGCGAGGCGAGTCGATGAAGATCCTCGTCATCGCCGACGTTGAGGAAGCGTGGCTGGAAGATTACTACGACCGCGAGCGCATGGAGGGCGTCGAGCTCATCATTTCGTGCGGCGATCTTCCGGCGCGCTACCTGGAGCACGTGGTGACCATGGCAAACGTCCCGCTCGTCTACGTGTGGGGCAATCACGACATGGGCTACGTGGCGCACCCGCCCCAGGGCTGCATCTCTATCGAAGGGCAGCTGCGCGACTACAAGGGTGTGCGCATCATGGGCGTTGGCGGGTCGATCAAGTACAACGAGCGCGTCTTCGGCTTTACGGAAAAGGAGATGCGCCGCCGCATGGGCAAGCTCGCACTGCTCGCGCGCGCCACCGGCGGCGTGGACATTCTGGTCACGCATGCGCCCATACGGGGTTTCGGTGATATGGAAGATTTGCCGCACCGGGGGTTCGAGTCGTTTGACTACTACGTGGACAAGCTCAAGCCGGCGTTCATGTTCCACGGGCACATCCACATGAATTATGGGAGGGTGGAGCGCGTGCGCAAGCACCCGTGCGGCACGACCGTCGTGAACGCATGCGGGGCGCAGATTCTCGACATTCCCGACGATGTGTTCCCGCAGCGGGGCAAGCGCGAGCCGCTGCTCATCCCCACCATTTAAGGGGCAGCTCGCTTATGCTTTGATGAGCTCGACCTGCTCGGAGAGGTCTTGGGCAGCCGCCGGGTCGATGCTTGCGTCGCAGATGAGCGCCGTGAGGCGGCTGATGGGGTAGAAGCCGTAGAAGTCACGCCGCCCCACCTTGCTCATGTCGCAGACCGCGTAGCGCTCCTGCGCCTTGTTGAGTACCAGGCGCTGGATGCGTCCCTCGTCGATGTCCGAGGTGAACAGCGAGCCGTTCGAGATGCCATTGGTGCCGATGAAGGCCTTGTCGATGCCCAGAGGAGCGACCGCCTCCTCCGCCATGCCGCCCACAAAACAGCCGGTTTGCTGACGGTACAGACCTCCCACTAGGTACAGTTCGCACTGCTCGTTGTGCTCCAAGAGTTTGAACACCGAAATGCTGTTGGTGATGACGCGCAGATGCGCATCGGGCAGGTAGCGCACCATGTATTCGACCGTGGTGCCCGCGCCCAGAAACACCGTGTCGTCGGGCTTCACGAGCTGGGCGGCGCGGTTGGCGACCCGCCGCTTCTCCTCGGTGTGCAGGCGGCGCTTCTCAACATGGGAGTATTCGCGCAGAAGCGGGATGCCGTCGGATGAATACGATTCCTTGAGGGCGCTCGGCATGCGCGCGCCGCCGTAGACGCGCTCGACGATGCCGCGGTCGGCCAGCTCTTCGAGGTCGCGCCGAACGGTCATCTCGGACACGTCGAGTGCGCGGGCGATGGTCCCCACCGATTCCGTGCCGTGGGCGATAAGCCGCTGTACGATCTGCTCTTGTCGTTCTGCCTTGAGCATGGCTGCCCCCTTGGTTCGTGGCGGCATCACCTGCGAGCATTCAAATGCAATGCTGCCGCTCCATCATGGGTATTTGAACATACCTAAACAAACTCGCGCAAGATTGGGGTAAACGGTCGGTTGTCGGGCGCGAACGGCATCTCTTCATCTGTGTGACACGTTCGCTCAAAGTGCGTATGTTCCAATATGCGACTTTTTTCTTCGCTGTGTGCCAAAAGCAATACAAATACGCAGGTAGATAACGTATGAATGGAGGAATATACCAAAGTGCTCAGCTGGGACGCCCCCGCGCGCCGACGCGTTTGCCGCCGTTCGCGCGCGGTATGGTACATTCACAGACGAGTTATCAAACTCTTTCAGTTCCGAACAGAACAGCAGGAGAGTCGATGGCTGCGCGCTGCCACCCGTGCAGGCCCCGCGCGCCTATCGTGAGAGGAGTATCCATGGGCACTGCCGTATCTGAACTTATCGATCGCTTCTCCGAGCAATTCGGAGAAGGTCGCGAGCTTGCTCACGTGCACGCTCCCGCACGCAGCGAAATCGCGGGCAACCACACCGACCACGAGGGCGGCCATGTGGTTGCGGGCGCGCTCGACGTGTCCATCGAGGGCGTCGCGGCGCTGAACGGTACCATGACCGCGCGCGTTGCGAGCGCGGGCTATGAGCCCTTCGAGATCGACCTGTCCGACCTCACCCCGCATGAGGACGAGAAGGTGAGCACCGCCGGTCTCGTGCGCGGCATGGCTGCCGACCTTGCCGCCACCGGTCGCGAGGTGCAGGGCTTCGACCTGGTTATGGACAGCGATATCCCCGGTGGCTCCGGTCTTTCTTCCTCCGCGGCGCTCGAGCTCGCTGTCGGCCGCGTTATGGAGACGCTGTGGCCCGGCGACCCGGTGACCCCCACCGCCATGGCGCAGGCGGCCCAGCGGGCCGAGAACGTGTACTTCGGCAAGCCCTGCGGCCTTATGGACCAGCTCTCCGAGGCGCTCGGCGGCATCGCGCACATCAACTTCGAGGATCCGGCGAACCCCATGTCCGAGAAGCTCGACTTCGACTTCGCCGACAAGGGCTATGCGCTCTGCCTGGCCTACATGGGCACCGATCACAGCGTGAGCACGGCCGACTACGCCGCTGTTCCCGGCGAGATGCAGGCTGTGGCCGCCGAGTTCGGCAAGACCCGCCTGTGCGAGGTTCCCGTCGAGCAGTTCGACGAGCGCGTCGTGGACTTGCGCGCCAAGCTGGGCGACCGCCCGGTGCTGCGCGCGCTGCACTACTACATCGAGAACCGCCTCGTGATCGAGCGCTGGGATGCGCTGTGTGCGGGCGATATCGACACCTTCCTCGACCTCACCCGCCGCTCCGGAGCCAGCTCGGGCATGTACCTGCAAAACGTCGCGAACGGCGGCAACGACCAGCCCGCCATGGTTGCCCTGGCGCTTGCCGAGCACCTGCTGGGCGACGAGGGTGCCGTGCGCATCCACGGTGGCGGCTTCGGCGGTTCCATCCAGGCGTTCGTGCCGCTCGACAGGGTCGATACCTTCGTGTCCGGCATGGACGGCTGGCTCGGTGCGGGTAACTGCCGCGTGTACCGCATCGCATCCGAGGGGGCGTACGCAGCATGGCTGTAGAGAAGACCTACGACGCCGCGGCGCTCGCGGCCGACATCGAGGCGCTCGTACGCTACGCCATCCGCTGCGGCCTGGTGGCGCCGGCCGATGCCGTGTGGGCGCATAACAGCGTGCTCGAGGCCGTAGGTGCCCCGGGCCCTGCCGCTCCGCATACCGAGGTGTACCTGGCGGCCGCCTACGCGACCGCGCCGACCTCTGACCTTACGGGCGAGGCCCCGGTGCCCAACGTGGCCACGGGTGACGACGCCTTCGACCTTGAAGGCACCATCGAGCGCATCGCGGCAGCGGGCGTTGCCAACGGCTGCGAGGAGGACACGCCGTCGGGCGCCGACCGCATCGCCACGCGCGTGATGAACATCCTCATGCCGCGTCCCTCCGAGGTCGAGCGCACCTTCGCCACGCTCTATCGCAGCTTCGGCGCCAAGGCGGCGACCGACTGGTTCTACAAGATGAGCTGCGACAGCCGCTACGTGCGCAAGGCCGCCATCGCGAAGAACATCGCCTGGACCTCTGCAACGGAGTGGGGCGAGCTCGAGATCACCATCAACCTCTCCAAGCCGGAGAAGGACCCCAAGGCTATCGCCGCTGCCGGCGCGGCCAAGGACACGGGGGATGTGTACCCTGCTTGCCAGCTGTGCATGGAGAACGAGGGTTACCACGGCCGTGGCGCGGGTGCCCCGCACGGCGCGCATCCCGCCCGCCAGAACCTGCGCATCCTGCCCATCACGCTGGGCGGGGAGCACTGGGGCCTGCAGTACAGCCCGTATGCGTACTTCAACGAGCACTGCATCGCCATGAGCGCCGAGCACCGCCTCATGCATGTGGACCGCGAGAATATGAGCCGCCTGCTCGATTTCGTCGACCTGTTCGGCCACTACTTCGTGGGCTCCAACGCCGACTTGCCCATCGTGGGCGGGTCCATCCTCTCGCACGACCACTTCCAGGGCGGCCGTCACGTCTTCCCCATGATGAAGGCGCCCGCCGCCAAGACGTTCGAGCTTGCGGGCTTCGACGGCGTGGCTTGCGAGGTCGTGCGCTGGCCCATGAGCGTGCTGCGCCTCACGAGCGCCGACCGCGAGCAGCTGCTCGACGCCGCCGCGCACGTGCTCGAGGTATGGCGCAGCTACACGGACGAGGAGGCGGGCGTCATCGCTCAGGCCGTTGAGGACGGCGAGACGGTTCGCCACAACACCATCACGCCGGTCGCCTGCAAGGTCGATGGCTCCTACGTGCTCTACCTGGCCCTGCGCTGCAACATCACCACCGACGAGCATCCCCTGGGCGTGTTCCACCCGCATGCCGAGTGGCATCACATCAAGAAGGAGAACATCGGCCTCATCGAGGTCATGGGTCTGGCCATTCTGCCGCCGCGCCTGGTCGACGAGCTTGCGGCGGTGCGCGTGCACCTGCTGGCGCACGCTGGCGATGCCGATACCGCGGCGCTCGCCGCCGAGCTCGAGGCCGACCCGCTGACGGCATCGCATGCCGCTTGGGCGCTTGAACTTGCAGCGGCGCATCCCGATCTCGCCGAGGACACCGCCGAGCAGATCATTCGCGACGGCGTGAGCGATGTCTTTGGCCACGTGCTTGCCGATGCCGGCGTCTTCAAGTGGGACGATGCCGGTCGCGCCGCTCAGGATCGGTTCCTCGCCGCCCTGTAGCGCATCTGCGCGAACACCTACGATTTCTCTCCTGCGCGCCCCGTGCCGATGCCCCGGCATGGGGCTTTTTTATCGCGAGGGGATAAGATGGAACCGTTGGCGCGAAACACGGGTTCCTCGCGCGAGATGTCTGGAGCGCAGCGTGCGGCTCATGGTAGCGTAAAGGTGCAAAGCGAGTGGTACCGCAAACGAAAAGACGAGCTATGGTCGAGCAGTTGAAGGCTTTCATCAGGCAGGCGAGCGAGAACGAGGAGCTTGCCGCGCGCGTGAAGCAGGTCGCCGAGATCGACGACGTTCAGGGGCGCTACGAGGCACTTTCCCAGATTGCGCAGGACGCGGGCTTCGAGGTCACGGCTGGTGACTTCGAAGCTGCCAGCTCGCCCGATTCCGGAGATCAGACCGGTGAGCTCGACGAGAGCGAGCTCGCTGCCGTGGTCGGCGGCATGGCCAACAACGAGTGCTCCTGCCTGTTCGGTGGCGGTGGCGATTTTTCTCACGAGGGGCTCTACGAGCACTGCGCCTGCCCTGTCTGCGGCGAGGGGACCGGCTGGTTCTGCTCAAACGGCGGGTCTTCGGGGTCTAAAGACGGCGAGTTCCACTGCTTCTGCATCCTCGGTGGCGGCGGAGACATGAAGTAACGTCCACCTGCGGTTCCGCGCTCCGGCGCAGGAATTGAGGGCACCGTGAATCACATGAAGCAGAAGGGGCGTTCCATGCGCTATGTGCTCAACGAACGGTTTGCGCTGCGCGGATGGGATCGCCTCCCGTGGGCGGTGGTCCGTCGGCCCGACAACGCGGTGCAGTTCGTGGACAAGTCGACGTTTCGCGTCCTTTCCTTGTGCGACGGTACGATCGACCTCGCGCTTCCGCTCTTCGACGAACGCACCCGCACCATCGCGCGGGAACTTGAGCGTCAGGGCATCGTGCGCGCCCTGGCGGAAGGCGAGCGTGCAGGTCTAACAGACGATCAACGTTACGTATGTCATCCCAACCGTTGTATCCGCACGGCGCATTGGTCCATTACGGGCAGGTGCAACTACCGCTGCAAGCATTGCTACATGGATGCACCGGACGCGCTGTTGGGCGAGCTCGATCACGATACGGTCATGGATATCGCGCGCCAAATCGTCGATGCGGGCATCTTGCGCGTGAACCTCACGGGCGGCGAGCCGCTCGTGAGGCGTGATTTCCTCGATATCGTCGACTATCTGGTCGATCGTCACGTTGTCATCCACCGGATCTATTCCAATGGACGCCTGGTCACGCACAACCCGGAATGCGCTGCATGCGCATACCGCTATGCCTGCGGGGGAGGCTGCCGCGGCAGTGCGCTCGCCACGACTCCCGATGACGTCATGGCGCCCGATCGCGCCCTGTGTCTGCTGTATCGCGGCGGTTATCTCGATCGGGTGCGCGCGGCGGCGCAGGGCGGCGCGAAGGTGGCTTCTGCTGGCGCGACAGCTTGATGTGAAGCTCAAGGTAGCGGGTTCATGCCCGCAACACGTTCCCATGAAAAAGCCCCTCTTGGCCAAAGCCAAGAGGGGCGATTGCGTCGTTGGGCACTGGGCACAAAGCCGCTGTTAAGCCTCCACGCGCTCGAAGCGGTAGCTGCGGCTCATGTAGAGCGCCGAGCTCACCGGCATGGGCAGGCCCATGTCCATGAGGGCGCCGGCGGCAAAGACGCGTCCAGAGTTGACCTCGCGGTACAGCGCGCCGCTCGTCAGGCCGCGCGGCGTGACGTACTTGGCCTCGCCGTAGCCCTCGGCCTTGGCGACCACGACGTTCACGATGGCCTCGCTGCCGTCCTCGGCCACGAACTCCCACGCGTACAAGTCGTCGGTCATGGGGTTCGTCAGGCGGTAGTACAGGCCCTCGCGCACCAGCTGCTCCATGGAATGGAACTGCTCAACCTGGTTGCGGATGATCTCGCAGGCGCGCTCGGGAAGCTCCAGCAGGTCGAGCTCGTAGCCAAAGCCGCCGCCCGCCATGGCGATGAGGCCGCGGGCAGAAAGCGACACGGTGCGGCCGTTGACCTCGTTGGGGCAGGCGGACACGTGCGCGCCCATGACGGAGCAGGGGTAGCCGAACGAGCTGCCGTACTGGATGGTCATGCGGTCGTGGCCGTCGGTGTTGTCGCTCGTCCAGAACTGCGGGGCGTAGTGGAACCAGCCTGCATCGAAGCGCCCGCCGCCCGCGGCGCAGCCCTCGATGAGCAGGTGCGGATAGCGCTGGACCAGGCGCTCGAGCACGTCATAGAGACCCAGGTAGTAGTCGTAGACCACACGGCCCTGGTCATTTGCGGCGCGGGAGTACACGTCTACCACACTGCGGTTGAAGTCCCACTTGAGGTACTCGATGTTGCCCTGGTCGAGCACGGCACACAGCTGGTCGAAGATGTTGTCGCGGACCTCGGGGCGCGAGAAGTCGAGCACCAGCTGGTCGCGGCCGAGCGCCGGCTCCTTACCGGGGATGGCGAGCGCCCAGTCGGGATGCGCGCGGAACAGGTCGCTGTTCTCGTTGACCATCTCGGGCTCGACCCAGATGCCGAACTTCACGCCCGTTGCGTTGATGCGCTCGATGAGCTCGCCCAGCGTTCCTCCGAGCTTCTCCTCGTTGACGGTCCAGTCACCGAGCGAGCGGAAGTCGTCGTGGCGCGCGCCGAACCAGCCGTCATCCATGACGAGCATATCCATGCCCAGGTCAGCAGCCTTGCTCGCCAGGCGTACAAGCTCGTCGCCGGTGAAGTTGAAGTAGTGCGCCTCCCAGCTGTTCACCAAGATGGGGCGCGGGGCGTCGCGCCACTCGCCGCGGCACACGTGGCGGCGGATGCAGCGGTGCAGGTTGTGCGAGATGCGCTCAAGGCCGGCGTTGGAGTAGGTCATGATGACCTCGGGCGCCACCAGCTGCTCACCGGGCTCCAGCGGGTAGGAGAACAGCTCGTCGGAAAGACCCATCTGCATGCGAATCTGCTGGTACTGGGTCTGCTCGACCTCGGCCTTGCTGTTGCCGCTGTACACGAAGGTCATGGACCAGGCGCGGCCGGCGGTCTCGGTGGCGCTGCGGTCGCACAGGATCATGAACGGGTTGTACTGGTGCGAGGACTGGCCGCGACGGCTGCCCACGCTGAAGCTGCCCGGCAGCACCTGCTGGCGGCTCGGCTTGCGCTCCATGCAGTGCTGGCCGTTGAAGGTGATGACGTCGAAGTCGCCGTGGACGAAGTCCAGGCAGGCGCTCTGCAGCTTCTCGACGGTCACGCGGGCATCGCCCAGGTTCTTCACCACTGCGGCGCGCGTGATGATGTCGATGGCGGGAATCACGCCAAAGAGCAGCTCGACCTCAACACCCAGGCGGGTATCCGCCAGCGTGACGGACAGCGTCTCGGCCCCGTCGGTATCGGCGTTGGCATAGGCTGCCGGCAGCCCGGCGAGCGCGTACTTGCCGGGGCGCACCTCGTGGCGCGCATAGCGCAGGTCGCAGCCGAACGTGCCCTGGCCGTCGCGCACGACGAACAGGGTGCTGCGCAGATCGCCGTTGCCCTGGAACGGGAACTCCTGGGGCAGCACGTCGAGCGAATAGGTGCGCGTCGCCACATCGTGCGGGCAGGTGCAGCAACCACTGCGGTCCGCGTAGGTGGGAAGGTAGTCCATGGTTCCTTCGCTGCGCGTGCCGTAGTACAGATGGAGCAGGTAGCCGTATTCGTCTACCCGCATCTGATAGGTCGTGTTTTGCGTGTGCAGGGTGAACGTCCGCGTTGCGTTGTCAATGCAAATCGACATCGTACCTCGCTCAGTTTCTCTTAGTAGGGGATGTATTGGGGTGGTTGGCCGTATCGCGGCCGGACGGTATTTTACGGCAGTTGGGCCCCGGTATCGGGGCCCAACGAAAAGGGGTTACAAGCTACACGAGCAGTGCATATTGTCTTATCAATGCGCTTACTTGACCGCGCCGTTGGTGACGCCGCCGATGATCTGCTTCTGCGCAACGATGTAGAAGATGATCATGGGAAGCATGGCCAGCAGGTAGGACGCGAACGCCAGGTTGTAATTCGTCGAGAACGCGGTCTGGAAGTTCATCTGCGCCAGCGGCAGCGTGTTCACGCCCTGGCCGCCCATGATGACGAGTGGGGTCATGACGTCGTTCCACACGGCCAAGCCGGTGATGACGGCGACGGTGGCGTGCATGGGCTTCATGAGCGGGAAGATGACCTTCCAATAGGTGCTCCAGGTGGAGGCGCCGTCCATGCGCGCCGCCTCTTCGAGCGCGATGGGGATGTTACGCAGGTAGCCGGTGTAGAGCATCATGTTCATGGGCATGTAGAACACGATGTAGAGGATCATGACGCCGACCATGTTGTCGAGGTGCATCACGGCGGTCTGCTTGACGAGCGGCATCATCAGGATCGCGAAGGGCACGTACATGCCGGCGATGATGAAGTAGTACGATGCCTTGTAGACCTTGCTGTGATCCATGTTGCGGCCGATCGCGTAGGCGGCGAGGCTATGGATGAGGATCGACGCCACGACGGCCACGACGGTGATGATCAACGAATTCAAGAACGAATTGAAGAAGTCCGTGACCTGGATGGCCTCGATGAAGTTGTCGAGGCTCCAAGAGCTCGGCAGCGACAGGATGCCGGCGATGTCGTTCGTCATCTCGGAGGGGTCCTTGAAGGCGATGACGACCGCCATGTACAGCGGGAAGATGATGGTGATGAGGCCGATGATGAGCAGGATGGTGATAGGCCAGTTCACCCGCTCTTTAACTTTATCTTTAGCCATTAGAGCTGCTCCTCCTTACTGTTCAAGAATTTGGTTTGCAGGATGGAGACCACTGCGATGAGGATGAAGAAGATCACCGCGTTGGCGCACTGGTAGCCAAACTGGCCGCCGGACAGGCCGTTGTTGTAGATGAGGTAGGAGATGGACTCGGTGGACTGGGCGGGGCCGCCGGAAGTCATCGAGACGATCTGGTCGAAGACCATCAGCATGTCCTTCATCACGAGCACCATGTTGGTGGTGACGCTCGGCATGATGAGCGGGAAGGTGATGTAGCGGAACTTGTCCCAGCCGGTGGCACCGTCGAGGCTGCCCGCCTCGTAGACGTCCTCGGGCACCGACGACAGACCGGTGATGTAGATGATGGTGGTCTGCGCGCAGGCCTGCCACACCACGACGATCACGATGGCCACCCACGCCCAGTCGGGGTTCGCGAGAATGGATTCGGTGCCGGTGATGGCGGGCACGATGTAGGTGAAGAAGTAGCTGAACACGTAGCCGACGACCAAGCCGCCCAGGATGCGGGGCACGAAGTAGACGCCGCGCAGCGCGCTCTTGAACTTGATCTTGCTCGTAAGGCCGATGGCCAGCATGAGCGAGATGACGTTCGTGCCGAGCGTGGCGACGATGGCCACCTTGAACGTGAACAGATACGAGTTCAGGATACGGGTATCGCTGAACATGTCGATGTAGTTCTGGATGCCGACGATGTTGAAGGCGCCGTAGCCCTTCGAGTCGGTGAAGCTGTACAAAAAGCCCGTGATGAGCGGGATCGTATTGAATGCGCAGAAGAGCACAAGAACCGGAATCAGAATCGCCATGAAGGTCTTGCGGCGATTCGACCCGATTGCAGCCGTACTTGCCATAGCGCGTCCTCCTTACTGCTGACCCTTGCTGTCCTGTACCTTACGGATGACATTGCGGTTGTAGCGCTGCCAATCGGTGTCCCATTTCTCCAGGAACGCGTCGATGTCCTTGTTCAGAAGCATCGTCTGGACCTGCGCGTCGCAACCCATGGAGGAGGGATAGGAGTGGTCGAGGTAGTCGAGGACGCGGCCCTCGTCCAAGAAGGACTGGATGTCGTCAAACAGCGGATCGAGCTCGAAGTCTCCCTTCAGGCAGGGGATGGCACGCTGGTCGTCGATGTAGGTCTGGATGTTTTCGGCTTGCGACAGGAACTTGATGACCTCGTACACGGCGTCCTTGTGCTCGCAGGTCTCGGCGACGCACCACTGCAGGTCGACACCGGAGACGACCACGCGGTCCTCAGCGCGCTCCGCCGAGGGCATGGCGAACATACCGATGTTCATATCGGGGTTCACCGAGAGGATCTGCGGTACGGCAAACGAGCCGCAAGGGTACATGGCGCTCTGGCCGCGCGCGAACGCGGTGCAGGCGTCGTTATAGGCATAGGCGAACGGGCCGGGCTCCGCGTAGTCCAGCAGCTCGAGCATGCGCTCGGCGGGTTCGCGGTAGTAGTCTGCGAACTTGGCCTCGCCGAGGTTCACCTTGTAATTGAGATTCGACGGGACCATATTCGCCGTGATGGAGTTCCACGGCGACAGGATGGTCCACGTGTCAAGGTAGCCCAGGTAGATGGGGTAGATATCGGGCGTTTCGCTCTGGATCTGCTTGAACAAGGCGATCAGCTCGTCCCAGGTCTCGGGAATCATCCAACCGTGCTCCTCGAACATATCCTTGTTGTAGAGCATGCCGGCGGCGTTCGCTACATAGGGCACGCCGTAGATGCCCTCCATGGGTACGTAGGTCACGCTGTCGAGGATGTCGATGTAGGCGTCCTGTACGTCGTCGAGCGTCGGGCAGTCGGAGACGTCGGCGAGAATCTGGGAGTCGGTGAAGCTCGCGTAGTCACCGTCGCCGCCGATGCCGATGACATCGGGGTAGTTCTCACGCACAAAGCGCGTCTTCATGACGGTCACGGCGTCTGCCGGGCTCTGGATATTGAGGTAGATGTCATCGTGTGCCGCGTTGAACTCCTCCATGAGGTGCTCGAAGATGCTCACGGCCTCCTGCTTGTAGCTGACGATCTCAACCTCGATCTTGCCGTCTGCGCGCTCGGTGGTGCAGCCGCTGAACAGCAGGCCTGCTGCTCCGGCAGCCGCTCCTCCCAGGAGCGCACGGCGGGAAATGGGTTTGTTCAGCATGCGAAAAGCCTCCTTCCGCGCTTAGTGAACGATGGCCAGCTCGGTCTGCTTGTCGAACGCGTGGACCTTGTCGAGGTCGAACGCGACCTTGATGCGGGAGCCGACGCGCGCGGGGTTGGTGGCCGAAACATGGCTGGAGATGCTGCCGCCGTCGACATCGGCGTAGATCATGGCCTCGGAGCCGAGCAGCTCGTAGACGGTGACCGTGGCGTCGATGGTCTCGGAGAGGTTGCGGTTGGCGGGGTGCTCGTTGGAGTCCACGACGTCCTCGGGGCGGACACCCAGGGTGACGACCTTGCCCGCATAGCCTTTGTCTTTGAGCACCTTGCCCTTGGCGTCGGGCAGCGTGATGGTGTTCGTGCCGAAGGAGAGGGTGACCTTGCCGGCCTTCTCGCCCACGGTGGCGTCGATGAAGTTCATCTGCGGGCTGCCGATGAAGCCGGCGACGAACAGGTTGCAGGGCTCGGAGTAGAGCTTCGAGGGGCTGTCGACCTGCTGCATGACGCCGTCCTTCATGACGACGATGCGGGTTCCGAGCGTCATGGCCTCGGTCTGGTCGTGCGTGACGTAGATGATGGTGGCGCCCAGGCGCTGGTGCAGCTTCGAGATCTCGGCGCGCATTTGGACGCGGAGCTTGGCGTCGAGGTTCGACAGCGGCTCGTCCATGAGGTAGACCTTCGGGTTGCGGCAGATGGCGCGGCCCATGGCGACGCGCTGGCGCTGGCCGCCGGAAAGTGCGCTCGGCTTGCGGTCGAGCAGCTTCTCGAGGTCGAGGATGCGGGCCGTCTCGCGGACGGTCTTGTCGATCTCGTCGGGGTTGGCCTTGCGGAGCTTCATCGGGAAGGCCATGTTGTCGTAGACGGTCATGTGCGGGTAGAGCGCGTAGTTCTGGAAGACCATCGCGATGTCGCGGTCCTTGGGCTCGACGTCGTTCACCACGCGGCCGTCGATCTTCAAGGTGCCGGAGGTGATGTCCTCGAGGCCTGCGATCATGCGCAGCGTCGTGGACTTGCCGCAGCCCGAAGGACCGACGAAGATGATGAACTCCTTGTCGGCAATCTTCAGGTTGAAGTCCTTAACGCCCTCGTAACCGTTCGGGTATTTCTTCCCCACGTGTTCCAGAGAGAGTTCTGCCATTGCGTAACCCCTTCCTGTATGCCTTCGAGCGTCCTAGCGCGCATGAAGGCAGTTCGTACTGTGAGGTTTATACTAAGTTAGCAATATTCGTACAAAAGAAGCTATAATGATATAGAAGCTTACAAAGTGCTAGAACCTGCAGGTAAATAGCTTAGCAGTGCATGAAGAAACACCCTTAAAGTCGGCAAACGGTGTAAATCGTACGGGAAACGGCAAGGCACAATTTTCGCTCATACCTTGGGAAAGGCGAAATATGCCCTGTTAGCAGGCATAATGATGCCATCTAGCATATATGCATATAGATATTCCAATTATGGTATAAAATGTCGCATAGAATAATATGCCGAAACGGTACAGGTGAGGTTCTATTCCGACATTCTGCCATACGGTATGGGGATATGAGAGGGGCATACATGCCGATCCATGAGATCGTCTCTTCCAGGTTTTCCCGAGGTAAATTCATAGATTTGATGCCGTATCAATACGGACGAGAGGTGTGCACACCAGGGCATGCCTTCGGGCCGTTTCGGCGCAGCCACTACCTGTTCCATTACATCATTTCGGGATGTGGCACGCTGGTCGCCTCGGATGAGTCGGGAAAGCAGACCACCTACCACCTGCAGCAGGGGCAGGGCTTTCTTATCTTTCCCGGCCAAACCAACACCTACTATGCCGATATGGATGATCCTTGGGAGTACATTTGGGTGGAGTTCGACGGCATCCGCGTGAAGGAGTCGCTGTCGCTGGTGGGGCTATCGGAGTCCTCGCCGGTTTATCAAACCGATCAAGATGACCTGCGCGACCTTATGGAAGAGGAGATGCGCTACCTGGTTGACCACGAGGACGCGTCGGCATTCCAGCTCATCGGTCACACCTACCTGTTTGTCGACTATCTGCTGCGCTCGGCCGTGACCCCGCGCAACTCGTCAATGAGCAAGCTACAGGACCTCTATGTGCGCGAGGCCATGGCCTACATCGAGCAGAACTACCAAAACGGCATCACGGTGGAGGACATCGCGCGGCAGACGGGGCTGAACCGCAGTTACTTCGGCAAGATCTTCAAGGTCGCGACCGATAAGTCGCCCCAGCAGTACCTCATCGACTACCGCATGACCAAAGCCGCGCAGCTGCTCAAGCTCACCGCGCTTTCGGTGGGCGAGGTGGGCAAGGCCGTGGGCTACCCCAACCAGCTGCATTTCTCGCGCGCGTTCAAGACCTCATTCGGCCTGTGCCCGCGCGAGTGGCGCCGCGTGAATACGCACGCGTAAGCGACACGTGCGGCGACAGTGTGCGCATCTGCGCATGTTCAACCCCATATGCCAATGTGCTTGATTTCGGCGGAAGCACGTATCTGAACGGCAAGCGGTCCTGGGAAAATGGGGACAGGCACTATTTTCCATGGGAAAATAGTGCCTGTCCCCATTTTCCCGCGTGCTAGGATAAGTCTATCTATGTACCGATGCCGACCATCTGGAGGGAATCCATGAGCAAGGTCCTCGTCTTTGGACACCAGAACCCCGACAACGACGCCATCATGAGCGCCGTCGTCCTGACCCAGCTTCTGAACCAGGTCAATTACAACGGCGATACGTACCAGGCCTGCTGCTTGGGCCCGCTGCCCGCCGAGTCCGCCAAGCTGCTGGCCGACGCCGGCGTTGACGAGCCCCAGCTGATCGAGTCCGTCGAGGAGGGTCAAAAGGTCGTTCTCACCGACCATAACGAGGCGGGCCAGTCCGTTGCGGGACTCGAGGGCGCGCAGATCGTCGGCGTGGTCGACCACCATCGCTTCGGCGGCTTCACCACCGCTGCCCCGCTGCACATCATCGCCCTGCCCTGGGGCTCTTCGTGCTCCATCGTGGCCAAGCTCTTCGACGTGCTCGGCGTGGCGCCCACCGATACCCAGGCCAAGCTGCTGCTTTCGGCCATGATGACCGATACCCTCATGCTCAAGAGCCCCACGGCGACCGCCATCGACGCTACTATCGCCGCCAAGCTCGGCGAGCAGCTGGGCGTCGACCCGGTGAAGTTCGGCATGGAGGTCTTCCTCACCCGCCCGTCCGGCTCTTTCACGGCCGAGCAGATGGTTGGCAACGATATCAAGCAGTTCGAGGTCGGTTCGAGCAAGCTGCTTATCGGCCAGTACGAGACGGTCGACAAGTCCCGCGCGCTCGGCATGATTCCCGAGATTCGCGAGGCAATGCGCGCCTACCAGGCCGATAAGGGTGCCGACGGCATCGTTTTGTGCCTCACCGACATCATGGAGGAGGGCTCCCAGGTCCTCTTCGAGGGCGAGACCGCCGTTGCCCAGAAGGGCCTGGGCATCGAGGACGTGCCCGAGGGCGTGTGGATGCCCGGCGTGCTCTCCCGCAAGAAGCAGGTCGCCGCGCCGATTCTGGCTGCAGCCGAATAAACCTGAATAGCAACCAAAGGCGACCCGCCCCCATTTGGTGAAAACCAGAAGGGGGCGGGTTACGTTTGGTTACAGGACGTGGATGTTCCATGGTTCCGGTGCGCGAAAATGACTACCAAATTGGTGGGTATGGAACACTAGATGAGGACCGCTCACCCGCTATTTTGTACTGTTCCCAAAAGAGAGGGGGCGGGCGGGGCATCGGCGTAGTAATAATAAATTATTACTTTTGAGCCCCTGCGCTCTTTGACGCCGCATCGGCCCCACGTTTCGCAATCGGTTGAAAGGATCGAGCAGGACATGGCAAAGCGCACGCGCAAAACCTCCAAGCCCACGGCTACCCAGGTGGTCGAGCGCAAGGCGCTTGCCCTTGATGCGCCGAACACCCCGGTGCCCCTCATGAGCGACACACAGCGCCTGCGCCTCGAGCGCCGCAGCGTGCTCGACCGCATCACCTCCAACGGAACCATCTCCGCCTGCGTGATGATCTTGGCGGCTGTGGCGGCAATCATCTGTGCCAACACGGATGCCTACGAGGCCATCCACGAGTTTCTGATGCGCCCGGTATCCATCGGCATTGCCGGTTGGGAGTTCACGCTCAACGTCGAGCTGTTCGTCAACGACTTCCTCATGGCAATCTTCTTCTTGCTGGTGGGAACGGAACTCAAGTACGAGATGACCGTTGGTCAGCTCAAGCGGCCACGCCAGGCCATGTTGCCCATGCTCGCAGCGGTGGGCGGCGTCATCGTCCCGGCGAGCATCTATGCGTTCGTCAACCGCGAGGGCGCCATTTACGGCTGGGCCATCCCCATGGCAACCGACATCGCCTTTGCGCTGGGCGTTCTGTCGCTTCTGGGCGACCGCGTTCCGCCGGCGATCAAGGTGTTCTTCTCCACGCTCGCCATCGCAGACGACCTGCTCGCCATCGTCGCCATCGCGCTGTTCTACGGCCAGACGCCCGATTTCTTCTGGCTGGCGGCCTCCGCAGGCGTGACGCTTCTGCTCGTGGCCCTGAACCTGCGCAAGCACTTCCGCCTGGCACCGTATTTGGCGCTGGGCCTCGTATTGTGGTTCTGCCTGTTCCAGTCTGGCGTGCACGCCACGCTCGCCGGCGTGATCTTGGCGTTCACCATTCCCGCACGCTCCGATATCGACGCGAGCGGTCTCGTCGAATGGCTGCACGACAAGCTGCCCGAGCTCGACGATTCCTTCGATGACGAGATGCACATCCTGGGCCAGCACGACTTCACCCATGCGGTGTCCGGTGTCGAGCGCGTCATGCATCGCGTCACCCCGCCCCTGCAGCGCCTGGAGCACGCCATCTCCACGCCGGTGAACTTCATCATCCTGCCTATCTTCGCCTTCGTGAACGCGCAGGTGCGCCTGGTGGGCGTGGAGCCCGCAACGCTGCTGTTCGACCCGGTGGCCATCGGCACGTACTTCGGCATGCTGCTGGGCAAGCCCATCGGCATCGTGGGCATGACGTTCATCCTGGTCAAGACACACCTTGCCGACCTACCCCGCGACGTGCATTGGAAGCACGTTATCGGTGTCGGCATTCTGGGCGGCATCGGCTTCACTATGTCGATTCTCATCTCCGGTCTGGCATTCACCGAGATTCCGGCCGAGCTGCTCGCCTCCAAGACCGCCATTCTTGCCGGATCCATCTCCGCGGCGGTTCTGGGCCTGCTCTACATGCATTTCGCTTGCGGTCACAAGAAGGCATCCGCCTAGACACCCGTGCAATACACATTATGCGCCCCCCCCGCACACGACCTAGCGTCGCGTACGGGGGCGCATCCATGTCGGAGATGCATGGCGCCGCTAATGGTGGCGCGCGAGCCGGTCGCGAAGTGTCTCGACCTGTTCAATTGCTCGCGCGACCTGTATCTGCGCATCGTTGATCTGGCCCTGCACGTATACATCGACAAACGGATTGTCCAAAAACACGTCGATTGCTGATGCGAACCCGTCCACATCGATACGAATGCCGCCAGCGCCGTCGACGTCATGAAGTTCGCGCACGAATACGGCGAGGGCGTCACGTGCGGCATCGAGTTTTCGCTGTGCGTCCTTCATCCTGCTGCGTTTGATGGCGGAGGCAAAAAATCCACCCGCGAAAATGTCGAACAGCCCCCAGTTGCCCGCCGATTTCAGCAGGTCTCGGGCATCATACAGATGGTCTAGGGCATCCTGTGCCGCCTGCAGCGCCTCTGCAACTTCCTGATCTTGGCTCTTCATGCGCCCCCCCGAGGTTTCGCGGTCAGCGTCGCTACCCGCGGCTACTCCACCGTGCCGTAGGTGCTGCCCCAGCCGTGTGCCGCGAGCGCCGAGTTCAGCTGGTCGCACAGGCGCCGGCGGTCGTAGGTCCCCGGCGGCAGCAGGGTCACGATCTCCATGAGGTCGTCGGCAAGGTCAAGGATCTCGGCCTGTACTACCAGGTCAAGCCGGTCGATGGTCTCGCGTCCAGTAAACATGCCGTCGACCAGGCGCTGCAGGTCGCCGAATTCCTCTGCCTGAAACGAACCGAGCCTCATCGTGCCTCCTTCATCGTCGTTGGCGACTAATGTATCACGACGCGCGCCCGCGTGCGCGACGCGGACGGGCACGGCGCGGCCCGTCCCAATTGTTACAGCTGGTAGCACGGTTGTGGATTCTCGTACAACGGGCTGCCGCGCGAGTATACTGGTGCGAGCTGTGTGAACACGACCTGCGCGGAACACACGCAATGACGCGCTCGGTCACACGAAAAGGGAAGAGGGCCCTGTCATGCAAACGATGTACGAGAAGATGGAGACGCCCGAGCTCGATGCGGCGATCGCTGCGCTCAGGGCGGAGGTCGACGAGGTCAAGGCCAAGGGCCTGGCGCTCGATATGGCGCGCGGCAAGCCGTCGCCCGCCCAGGTGGACATCTCCCGTCCCATGCTCGACCTGCTCAGCAGCGATGCCGACCTCACCGACGAGGGTGTCGACTGCTCCAACTACGGCTGCTTCGAGGGCATCCCCTCGGCGCGTCGCCTGGCCGGCGAGTTTCTGGGCGCGCCTGCCGAGCAGACCATCGTGCTCGGTTCGTCGAGCCTGAACATCATGCAGTCCGTGCTCATCCACTACTGGGAGAAGGGCGTGCCCGGCTACACGCCGTGGAGCAAGCTCGAGCACGTGAAGTTCCTGTGCCCCGCGCCCGGCTATGACCGTCACTTCGGCATCACGCAGGATTTGGGCATCGAGAACATCCCGGTGCGCATGACCGAGACCGGTCCGGACATGGACGAGGTCGAGCGCCTGTGCGCCGCCGATGACTCCATCAAGGGCATGTTCTGCGTCCCCAAGTATTCCAACCCCACGGGTATCACCTACTCCGACGAGACGGTCCGCCGCCTGGCCACCATGAAGACCGCGCCGGACTTCCGCATCGTGTGGGATAACGCCTACGCGGTTCACGACTTCACCGACACGCCCGATACGCTCGCGAACATCTTCGACATCGCGCGCGAGGCCGGCAACGAGGACCGCATCCTCGCCGTCGCCTCCACGTCCAAGATCACGTTCCCGGGTGCTGGCATTGCGTTCTTCGGCTCGTCGCCCGCCAACGTCGTCGAGGTCGCCAACACGCTCAAGGTCGGCCTCATTTCGGCCAATAAGCTCAACCAGCTCGTGCACACGCGCTTTCTGCCCACGCTCGACGCCGTGCGCGCCCACATGCGCAAGCACGCTGAGTTCCTGCGTCCGCGCTTCGCCTGTGTGGAGGAGAAGCTGACCGAGGGCCTTGCCGGCACCGGCTGCGGCACCTGGTCGCATCCGCACGGCGGCTATTTCGTGTCGTTCGATGGCCCCGAGGGTTCTGCCAAGCGCGTGGGCGCCCTGTGTGCCGAGATGGGCGTCAAGCTCACTCCGTCCGGCGCTACGTGGCCCGGCGGCAACGACCCGCACGACACCAACATCCGCATCGCGCCGACCTACCCGAGCGTCGAGGAGCTCTCCGCCGCGCTCGACGTGCTGGTGCTCGCCGTCAAGCTCGTCTCGGCCGAGCTCGCCCGCGAGGCGCGCGCCTAGAAACGCTGCGTTCGCGCCGTGTGACCGCGCATCGAACCTGCAGGGTATGCATACTGCGCCGCCCGGTCCCGCACGTCGGGGCCGGGCGGCGCGCATCATATGGACGGCCCAATCGCGTCGTCGCTTGCACGCGATTCATCCTCTTTCCCTATGTTTCCGCATGCATGACCGCGCCGTCCGTCCCGGCCCGCTACAATAAGCGGATGCAGAAGGCGGCGACCGCCGCACTCACCGATTGGAGCGCAACGACGTATGTCGGATGAATTCTTCGATGACGAGCAGGAGCTCATGCACAATGCGCAGGCGGGCGCCAAGCCCAAGCGCGCCAAGAACAATCAGGTTGCGGGCGCTGCTCCCGCGGCGGCCAAGCAGACCGCGCGCCGCGATGCGCCGCCGTTTTGGATGGTGCTCGCCATCGCGGTCATCGCGCTTTTGCTGGGCGTCATCATCGGCTATCTCATCGGTACCTCCACGGCCTATTCTGCCCTGCAGGTGCTCGAGAGCGACGAGGTCCAGCAGGAGTACGGCACCGGTGGCGGCGAGGATGCGTCGTCCATGCTGCCCGAAGGCCATCCGGAAGTGAGTATCGACGAGGACGGCAACGCCACCATCGTCGATTCCGGTTCTTCCGAGGCGCAGTAGCGCGGCGAAGGGGGAGACCATGGCATTCAATGCCCAGCAGGCAAAGCGCGCCCAGGCCGTGATTGTGATCGCGGTTTTGGTGATCGTTGCCGCAATCGCCGCGGTCGTGCTTTCCGGTGCGCTCAACCCGTCTGCGCCTCAGCAGGCGGCGACTTCGGATACACAGACGTCTTCGACCGCTGCGGACGACGGCTCTGCCGCCACGAGCGACGAGCACGACATGAGCCACGTGGACGCAAACTACACCTCGACCGTTGAGGCACTGCAAGAGCAGTTCGATGCCGATCCCACGAATCCCTCCGCGCTGTTGCAGCTTGCGAACGGCTACTTCGACTGGGGCGTTTCGGCCATGAGCGTCGCGCAGACCGACGAGGACAGCGCGCACGTCACCGACCTGTTCAACCAGGCGATCGCCCGCTACGACGATTATCTGGAAGACAACCCGGGCTCCAAGTCCGTTGAGGTCGACCGCGCCATCTGCATCTTCTACACGGGCGAGACCGACCGCGCCATCGCAGAGCTCGAGGAGCTCGTCGCGCGCGACGATGCGTTTGGCCCCGCATGGGCGAACCTCGGCATGTTCTACGAGAGCGAAGGGCGCACCGACGACGCGAAGGCTGCGTACGAGCGCGCCGTCGACGCCGACGAGAACGATGCCTACGGGGTCAAAACGTACGCTCAGCAGCGTCTCGACGCCCTGAACGAGGGGTAAACGACACAACCTGCTGCGAGATCGGGCCCGCAGCGTTTTCCAAAGACCGCACGAACAACGAAGGAGCACGATATGGAACTCGGAATCACCACCACCCCGACCGCAGAGAACTACGTGATCTCTGTGGCCGGCGAGGTCGACATCTCCAACGTCGCCGGCCTGCGCGACCACATCGACCTGGCGCTCGAGCAGCCCACGGCCAAGATCACGCTCGATTTCTCGCACGTGTCCTACATCGATTCGACCGGCATCGGCGTGCTGGTTGGCGCTGCGCACCACGCTGTGGAGCACCAGAAGGGCTTCGAGGTCGTGAACGCCCAGCCCAACGTCATGCGCGTTGCGCAGCTGCTGGGCGTGGATAAAGAGATCGGCATCACCGGCGCGTAGCCCCCTTTCCGCGGGAGACGTTGGGGGCGCATCGCCCCCGTGAATCGCATGCACATTTCGCGCGCCTGTTTCGCGGTGGAAACAGGCGCGGTATACTGCTGCAGTTGCCTATATGTCTTTTCGCCCGGATCATCCGGGCTCACCGATTGAATCACGGGAGGTAGCTCGTGCCTAGTATTGGCGGTACAGAGCTGGTAATCATCTTGGTGTTTGCCTTTCTGCTCTTTGGTCCCGATAAACTTCCGCAGATGGGCCGCACCATCGGCCGCGCGCTGCGCCAGTTCCGCGAGACGCAGGAGAAGCTGACGAACGTCGTGCAGACCGAGGTCGTGGATCCCATGGCTGCCGCCGCGAACGCGCCGAAGGCCAAACCCGCCGCCGCAGCTGCAGCGGAAGACGATGACGACGCGGATGCACCCGCTGCAGAAGCTGCCGCGACGCCGCGCCGCAAGGAGACCTTCGCCGAGCGCCGTGCGCGCCTGGCTGCCGAGAAGGCCGAGCGCGAGGCCGCCGAGAAGGCGGAGGAGGGCGCTGCAGAGGCTGCTGCCGACGAGGCACCTGCCGCAGAGGCTGCTCCCGCCCCTGCGTCGGAGGCTTCCGAGCCCGCGCATGCTGAGGAGCCCGCAGCCGCTTCCGAGGCCGAGCCCGAGCCTGAGCTGACGACCCAGGACCTCTATGCACGCCGTCCGCGCAAGCATCGCCGTGCCGAGGCTGCCGCCGAGGCGGAAGCGGCCGATGCCGCGCCTGCCGCGGATACGGAAGGGGGTGAGCAGTAATGCCCATCGGACCCGCACGCATGCCGCTGCTCGATCATCTGGGCGAGCTGCGCCGCCGCCTCACCATCATCGTCGTGTCGGTGCTCATCGCCACGGTCGTCATGTACTTCGCCACGCCGGTGCTCGTCGACATCCTGAAGGATCCCATCCTGCCGTCGCTGCCTGAGGGCGTGGAGCCGGTCATCACCTCGTCGCTCGGCGGCTTTGCGATCAAGTTCGGCCTTGCCATCAAGGTTGCCGCCGTCATGTGCACGCCCATGATCGTGTGGCAGATCCTCGCCTTCTTCCTGCCGGCGCTCAAGCCCAACGAGCGCAAGTGGGTCGTCCCCACGGTGCTCACAGCCACGCTGCTGTTCTTCGTGGGTGCGGTGTTCTGCTACTTCATCATCGTGCCCGCGGGCTTCGAGTGGCTCATCGGCGAGACGATGAGCATCGCCACGGTGCTGCCGAACCTCGAGGACTATATCAACATCGAGATTCTCCTCATGATCGGCTTCGGCGTGGCCTTCGAGCTGCCGCTCATCGTGTTCTACCTCGCGGTGTTCCACATCGTGCCGTACGTGAAGTTTCGCTCCGCCTGGCGCTACATCTACGTGGCTATGCTCGTGGTCTCCGCCTCCATCACCCCCGATGCGAGCCCGGTGACGCTGCTGTTCATGTACGCGGCGATGCTTTCCCTCTATGAGATCTCGCTGGCCGTGACGCGCTTCGTGATCGTGGCGCGCGAGGGCAAGAAGGGCCTCACGCAGGGCCGCGTCTTCTTCTCGGATGACGAGGACGATGAGTAGCGACCATGCATGAGCTGGGATTGGTTTCCGGAATCCTAGATGTTGCAGTGAAGACGGCGCGTGAGGCGGGTGCCTCGCGCGTCGTTTCCGTTTCGCTGCGCATCGGCGACATGGCCGAGGTGAACGAGGAGTCGATGGACTTCGCCTGGGATATCCTGCGCGAGGACGATCCCCTGACCGCCGAGGCGACCATGCAGGTGGAATACGTGCGGCCCAAAAGCGTGTGCGCGGAGTGCGGCAACGAGTTCGAGCATGACCGCTTCCATCTGCGATGTCCCGCCTGCGGCAGCCGCGAGACCCGGCTTGTCGCCGGCCGCGAGATGGACATCGTGTCCATGGAGATCGAGACCCCCGACGAAGAAGACGGCTGACGCCAAAAGGGGTCAGGTCACTTTTGGCGAAATCCGTCCAGGAAAAGACCGTACAACAAGCAAGGAGGAACCATGGCAGAGAAGACCGTCGAGATCGGCAGTTCGATCCTGTCGCGCAACGAGCGCCTGGCGGCGGAGCTGCGCGAGCGTTTCGTGCGTACGGGCACCTATGTGATCAACGTGCTCTCGAGTCCGGGTTCGGGTAAGAGTTCGACCATCCTTGCCACGAACGAGCTGCTGCGCGATCGCTACGGCCTGCGCTGCGCCGTCATCGAGGGCGACATCGCGAGCGATGTGGATGCCGTCAAGATGAAGGAAGCGGGCATGCCGGCCATCCAGATCAACACGGGCGGCCTGTGCCATCTCGAGGGCAACATGATTTCTCAGGCCATCGACGCGCTCGACGCCGGCGTGGGGCTCGAGAACATCGACGTCATCTTTATCGAGAACGTGGGCAACCTCGTGTGTCCTGTCGACTTCGATCTGGGCGAGAACCTCGCCGTCATGATCCTCTCGGTGCCCGAGGGCGACGACAAGCCCATCAAGTACCCGGGCATTTTCCAGTACGCCGGCGCGCTGCTGCTCAACAAAATCGACGTCGCTCCCGCCTTCGACTTCGATATGGAGGGCTACAACCGCACGCTCGACGACCTGAACCCCACCGCGCCGCGCTTCTCCATCAGCGCGACTCGCGGCACCGGTATGGACGAGTGGGCGAGCTGGCTCGCCGCGCAGATGGGCAAATAGGGGACGGCCTTCTTTTCCACATTGCGAATAATTCGCGCTCGCGGCTCACTTGTGGTACGTTGCGGTACACGACTTTGCCGTCCGCGCACGCCGCGTGGGCGCACATATATACGTAAGGAGCCGCTTTGAAGCTCGTCATCACCGAGAAGAACGATGCCGCCCAGCAGATTGCACGCCTGCTGTGCAGCGTCGGAAAACCGAAGGCCGATAAGGTCTACAACACGCCGGTCTACCGTTTCACGGTGGATGGCGAGGAGTGGGTCACCATCGGTCTGCGCGGCCACATCCTGGCGCCCGATTTCCCCACCGAGCTCAAGTTCGACAAGAAGCTTGGCTGGTACGCTGTGAGCCAGGAGGGCGAGATGCTGCCCGCCGATGTGCCCGACGGTCTGGCTCGCCCGCCCTATGAGTCCAAGCGCAAGCCCTTCCTCAAGGACGGCATCGACATCAAAGGCTGGAAGGTTCCGAGCCTGCCGTATCTCGTGTGGGCACCCATCGAGAAGCTGCCGGCGGAGAAGGAGATCATCCGCGCGCTCAAGAACCTCGCCAAGAAGGCCGACTCCGTCGTGATCGGTACCGACTTCGACCGTGAGGGCGAGCTCATCGGCTCCGACGCCCTTGCCATGGTGCGCGACGTCGCGCCCGACGTACCCGTGTCGCGCGCACGCTACTCCGCCTTCACCAAGGCCGAGATCGACCATGCGTTCAATAACCTTGTGGAGCTCGACCAGAATCTGGCCGACGCCGG
>CALULJ010000034.1 GCA_944321445.1 uncultured Collinsella sp.
CATCGGAGGTGCGGTGCTTTTCGGTCATGTCGGTGGCAAATTGCCCCTGCTTTTCCAGCGCTGCCTGCCGCGCGCGTCGTGCCCGCGGCGGGAGATCCGCTCGCAGCCGCAGCGGGGGCAGCGGGCCGGGGAGGGGAGCTCCGCGCGCGCCCTCAGGAAGGCCTCCTCAGCATCCCCGACCTCGACTTTGTATAGAAACTCCGCCCTGTCGCCCGGATCGAGCCCCAGGACCTCCGCGACGAGGCCCTCGAGCTTCCGCATCCCCGCCATGCGCCCTCCTGTCAACGCCTCCTGCCTGCGGGCTCATAATCCCATCCGGCGCGGACAAGGGGACCGCCAAAAAGGGTTAACACAGCCATAATCGACATTTCTATCCAGATTCGCCGTCGCAAGCGCCAAAACCTCAGCGATCGACGCTCGCCAGCAGCTCCTCGGCATATGCGGCAAGCTCGCCGACCAACTCCGGCGCGTCGAGCAGCACGATGTCCCCACCAGCAGAAAGCAGCTGGTCAAACAGCCAGTGCTTCGAGTCGAAGAACAGCGTGCACGTCGCGCTGCCGTCCGGTTCCTCGGCGATCTCGCCAATGCCCGCCCAGTCAAGCCGCTGCAAATAGGCCAAGTTCGGCACGGCAAGGCGTACGTGCTGTCCAGATTCCCGCAGGCTCGCGGCGGTGTCCATCAGCTGCGCCCCGTGCTGCTCAATGGAATCCTCGGTGAACGTCACGTCCTGGATGCGGTCCAACCGGTAGCGCCGCTCGGCATCCTTCTCAACGTTCCAGGCGATCAAATACGTCTCGCCGTGCTCCTCGGTCACGGCAATCGGGTCGATCACGCGCTCGTGCGCATCGTCGTCCTCAAGCGACCGATACGTCATCCGGCAGCGAATGCCGTCCTCAATCGCCTCGCTGAGCTTGCCAAACCATGCGCCGTAGCGAGCCGGCTCCGCAATCCGCGCCTTCTCGGGCGCCTCGCCCAGCGGCATTACGGCCGCGCGAATGTGCTCGCGCGTCTCCTCGTCAAGGTTCAGCACGTCCAGTACGTGCGCCAGCACCATGCTCTCCTCAAGGCTGAACCGTCGCGGCATGATAAGCGCCGCATCGCCGGTAAGCGAGAGCGTCTCCCCGTCAAGCGTCAGCGCCACCCGCGCCCCGCTCGTGCGGTCAGAAAGCGCCGACACCGTATCCACGATCTGCGGAATCGCATCGACGTCCACGTGCAGGGCCTGCGCCGCCGCCGTGCGCGTGCACCGCTGCCCGGGCGCAGCGGAAAGCACCTCGAGCAGCTGGATCCCGCACGAGATGAGCCTATCGGCCGAAAGCGCAGCCATGGGCCTCCACCGCCTTTCCCATCAGGTCTTTCCAGGCGTGCACCAGCTTACCCGGCGCGAACGGTCGCATGCCGCGGTGCGCATGCACCAAACAGAACCGCGCTGCCTCGCGCATGTTGCGCACCTTGATCGACCAGCGAATCTCCGTATCGGTTCGCACCACGCTTCCGCGGCCCTTGGTCAGCGCCCGCAGCTCCGCCGCGCCCATGTCGCGCGGGAACGTGAACGTCGCGAGCTCCGACATCCCGCCGCCCAGGTCAAAGGGCAAAAACAGGTAGTCGCGCACGTCGAACCATCCCGGCACGGTGTAGTGCCCGGCCGGCCGCCACGCGCGCACGATGCGGTCGGAGCGAAAGGTCCGCACGCTGCCCGTCTGCTCGTCGAGGCCCACATAATAGCTGTGGCCCTCCTGCATGAAGATGCCCCAAATCTCCAGCGTGCGCTGGCTTTCCGCGCCCTTGGCGTCCCGGTACACGAAGCGAATCTTGCGCTTGAGCGAAAACGCCGTCCACATGGCGTCCTCCGCGCGGCTCGGTTCGTGCCAGCCGCCGTCGGCTACCGCCTGTGCCCCGTGCGCGGTAGGGGAGGACATCGCGTCCAGTCGGTGCTTGATGTCCAACAGTGCCTGCCGAAAGGGAATGTCACTGCGCGAAAGGCATTCGTCGACGGCGCGCATCAGCGCGTCTGCATCGTCGCGCGTAATAGCACCGACCGCTGCGAACGAGCTCGCACGGTCGATGGTCCACAGGCTCTCTTCGCTCGCGCGCCCGCCTGTCGGCTTGATCTCCTTCACGGCGATGCCGCGCTCGGCGAGCTTCTCGCGGTCGCGCCGGAACTTCTTGAGGTCCGACGCGCGGTTTCCCGACCCATAGCCCAGGTCGACGTCGCTCACAATCTGCTCGGTCGAAAGCGGAACGGATGACGAGTTGAGGATAAACAGGAGGTTGAGGATACGCAGGGCGGTTTCGTTAAGCGCGCCCTGGTCGGCTCCCTCGAGGGGTTCGTGCGTGTTCATGCCGTGCGCCTTTCCGCCGGAAGCGTTCGTGTTCCGGCTGGCCCACTATTTTAGTCGATATGAAGATACCCGGATAAACGGAGCGCTTTTGTCGGTAAGAGGGATGGCGAGCTGCAGGTATTGGTCGTTCAGGGTATACTTTCGACTACATACGGACATAACGATGTGGAGCCCTCATGGCGAATACCCAAACATATCTTAACCATCTCCTTCAGAACATCGGGATCACCCCCGCGTGCAGCGAGGAGGAGCGCCTGGCAGCCGAGGATATCGCGCAGATCTTCTCGAACCACGGCTTCGAGCCCGAAATCCAGGAGTTCGCCGCCCCGGCGTCGCCCAAACTCGTGCGCGGCATCCTGTGCCTGCTCATGTTCATCGCTTCGGTGCTCATGGGCATCGGCGGTATGCTCGGCATCGTGGGCTCGTTGCTTGCCATCGCATGTGCCGCGCTGTTCTTGCTCGACCGTTTTGGCCGCATCACGCTGCCCGGTCTGGGTGCCAACGGCCTGTCCCAAAACGTTATCGCCTACCATAAGGCCGCCGGCCCGCTCGCCTCTCCGCGCAACCGCCCGGTCGTGGTCGTCGCCCATTACGATTCCCCGCGCGCCGACATCCTCTCGCAGATGCCCATCGCGCCGTACCGTCCGCTGTTGGCAAAGCTGCTGCCCATCGCCATGCTGGTTCCGGCCATCGTCGTCGTGCTGCGCATCTTCCCGTTCCCCGGCGCGGCGAAGGTCGTGCTATGGATCGTGGCCATCCTCATCTCGCTCATTCCGCTTGCGAACGCGATTGCCATCATCCTCAACCGCTTCGTGTTGCCCTACACCTCCGGCTCGGTGTGCAACAAGTCGTCCGTCGCCACCATGCTGGGCGTCATGGACGCCGTATCGCCCTACCGCGGTGCCAACGAGTTCCCCGAGGACCGTTCTTTCGACGAGTTCATGGAGGAGCAGCGCAGCCTGTACGCCGACGTCCTGGTTGACCAGGAAGAAGGCGAGGAGGAGCTCGTCGAGGGCGAGGGCTTCGTGGACGATTACGGCTTTGAGCCCGAGTCCGATGGGGCGATCGGGGAGGAGGAGACCGCCGCTCCCGAGATGGAGACGTCGGCCTTCGCCGCCGTTCCGCAGGCTCCCGTTGCGAGTGAGACCGTCCAGATGCCGGCCGTCGAGCAGGAGGCGGCGCAGAC
This sequence comes from uncultured Collinsella sp., assembly GCA_944321445.1. Lineage (GTDB taxonomy): Bacteria > Actinomycetota > Coriobacteriia > Coriobacteriales > Coriobacteriaceae > Collinsella. The sequence goes on from CALULJ010000034.1 coordinate 3,529, forward strand.
CGCGCCCGTCCAGCAGCCGGTCGAGTCGGAGCCCGCGCCGGCGCCCGAGCCCGAGTACGAGATCGTCGAGGAAGAGATCATCGACGAGGTGCCCGCCGACGAGGTGCCCGTGAACTCCGCCGGTTGCATCCGCTACGGCGTTGATAAGCTGCGCGAGCTTGGCATGGTCGCCGAGTCCTGCACCATCGAGTACGAGCAGGGCGCGCTGCCCATGCCCAAGCCGGTGCACGTGCTCAAGCGCCGCGTGCGTCCCGTGACCCCCGCGCCCGCCGCTCCGGCAGTCGCGCCGACTGCTGCCGCGGGTATCGCCGCTGCCGCTCCGGTTGCCGCTGCAGGCGCTGCCGTCGCCGCTGCCGCGTCGGCTGTTGCCACGGCCGCCCCGCAGGCTGAGGCCGCCCCGCGCACCGATGCGCCTTCGATGACGCGTTCGCTCAATCGGGTTCCCACGTTGGAGCCTGAGCCCAAGCCTGAGACGGAGCCCGTTGCCGCTTCTGTGCCCGAGCCTGTCGCTTCCACCCCTGTTGACCTGTATGCCCCCGCCGCGCCCGCCGCTGCTGCACAGGTTGCCCTCGAGCAGCCCGCCGCGCCGCAGCTCGCGGCCGACGCGTTCTCCGCCCCGCAGCCCACATGGGATGAGGTCCCGGCCGTCGAGCCCGAGCCCGAGGCGCCCGCCTTCAAGCAGGAGGAAGAGCCCTACGAGGAGGAGCCTTTCACTTCCGATGCATATGAGGACGCATGGGAAGAGCAGCCCTACGAGTCCGCCGAGGAGCCCGAAGAGTTCGTCGAGGACGATGGGGAGGCCTACGACGAGGCCCCCATCTATGTGGATGAGAATCAGCTCGAAACCCCGATGGTCGCCATGTTCGAGGAAGTCGATGACGACGAGTCCGACGACGATGAGGTGGATGACGAGTTCCTCACGATTTACAACGGCATGAGCATCATCGACGACGATGAGCCGGTTGATCCCTTCGTCGCGATTCCCGACACGTTCGAGGACGAGATCGAGCCTCCGAAGTTCGTGACCGACGCCGCGGCGACACTCGATGCCACCGGTGCGTACCCCGTGGCGGACGGCGCGTACGATGAGGATGCGTACGCCGGCGAAAACGCGAACGATAGCGAGATCTCCGAGGCTCCCGAGGCAGACGAAGCTGTCGAGCCGTTCGAGAATGATGCTGAGGCCGATGAGGATGAGTACCTCGCATACGAGGACGTTCCGGAGGATGACATTCTCGAGGCCATCTATGAGCCCGAGTTCCCCGAAGAGGAGCCTGCCGAGGAGGATCTCGACGCTACCACGACGTTTGACCAGGTCGACCCGACAGTCGTCGGTGACTACGATCAGGTCGATGACACCGCTCCGTTCTCTGAGTACGTCGCGGATGCTGCTCCCGTTGCCGCTGCGGCATACGCAGCCGAGCAGGCGTTCGTGTCCGAGCCCGAATCCTTCGAGTCTGAGCCGGTAGCCGCTGAGACCGAGGCGCCCTCCGATTACGTCGAGGCCTACGACGAGCAGGTTTCCATGCTGGAGCATGACGACGAGGTCCAGGCTGAGACCACCGCGTATGCCGACGATTCGTATGCCGCTCCTGCCGCGTATGACGAGCCCGCTGAGTTCGATACCTATGACGACTCCGGTAGCACCACCGTGCTTTCCGGCGACGATGTCGATGCTGCTCTGACCGAGTCTGCCGAGGATGAGATCGCCCACATCGACCCGTTCGCGCCCGTCATCGCAGAGTCCGAGAGCATCGAGGCGGCTGCGGAGCCGTATGGCGCCGAGGCTGAGCCGCTGTACTCCGACGAGCCGGACGGCGACGTTGCCGAGAGCGACGCGTTCCTGATGGGCGACGAGTACGAGGACGAGGCTGCCGACGCATCCGAGGATGTGTACGCCGAGGACGATTACGCCCCGGCATACGGCGACGATGTCAATATGGACACCGCGTACGAGGGCGATCAGATCGAGGAGACCGCTTCCTTCGATGCATTTACCAGCGAGGAGGAATACGCTGAGGACGAGACCGAGGCGTATGACGACGAGGAGCCCGCTGCCTTCGAGGAGGAGCCCGAAGAGGACGACTTCGACGAGTATGAGATTCTCGAGGCCGAGTTCGAGACCATCGATGACGACGAGCCCGAGGAGGACGGCGAGGAGTCCGAGGACCTCATGCCCGAGATCGACGCCCGCATGTTCGACGACTCCCTGGTTGAAGACGAGCCAGAGCCTGAAGACGAGCCTTCAGAGCCCTCCGATTCCTCGATGTTCGAGATGACCGAGGAGCCTGTTGACACCTACGCCGACGCTGTCGACGACACAGCTCCCTTCACTGAGTTCGTGAGCGAGGAGGACGAGGTCGAGGAGACGGCGGCGTGGGGTGCCGACGCCTACGAGCCGCTTGAGGACTCCGAGCCCGCTGAGGTTGAGGAGACCGTCGAGGTCGCCGAGACCGAGGAATACGTTGAGCCCGTTGCCGAGGTCGCCGAGCCTGTGGTTGAGTCCGTCGAGCCTGCGGCCGAGGAGCAGCTTCCGGTCGAGGACCTACTCGAGGACGACGAGCCGTTCGTGTACGATCCGCCCTACACCGAGGATGACTCGTGGGTCAGGGGCGGCGAGACGGGTATCTTCGCACCGCTTCCGGTTGAGGATGAGGCGCACGCCGAGGATGAGGAGCCGGCGGCGGAGACCGTGCTCGAGCCCGAGCCCGTTGTTGAGCCCGAACCCATGGCTGAACCCGAGCCGGAGCCCGAGCCCGAGCCCGTCGTCGAGCAACCCTCGAAGGTGATTCCGCTTACCGGTCCCACCCAGGTGTTCGATATGTCCCAGGTGCTCAGCGGCACGGCTGCCATGCCGCGCGTCAACACGGAGCCCGCTCGCCCGGTCGAGACCGTCGATTCGCTCATGGAACAGATCGAGCATCGTCCCGCCCGTAAGCAGCGCAATATCAGCGTGCCCGACATCACCTCCCACCCGAGCCGTTCCGCTCTCTTCGACCTGCCTGACCCCTCGCTGGGTTCCGGTGACCCGCTGTCCAGCACGGCATCCCGTGCCCGCACGCGCGGTGCGGCCACCAGCGGTCAGTTCACGGTCGTGAGCGCATCCGACGGCACTATCCCGGTGGCGGGCGACACGGGCCTGTTCGAGACCATCTCCGTCCCCGAGAAGCCGCGCAAGAAGAAGAAACGCGGCCTCAAGGGTCTGTTCGGTCGCAAGAAGAAGCGCGACGAGTCGTCTTCTTCCTTGAGCGATTGGCTCGGCGTGGACGATCACTACGACGCCAAGAACTCCGGCCGCAACATCGGTTCGTGGGATAACTTCGAGGGTGATGACAGCTGGAAGGGCGGCGCCGCGAGCGACGGCACCCTCACCGAGGATGAGCTGCGCGAAGCTGTCACCTCCTTGGGTGACGACGAGCTGCTGGGCCACGACATCTGGTTCGTGGCGACCGGTGCTTCCGAGAACGGCAACGCCGGCATCAGGCAGTTCCTCGAGACCCATCGCGATCACCTGCGTGGCGTGTTCCTCATTAACCTTGAGTGCATCGGTGCGGGTGACCTCACCATGATCGCCAACGAGGGCGAGCGTCGTGTCCTGAAGGGCGACAAGCGCATCATGGGTCTCATCTCGCGCGTCTCCGCCGATTTCCATCGTCAGATCGGCTCGGTCGAGATGCCCTATGTCGACACGGATGCCTATCCGGCCATGGAGATGAGCCTGCGCTCCCTGACGCTGGCCGGCGTGGACGAGACGGGCCTTGCCTGCTCGCACAGTCAAAGCGACGTGCCGGTGAACGTCGACCCGGACAACGTCTCGTTCGCTGCAGACGTTGTGACCGAGGTCATCCGCCGCTCGTAGCGCCCTCGGCATCAACCGCGCCAAGCAAAACGGCCGCATCCTCACGGGTGCGGCCGTTTTTTCATGACGGTTGAGAGCGGTTCGACAGGAAACTAGGCCTGCGTGTCGCGCAGATACGCAATGATATCGTCCGATTCGTACAGCGGCTTGCCGTCGATGAACAGGCAGGGGACCTGGCGTTTGCCGCCCACTTCGATGAGCGTTCGCTCAGCGTCCGGGTCTTCCGAGATGTTGCGCATCGGGATGTCGATGCCCGCGCGCTCCATGAACGAGATGACTTTCACGCAAAACGGGCAGGTGGGCCTCATGTAGAGGACGAGATGCTCGGACATGCGCGCTCCTTTCCAACAGCGGTTGAAGTTCCCCTATCTTGTACCCGGTTTCGCGTGCGTATTCTGGGGTCGTCGTCCCTGTGGGCAGCACGGGGGTTGTCTTTCGGCTAGCATACGGATAGTCAAAACGTCCCGGGAGGTCACGTGTTCTCTTTCATCAGGCGTCATTGGATCGTATATGTAGTCGGCGCTGTCATTGCAATCGGTTTGGGCCTTTGGCTCGCGTTCTTCGTGGGCGAGAAGGGGTCGACTCCGGAGCGAGAGCACGCCGCCGAGGTTCAGGTTGAAACCGGAAGTGCGCCCATCGACTTCGATGCCACCGACACCGATGGCACGCGTGACCCCGAGGCAACTGATGGCGCCGCCGAAGGCGATGCCGCTGCTGAAGGTGAGACGGCTGAGGGCGACAACGCCGCCTAGCAACCAGAGGAAAATCCAGTCCTGCTAGCGAACGAACACCACGAGTGTTCGTTCCTGCTGTCCTGCTTCGGCATTCGAGCAGGTAATGAGTGTGCACGCCTGTGTTGCCACATCTCGATCCTCATCCCCGGTGGGGGACTGTGCGTCACAAGAGATAGCAATCCAATCAAGCCAGTGGCGAAACGCCTCGTCATCGGTAAACGAGAACGTCTGAATCGTTGAATACGACGAGTCGACACGCATGGCGCACATTGGCTTGTACGTTACGGTTCCCTCAGCAGTCTCCCATGTCAAATCCCCGAGTGTCTCGAATGCCGCCTGGTGGTACATGCGCGCGAGTTCACTGAACATCTGGTTCGTCCCCTCGTTGTGGTGCGCGTAGATCACCATGTGCTGACCGCCGGCAACCGCGCGGTCGTCCAAGTATGGGCAACCCAAAGGGTTCCAGCGGTCCCATGCGTCGTGATCCAAATACCAGTCGTGCGGCATCGATTCCGTGCTTTGAACCACGGGGTACGAAATCGATGTGTTCCCAACCGACAGCCACCCCAACACGGTCGGCGGCAGGGTGGCGTGCCCCTCGTAGGGGTCTGCATCCTCTTCTTCCGCATCTTCAACGTCGTCTTCGCTATCCGAGGCATCGCTGTCCTGACTCACCTCCCGGTCAAATGCCTCTTCGAGCTCCTCGTAGGTTTGGTCGTGCACGCGTCCCTGCGCAAACATCACGCCGAGCGCCATGACGCAAACCATGCAGGCAAGCCCTGCGATTACGCGCAATCCCTTACGAACAGAACGTTTCATCATGCAACCGCCTCAAACGTGAAATCGATGGTGCAAAACGTGGTCGGTCCCTCAGCGGCACGGTCGATAAGGTCACGGTGTGCTTTCGGATCGAGCGGGTCGATGTGCCACGTGAAACATTCGGATGCCTGTGCGGGAATGACGAACGGCTCTACAAGCCCGTTATCCGACGAAAACACGCACTGAGAATCTAGGTCGAGCTCTATGTGCGCACCGTCGGGCACACCGCGCGCGGTTATGGTTGAGCTCGCAACCGGCACAACCGACAGATTCTCGATCTCATACGAGCTCGGCGTGATGACTGAACCGTCCGACGCGATGGTGCAGGCGACGCGTGTGGGCACGCGCACGCAGATGTTCGCCTCATAGACTGGGTGAACCGTCAAATCCGACCCGATGCTGTCGAGAGGCGCGTCCCACCCGATTGCGGTATAACCCTCTCGCTCCGGAATCTCAGGAGGGATGACCGATGACCCGTCATCGACGGTGTCCTGCTGCAGCACCTCATCGTCAACGTCGCAAAACGTCACGGTCCATGTTTTTTGGAACTGCGCGGTGATGATGTGGTCCGCACCGGTCGAAACGAGCTCATAGGTGGACAAGGGTCCTTGATTGACTCCATCGACCAGAACGGCTTTGATGCGATAGCCATCATCTGCCTCGATGTGGAACTCCTGATGCTTGCCCGGGTATACAAACAACGCGCCCGCGGGGTCGATGGAGCCGCCTATCTCAGCGTTCGCTGTGATGACATAGGGGACGTCGACCGGAAAGTTCCATCCTGTCGTGATCTCCGTTCCTCCTCTGAACGGCTTTTCCTCGCTCGTGATGCGGTGCGTACCGCCACCGTGAACGTCAAACTTCGCATACTGCGTCATGCGGTCTCCGGCGGAGACGGTGCGGTCATCCTCACCGATATACGCCACCACCCTTCCGTCACAGTAAATCGTCTTCGTCGTGGTCCACTGAATGTATTGGTAACGATGGTTGATCTGCGTGGTGCGGATATACACGGTGACGCTCCCGTCGGCGTTGGGTGCGTCGGCGATGCAGTATTCGCTGATTTGAGACGAGTTCTCACCGATCACCGTCTCGTCTTCGATCTCAATCCAGCGATCGTCGGACGGCCATGTGTCCAGGTCCTCGGGCGGCACGTATTTGTCGGTTTCAACGATGTTGCGCCCGTCGTCCGCGGGTTGTCCGCAGGCGACGACGGGCGCGAGCAGGCATGCCGCGATGCAAGCTGACGACACGATGATGGCTTTCAAAGCGGAATTCATACGGCATGCCTTTCGTTCGATGGTTCAGTGATGATGCGGTGTGCCAGAAAAGCAGAAGACCAGCAGCGCGAGCCCTCCGACGGTGGCGATAACAAATCCTTGATGGGCTCTCACGCCTGTCTGGGGGAGGACGCGCAGCTCCGATGGTGCCGATTCTTCATCGACCGATTGGTTCGGTTCCTGCGCGCCCTCGTTCAGATCCCCATCCGACAGTGGCACTTCGTTCTCCTGAAGCACCGTTACCGATGTCGTGGGCTCAGAGGCCGATTCTTCCGCCCAAACACACGGGGTGGGAGTGAGGGCAGCCAACAGTGCCGCAACGACCGTCAGCCGCCCTCTGAGGCGCTTATTCACCTCCGGCCTGACCAGCAGCAACCGTCCAGGTGATCGTTGCGACCTTGCTGGCGGTCTGCAGGTCCTTCGTCACATGCGAGACGTTTCCCGAGCAGGTGAGGTTGATTGAATCCTCTGCAGATCCTGTGTATCCCATATTCCAGGCGGCATTATCGGAGAGGTCGATACCACCCGCTTGGATGGCCTCGCTCGCATCCGCCGCATTGCCAGAGGGTCCAATGGCTAAATCGATAGAGTTATCGTTTGAGGAGACGCTTGCCGACGCCACGATGTTCCATCCATCTTCTGATTTGACTGTCATGTTGGTCACATGAATGTCAAACGGCGATTCGTTCGTAATCTTGAACTCATCCTCAGACGCCACAATCAGCGATCCGTCGGCTTGGACCGAGAGGGGGATCGTGGTCGGCACCGTGAACGCGATGTTCGAGGTGTCGGCCTGCACGGTGATTATCGTTTCACCGTCCGTGTTCGTTTGGACTTCGGCAAACGCCGCGGTCGGCGCCAGCAGCGTCCCGGCCACCCCGACGGCACACAGAGCCCCCATCGCCCTTCTCATCAAAGCCTGCCTTGCCTCATGCTTCGTTTCGTTCATAGCAATCCTTTCTCTCGAGGCCGCACCTGGCTGGCGCGACCGGTTGACCTGGGTAGGGCCTATCCATCCGTCTTGACAACGGATACCTTGACGCGCGTGGGGTTGCCGTGCGGCATATTGGTATCGCGGTCGAGCGCCTGTATCTCCACGTAGGCGTCGCCGACTTCAATGTCTTCAACGCGGCAAAACTCGATGCATTTCCCGGGTTCGATCACGCTGGACCGGTACAGCTGTCGGTCGTTTTGGATGACCCTGAACCGCTGAGGAAAGCTGTTTTCCTCGTCGTTGATGACGTTCACACGCAGGTTTCCCTCGTCATCGAGTTGCGCGGTGGGGGCCAGCGACACGGTCATCATGTTTTCCTGCACGAGGCGATCGAGTTCCGCCTGTACCTCTTCGCGACTCCTGCCGTCCGCTTCGGTGATCGTCGTGCCCGCCCCGCCGGCAGAAAGACCGGCAATCTGCCACGCCAAACACCCAAAGCAGATGAGTGCGATCAAAACGGATCCTACGCGCAGTACCCGTTTGGATGCCGCACGGGCGCGCTCGCGCGATATCGCAGGCAGTTTCCATCCGCGCATCATCGCATCGGCCTCCTGTCACCCAAACGGCGCCAGCCGGAGCCGTCAACATGGAGGGCGGCATACGCGCCCAGCGAACAAGCGGTCGCGACAACCAGGGCGCTGCCGCCCAGCACGACGCCCGTCTGGTCGAGCGGTCTGATAATCGGTTGCGCGCGCTGTACGACGCGGTCGACGTCTTGCGCTTGCAGCCCGTCTCCTCCGCCGTTGCGGACGATGTCCAGGCGAGCGGTATTGGCAAGCTCGCAATCGGCTCGGTACGCGTGATTAACACGCATGCGGACGATGATGGGTGCCTCCTCGCCGCTGTGCGCCTGCGCGCGCTCCACCGAGTCCGTCTCGTCCTTCATGCCATCACGGTCCCAACCGTCCGCATAGGTGGTAAAAGCGCTGTCAACGCATCCGAATTCGAACCGGACGGCGACGATGCGAGCTTCTTTGGGCAGCCCGAGCTCGCTGACGCACAGCTCCGTTGCCCTCGTAGCGGATATACCGTCTGTCCACAGGTGCCAGCCGTTGTAGTCAAGGGCACGTCCGTCGTCGCCAAGGGTGTCGGTCGTGGAAGGATCGGCCAGCCAGGGGTTCGCGTGCGCATCGTCGAGCGTGGCGTTCGCTCCCGCCTCGACCGGACCCGCTCCATTGGCGGAAAGCTTGTACCACACGTTCAGTTTTCCGTCGTAGTCGCCGGTTGCGACGGGTGTGACAACGGACTCGAGCTCGGCCATGCCCGCTTCGACACACTCGAGCTCATCGGTGACCGTGAACTCGTCGACCCATGTTGAACTCGTGTTGCGTACATCGATGCTATATGCGAACGTCCCGTCATCGGACACAGGGGAGGCGCCAATGTCTGCCGCCTGAGCGTCGGGAGCAATCGGATTGGCGGCCTCTTGCCGTTTGTCTATCTCTCCGTCTATGGACAGGGGAGCGTCATACATCACGACGGTCTGCACGTCGGCGGTGTTCTCCACTGTAAAGGTCAGGGGAGCAGAGGCCTCGTGATCGCGTGGGGCGACGGTCTCGGTGAGCGTGTAGGTGCCGGGGGCGATACCGGTCAGGCGGTGCGGTCCCTCGTCGCTTGTCCACACGTCAATTGTGTTGCCCGCCTCATCGGTCACGGCAAGCTGCGCGCCCACAACGGCCTCTTCGGTATCCGCGTTGCGCTTGTAGACGTCGACCTTCGTCACATCGTTGGTGAGCGAGAAGGATACCTGCGCGCTCCCGTCGATGAGTCCCTGCTCGTCCACGGTAAACGTGACGCTCGTATCGCCGACGACGTACCCATCGGGCGCAGATGTTTCCTGAAGCGTGTACGTTCCCGGCGCGAGGTGATGTATCGAAAGGCGCCCCTGCTCGTCGGTGGTGTAGGCTGGGACGTCGGGGGCATCGGCTCCATCATTCTCGGCGTTGTCGTCAGAACCGTCCTCTTCGTTCGGCTCCGCTTCATCCTCTTCGGGATCGACCTCCTCTTCGCCATCCTCTATCTGAGCAGCAGGCTCTGCTTCGCCGCCCTCGTCACCCGTAGTGTCGTCTTCCTCTGGCGTGCTCTCGGTATCATCTGCATCCTGATTCTGCTCGCCGCCTTCTTCTTCGTCCGTCTGACCATCCGTGTCTTCAAGCTCGTCGGCACCGACTTCCCCCTCATACAGGGCAAAGACTGCGCCGGCTACAGGCGTCGCCTCATCGTCTGCACGGGTCTTGGTAAGCTCGATGCTCGTCGGTTCGTTCGTCACCTCGATCTCGGTGCTCACAACGGCGGTGTTTTGATCCTGGTAGGAAAGCGTGAACACATGGGGCGTCGCATCGAGCGCGTGCCCGGCCGGAGCCTTCGTCTCAACAAAGGCGTATGTCGCCTCTCCGCTTCCCAAGGGGAGCTCATCGGTCTGCGTGCGTCCCTCGGCGTCCGTAGTCACGTGGTCGACAACGCCTTCCGCTAGCGCGTGCATCGTGCCATCGGGTGCGACGATGTCTTCCTGTGCGATGACGTCGAACTCAGCGCCTTCCAGCGAACATTCGCCCTCAGCGCACGTTTTGACGAGCGTTGCCCGGCCGCGAGCGGCGCTGTCCCGCACGCACACGGTCAGTACAGGCTCCTGGGCGTCTTCCGTCACGCTGAACGGAACGTCATCGGCGGCGACGGTATACGGGGCCGGAGCCGCAGTCTCTCGGAGCAGATAGTCCCCGGTGCGCAGGCGCGCCGGGAGCGAAACGGTGCCGGTTTCATCGGTGGTGAATGTTTCGGGGTACGACCCTTCCGGGTACCATGCATCGGCGGGCAACGGCTGGCCGTCGGCGGTCAGAATGCTAAAGGTAAAGCCTTCCTGTCGCACCGGCGCATCGGTGTCGGCGTCGAGCTTGACGATCTGCAGCTGTGCGGTCACCAGTGTGTTCGTCACCTGGTAGCGCAGCGTCGTCCCATCGACCATGTCTTCAGGTGCAATGGTCCAGTCCTCAGCGGGTTTGCAGCCGGCCGGCATCGTGGCAGGGTCTTCGTGCACGGTGTACCCGTGCTCGCTATAGGGAATCGAGCCGTACGCCGCCTCCGGTCGCGTTCCGTTGCCCATCCAGGTGCCAGTCGTGGACGCATGGCCGCTCTCATCAGTGGTGATGGTTCCTACGACCTCGCCGCTGTCGTTGGAGATGATCTGGAACGCGATACCGCCAAGCGGCTGTTCTGCGTGGGTATCGTCGCCTGTTTCCGACAGGGTCTTGTCAATGTCGATATCGAACGCGATGGGGACCTCAAGAAAGTCAAGCTCAGGTTTGATGGTTGCTGTGCCGTCTGGGGCAATATCTTCAGCTGTCACGGTATATTCATGGACGGTCGTATCGAGCATGTATCCCGCTGGAGCTTTGCGCTCAACAATGCGCACGGTTCCCAGCGGAACGCCGGAAAACTCGATCACGCCGTTCTCGTCTGTCGTTCCGGTAAGGGAAAACCCGGGCGTCGAGGTGGAGGACAGCTCGTATTCCGCGCCGGCAAGCGTCGTTCCCGGCTGAGCGGTGCCGTTGGTCGCAGCGTCTGCCTTGGCGATGATGAACGTGAAGGTTTGGGGATCGTCGACAAGCGTTACCCGCGTTGGCTCGAATCCTGCAGAGAATTCAATCGGGTCCGTGTTCAGCGTGTATCCCGCCGGAGCGCTCGTCTCAACGGCATGATAGGTGAGCTGGGGAATCAAGCGCGCGGTAGCCCGGCCGTTTTCATCTGTCGTGATCGTGCTGACCAGCTCGCCCGTATCGGTGCGGAACAGGTCATAGGATGCCCCTGCGAGCGCATAGTGCTCGTTGCCATCCGTAATCGCCGGGTCTGCGGATGCCTTTTCAAACGTCACCTCAACGCGCTTGTCGGCGGTCACGACGCCCTGGTAGCTGTAGGTGCCGTCGCCTTCGTATACGGTCTGGTTGGTCCAATACGAGGCGCACCCTGCCTCGATGCCACCGCCGCCTGCATCGCGGTAGTCGAGTGCGTCCTCGTAGAGCTGCATGGCGGCGTCCTTTACCGGACCCTCTTCCAGCCGTTGCCAGCGTTCGTAAAACATCTTGTTGCCATGGAATGGCTCGCCGCTCGTGGGGTGAAAATCGAGGATGTCCCCACGCTGATCGGCGATGGCGAGCCACACGGCGACGGTCGTTGCCGCCTCCGACTCCTGTTCGTCCAACCCGAACACCGACGTCACGTAGTTCCCGTCGTACCCGTGATACATGACGTAATCAAGCTCCGGAATCTCCAAAGAGCCATAGCGTGTGAGTGTTTGCCCTTGCGTAGGCGTGATAAGCCAGCCCTGAGCGCAATAGGCAACCGAGGATTCAGCGCCCTGAACGCGCAGGAAATGTCCTGTCCCGCCGTTTGAATGCGGGTTTTCCAACAGCTCGGTAACGGTGAGCGTCTGAGCCTGATCTGCCTCTTGTGCCTGCGCACAGCTGGGGATGAACAGCGCCGCCACCACGATGAGCGCCAGCAGCGTGAACACGACGTTTCGGATCTTGCGCACGACGTAGCGGCGCAGTGACGCCTCTCCTCGAATGCCTTTGCGATACATCCAGACGAACATCGCATCCTGCGGAATGGTGCGACGAATGCTTTCGAGCTGCTTGGACAGACTCATGGCCGGCCTCCTTCATAGTGACGGGAAGCCGATCGTATGGAGGCAGGCCAAACAACGAGCCCGGTGGTGCCAACAAAACGCCAACAGGCAGGCATGCGCTGTCTTACAGCAATCTAACGTCGCAGCCCAGATGGCATGTTCGGAGGAGTTCTCCACACCGGGGCACGCGACGGCAGCGGGTAGCGACCATGGTATCTCCACGTCACGCCGCAGCGAGTACCGCCAATCAGGCGCCAATCCCAGAGATTCTGCAGCACTTCGAGCGCCGGTGCGCGACATGCGATGCCAAAGCAAGCAGGCGTGTCCACATGCGTTTCTTGCTCGCATAAATCAGCCGCGCTATACTACCCAATACGCCGATTCGCTCGGCACACATACGCGGGCATCGCCAAGTGGTAAGGCATCAGCTTCCCAAGCTGACACTCGCGGGTTCGAGTCCCGTTGCCCGCTCCAGAACTTTTACGGCACCAGCGATGGTGCCGTTTCTTGTTTGGGGGCCTTGTGGAGACTCGAACCGCGAGGTCGCGAGGCTGAGCGAACGCGTGAGCGTTCGCCAGCGAGCGTGCGAGGGCGCGTAGCGCCCGAAGCTGCGGACGGCGCAGCCGGCCGCGAGTCCCGTTGCCCGCTCCAGGATCGTTAACGGCACCAGCAATGGTGCCGTTTCTCGTTGGGAAAATAGGGACAGGCACCTTTTTCCCACCGGTGGGAAAAAGGTGCCTGTCCCTATTTTCCCATGCGAGCGCGTACAATATGGTGCGTACCGTCAGCGTGCCAATACTCAAAAAGGAGCCGCAATGATCGATCGCTACACCCGTCCGGAGATGGGTCACATCTTCTCGCTCGAGAACAAATACGCCATCTGGCAGGAGATCGAGGTGCTCGCCTGCGAGGCTCAGGCAGAGCTCGGCAACATCGGCATCACCAAGGAGGAGGCCGCGTGGATCCGCGAGCACGCCGCCTTCAACAAGGAGGAAGTCGACGCCATCGAGGCCGTTACCAACCACGACGTCATCGCGTTCCTCACCAACATGGGCGAGTACATCGACCGCGACGTCCCGGAGGGCGAGCCCAAGCCCAGCCGCTGGGTCCACTTCGGCATGACCTCTTCCGACCTGGGCGACACGGCCCTGTGCTACCAGCTGGTCCAGGCCACCGACATCCTCATAGAGGATTGCAAGAAGCTCGGCGAGATCTGCAAGCGTCGTGCCTTCGAGGAGCGCAACACCCTGTGCGTGGGTCGCACCCATGGCATTCACGCCGAGCCCATGACCTTCGGCATGAAGTTCGGCAGCTGGGCCTGGGAGCTCAAGCGCGATTACGACCGCCTGAAGGACGCCCGCGCCGCCGTCGCGTTTGGCGCCATCTCCGGCGCGGTGGGCACCTATTCCTCCATCGAACCGTTCGTCGAGGAGTACGTCTGCAAGCATCTGGGCCTTGTGCACGATCCGCTGTCCACGCAGGTCATCTCGCGCGACCACCACGCCTATCTCGCTGGCGTGCTCGCCACCACGGCAGCCACCTGCGAGCGCATCGCCACCGAGATCCGCAACCTCCAGAAGACCGATACCCTCGAGGCCGAGGAGCCGTTCAAGAAGGGGCAGAAGGGCAGCTCGGCTATGCCGCACAAGCGCAACCCCATCACGGTCGAGAAGGTCTGCGGCCTCTCCCGCGTGGTGAAGGCCAACGCGCAGGTCGCCTTCGACAACGTGGCGCTGTGGCACGAGCGCGACATCAGCCACTCTTCCGCCGAGCGTGTCGCCCAGGCCGACAGCTTCATTGCACTTGACCACATGTTCCAGTGCCTTACCCGCATCGTTGACGGTCTCATCCTGTACCCCGAGCAGATGAAGGCCAACCTTAACAAGACGCGCGGCCTCATCTTCTCGTCCAAGGTGCTGCTCGCTCTCGTCGAGACGGGCATCACGCGCGAGGAGGCCTACGCCATCGTGCAGGAGAACGCCATGGCTACGTGGCGCGAGGTCCAGCAGTGCGCCGGCGGCACCACCTTCCGTGAGAAGCTCGAGGCCGACCCGCGCTGCACGGTCACGCCCGAGAAGCTTGACGAGATCTTCGATCCGTGGGACTTTCTCACTCGCATCGACGTGGTCTTCGACCGTCTGGAGCAGCTCGAGTTCTAATTATCGGGCCACGTCCTAACGTTCAAGCTCATTTCGCTATGCTGAGCGCCCCTATCGTCGCCTGACGATAGGGGCGCTCCCGTTTGACGGCCCAGTTTCCCCAGGATTAACGTTTTACGAAGACCCCGTGTGCACGTTTTTGAGGTCCATCGGAGTAGACTCACGAATCGCTCTGATAAAAGTGCAGGTAGATTGTTTTCAGGAAATCTGCTGTACTCAACAGACAGGTAAAACTTGCACACGGGGTCTTCGTAAAACGTTAATCCTGGGGAATCGCACGAAGAGCAAAGCCCGCAGGGGCCCATATCAGTGCTTAGGGCTCCCGAATTCCGCGATGTAGTCCAAGATTTCCTGGCGCGAATGCATATCGGTCTTGTCGTAGATGCGCTTGATGTGCGTGTGCACAGTATTCGTCGACAGCTTGAGCTCCTCGCTCACGCGCGCCTGCGTGTGGCCGAGCGCATAGAGCGTGAGCACCTCGACCTCGCGCCCGGTGAGGCCAAATCGCTGGCCCATCTCCATAACTGAGGTGGCGATGTGCACATCGGGCTTCTGTTGCACCATAGGCGCCTGATGCTGCGGGGAAATGGCCAAAACGCCCATGAGGGGAATGCGACGCACGTCGTCCTCGGTGATGGGGGCGCCGGCTTCGCGCTGGCGTTCCGTGCGCTCGCTGGGCGATGCGAGCAGCCGCGTGAACACCACCTGTGCGCCAATGAGCACGAAGAAGCTCATGATCGAGATGATTACCGGCGTGTTGTCGAGGAACACGCGGCTGGCCACCGCATCGACGCGCATACCGGCAACAAGCAGCACCGTCATGGCGATCCACGCCACGCTGCAGTAATAAAACGGGTCGCGCCAGCCAAAGCTGATGAATGCAATGGTCAGGTACCACAAAAACGCCTGCAGCACGAGCGACGAACCCATGATGAAGGCCGCTCCGACCGAAACGGTGTTAGGCCAAATGGAAAAAAAGATTGCGCCGAGCGCAAGCAGTACCTGCATGGCGACCCAAATACTCGTGGTGATGGCACGCATGCGCGACGCCAGGCCAAAGCGAATCCACATCGCCGAAACGAGCATCACGAACAGTAGTACCATGAAGCGCGGCACCAGGCTCATGTAAATCGCCTCGCCGACGGGAAAGCCCAGGCCCATACCCATGGGGATGGAGATGAAACAGATGCCGAGCGCAGCGACCGCTAGGAAGCTGCGGTTGGAGAAGCGGTCCTCGTCCGTGCCGAAGTAGGATTCGGACACCGCGGGGAAGGGGTCGCCTGCCGCGCCGAGCTTGCGCGACACGCGCACAGCGCTGAACTGCGTAAACGACAGCAGAGTGCCGGCGGTGTACCAGATGAGCTCGCCGGAAAAACTCAGGCAATACGTCGCAAACTCCGAGATGGCAAGGGCACAGAACACCACGATGACCGCGGCCTGGGCAGACGTTCCGCGCAGCTTTCGCAGCCAATAGAACTTCAAAAACGTGCTGCCCACGGTGACGCATGCCTGCAGAGCGACTGCGAGCCCCAGCGAAACATGTATGCCCGAGGCTGTGAGCAGGGCAAGTGCCAGGCAACTGAAACCTGCCAGGTGAATGGAGGCAAAGGTGAAGGCGGAAATGAACCGCTTGGTGAAGCGTTTGACTAAAAACGTAGACAGAAACAGCACACCGATGGCAAGCGCGGAGACGAGCATGGAAAGTCCGTTGAACGTGGACACGCCGGTGGTGCGGTGCGCCTGCTGCACAACCACGTTCACAACCGTCGAGGCCAGCGCAAGCCCGCCAATGGACGGGAGCAGGACCCGATACGCCTCAAGCGAGAGCGGAGGCATCTCTTGGCTGTTGATATCCTGCTGCACGAACTGGCTCCTATACCCTTGGATACCCTCTCTACCCCTGTCGGGTAACCTGTTTTAGGCGATACAAGAGTATACCTTGTACTACACTGAAGCGTGCTCGATGAAGTCTCAATTCGAAGAGGTGTTCTCGTGAAACCGTGCGTCGCGAGCGATGAAACCACGCTGCCGGCAGAGGAGCAGGCTGCGCAGGAGGAAACTCATCCTCAAGCTGCTCAGGAAGAGCCTGCTGAGCAGGCAGCACAGGAGCTGACAGAAGAGCAGCGAGCGGCTGTTCGCACTCACAATGCCTTCGTCCGTGCGGCAGACGATGCTCTCACCGACATTCGCCAGCGCTCCTACGAGGGAAAACTCACCACATCCTCCCGTTGGAAGAAGCTGTCGATGCAACCGGCAAACATGGATGCGCGTGAGTTCGAGGAGCAGCTGCTTCTGTATATCGAGCAGCACGATCACGCAAAAGATGAGCCCGCCATGGGCAAACTCGTCGCACCAAAGCCGCTGTCTGTGCAGCTTGAGGGGCAAGAACTGTCCGAAGACGATCCGCTGCCCGAGCTGGATGTGTCCGACATCGCGCTCATCTACGGCAAGAAGGGCATCTACCTGTACTCGCTCGCCCTTATGTCGCACAGTTACGCCCATGCGCTGTTCCAAACAGCGGAAAGCAGCGACGTGTCGACGTTCGTGGACGTGGTGCGTTCCGAGTCGCGCATCTACCCGCGTCCTGTGGCCGCGGACACGTTTATGAACGTCCCGTACCTGTGGTCCGTGAAGAAGACGCTTTCGGTATACGAGCGCGTGGTGCAGTCCGACTCGTTCAACGACATTCAGATGGTTCGGACGAGCTTGGGCACTCCGTACTTCTACTCCACCATCTATTTGTCTAATGCTCAAGGAAAAGCGCTGGCAGAATGGTATGGTGTGGAGAAGGGTCTCAACCCGTAAAGCGCGATTTCACGACCGCACCAGCGATGCATATGACTGAGTCACTAAACCAAATGCCATAGAAACGAGGGGAAACATGGCCAAGCAAAAGCTCACCGAGGACACGCCGTTTCTGCGTACGCCGGATATGTACCAGATCGAAAACGATGCCCCCATCACGGAGTACTCCGATAAGCTGCTCGACCTTATCGCAGATACGCCGCACGGCGGCATCCCGGACGGTGCGAACGCGTTTTGCAGCGTAGGAAAGGAAAAGCGCGGCACGGTTCAGATGCAGCTCTTTGCGGTGATCGACCCACAGACGCAGACGTTCGGCAACGTCGGCTTCCGGAGCCACGGCTGCCTGGCGGCCATCGGTTGCGCGGCGGCGCTGGCCGAGATGCTGCCCGGCAAGACCTTTGAGCAGGCGCTTTCCATCACCAAGGACGAGATTCGCGAGCGCCTGGGCGGCGTTCCCAGCTCCAAGCTCTATACGCTCATGCTTGCCACCTGTGCCGTCAAGGCGGTCATCGGCGACTACCTCATGCGCGTGCAGGATGCCCAGGATGAACTCGACAAGCTCTTTACCTGCGAGAGCCTCTCCGTCGACTGCCTCATGACCGAAAACTGTTCGCTGCGCGACGAGCGCGTTGACGCCTACATGCACGCCTGCGGCGAAATCTAACGGGAAACCGAACGAATAACGAGAAAGCCCTCTCCAGGCACGGAATTCCGCGCTCCTGGAGAGGGCTTTTCTTTGCGGTTCGCAGACCAACCCTGTCCCCACAGACGCCAAAGTGACGCCAACGGGGACGGGGGTGGAAGAGGCCAAAGTGGCGCCTTCCACCCCCGTCCCCAGAGGCGCCAGCCATGAATTTCGCGCAGGTAAAGCTGTATACCCTGTTATAGGTGACACCGCAGGTGACCACGGTGAGCCTTATTACCCAAATTACCCACAAGCAGGTGACACCTTGACCGCCGCGTACGCGACAATATCGTCGACACAATCGGTGCGTATCGCCACGCGCCGTGTCATGTAAGACGAGCGAGGCGCGGCAGGAGCGCTTCGCCCAAGTTTCGTAGGGGAGGGAACTATGAAAGAGAACACCGCTTTGGAGCAGGTTGGCTCCGGCGCGGACCGTCTCGACTCCTTCTTCACCCGTCGCGGGTTCGTGAAGGTTTCGAGCGCGTTCATCGCCAGCATGGTGGGTCTGGGGCTGCTGCCCGATTCCGCCGTGGCGGCTCCCACGAGTTCGAAGGGCAAGGTCGACTACTACGCGACCCCGTCCCATGTGCTCAAGGTCAACCGCGCCAAGTGCACCGGCTGCCAGCGCTGCGAGATGAGCTGCACCTTGCTGAACGACGGCAAGTCGCAGCCCGCCGCCGCGCGCATCCACGTCAACGACGGCTTCTTCTACGGAAGCGAGCTGGGCAGCGGTGACGGCATCTACTACTCCATGGAGTGGAACATCCGCACCTGCCACATGTGCACCACCGCCCTGTGCCAGACGGCCTGCCCGCACGGCGCCATCATCACTAACGATAACGGCGTGCGCGAGGTCGATCCCGAGAAATGCGTGGGCTGCGGTACCTGCGTGGCCGCCTGCCCGTGGCACATGCCCGTGGTGAACACCGAGACCGGTAAGTCCGCCAAGTGCATCGCCTGCGGCCGTTGCGCCGAGCAGTGCCCCAACGGCGCACTCGAGCTCGTAGAGTGGGAGAACGTCAACCACGCCTCCGGTCCGACCCGCCAGGAGAACCCGCTGCCGCTTGTGAGCGAGCAGCAGGACTTCGTCGGCGGCGGCAAGATCGCGTAAGTAGAGGAGATTCGTAATGGCTGATAACGTCTCTTATGGTTGGATGGGCTGGATCGCCCGTGTCAACCTTTCGACTGGCGAGATCACCGAAGAGTCCGATGAGGCGATGCAGAAGGACTACATCGGTGGCATGGGTTTCGCCAACAAGATCATGTACGACGAGGTCCCCGCTGGCGTTGACTGGATGGACGAGGAGAACAAGGCCGTTCTCGCCGTCGGTCCTCTCACCGGTGCGGGCGTGCCGCTGGCCGGCCGCTCCACGTGGGCCACGCTGTCCACGTTCACCACGGACCACCTGGTCGTCGACTGCCACTGCGGCGGTCAGCTGGGCGCCAAGCTCAAGTATTCCGGCCATGACGGCCTGATCATCGAGGGCAAGTCCGACAAGCCCGTCTACATCCTCATCGACGACGACAAGATCTCGATCGAGGACGCCTCCGCGCTGTGGGGCAAGGGCACCCGCGAGACCACCGAGGCCCTGTGCAAGAAGCACGGCGTCGACGTGTGCGTGGCCGCCATCGGCCCCGCGGGCGAGAACCTGCTTCCCTACGCCTGCGTGCTCAACACCCGCAGCCACTCTGCGGGCGCCGGCCTGGGTGCCGTTCTGGGCTCCAAGAAGGTCAAGGCTGTCGTCGTGCGCGGCACCAAGGGCGTCAACGTCGCCGATCCGCAGATGGTCGCCGACCTGTCCGACTACATGATCGACCAGGTCATCGGCTCCAACAACAACCACGTCGTGCCGAGCACCCAGCAGTCCTGGGCCGAGTACTACGACAAGGGTTCGCGATGGACGGCCAAGAAGGGCCTGTACTGGGCTGCCGCCGAGGGCGGTCCCATCGAGACCGGCGAGCCCAAGCCGCATGAGCCCAACACCATGGGCTATCGCTGCATGAAGTCCACTAAGGACCTGGGCCCCGAGGCCGAGAAGTACACCGTCAAGATGGCCGGCTGCCACGGCTGCCCCGTGCGCTGCTACGCCCAGGTGAAGCACCCGCAGATCCTCGAGAAGACCGGCTACGAGTCCATGGGCAACACCTGCGTGCCCAACTTCCCGTTCTCGAGCTACATGCAGAGCATGATGAAGGTCCCCGGCACCACCACCGAGGACGGCGCGCTCACCGACCAGTCCGTCCTCTACAACCTGATCATCCAGGCTGTCGTCGACGACCTTGGCCTGTGGTGCAACTACGCGCAGCTCTACCGCGACATCGCCCACACCTATGTAGACGGCATCCTCGAGCGTGAGCTGGGCGATCAGTTCGCCGAGTACGGCTTCGACAAGATCATGGCCGGCGATCCCACGCCGTTCATCAAGATCCTCACCGACATCGCTTCCAACGACACCGAGAAGAAGCCCATCGCCTGGCTCGGCTACGGCCCGCTGGTGTGGACCGAGAAGTGGGACGACGCCAAGTGGTACGACGACTCCCGCTCCTGCCTCATCAACTATCGCGGCTGGCCCGTGCACCACGCCATCGAGTGCTTCGGCCAGGTTGGCGGCCTGTACAACATGGTCTTCAACCGCGACGACATGATCCACTCCGCCGTCAACTTCCAGGGTTGCGGCCTGCCCATCGACCTCAAGAAGGAAATGGGCGCCGAGATGTGGGGCGAGGGTTCTGTCGACGCCGACAAGAACTACACCCCCATGAACGAGGCCAAGGCCGAGTTCGCGTGGTGGAGCATCGTCACCGACGTCCTGCACGACTGCCTCACGCTGTGCAACTGGGTGTGGCCCATGGCCATGGCCCCGGACAAGGACCGCAGCTACCGTGGCGACCTGGACCTCGAGGCCCAGTTCTACACCGCGGTCACCGGCCAGGAGGTCACCATCGACGACCTGTACAAGGCCGGCGAGCGCGTCATGACCCTGCAGCGCTGCAGCACTGCCCGCGGCATGACCGACAAGGATGGCAAGATGGGTTGCAACGATTTCCGCAACATCCACGACGTCATCACCGAGTGGCCGTTCACCAAGGACCCGGACATCGAGCCCTTCACCGCTGGTACCGACAAGATGGAGAAAGAGGACTGGCAGACGGCCCTCACCATGATGTACAAGCGTTTCGGTTGGGACGAGGAGCTCGGCTGCCCCACCAAGGAGTGCCTGGAGGACCTCGGTCTTTCCGATCAGGCAGAGGACCTGGAGGAGCTCGGCCTGCTCACCGAGGGTGGCACCAAGTACGACGAGCGCACGCGCACCTACGATCACGTGCTCGAGAAGTACTGCGGTGACAACCCGGCGCTGAACGCCTAATCGCGGTCTCGAGAGGAGAACATTATGGCTGACGAGATCAAGGAGACCGCGGAGGCTGCCGCCCCCGAGAAGGCTCCGAAGAAGAAGAGGGATTGGAAGGGCAAGCGCCTACCGATCGTTATCGCCGCGGTCGTCATCGTGACGGTCCTGGGCGTTGCCGGCTGGGCTTGGCGTTCCACTCCCGAGTTCTGTGACAGCGTTTGTCACAGCACCATGGGTAAGTACTACGATTCGTTCGTGAACGACACCGATTCGCTGGCGTACAAGCACCGCTCCGCGGTGAACAACCAGTGCCTCGGCTGCCACGAGGCCACGCTGTCTCAGACGGTGCACGAGGTTCAGACGCAGCTCGCGGGCAACTACGAGCAGCCGTTCAGCAAGGTCACCTTCTCGAACGACTTCTGCCTGCAGAGCGGCTGCCACTCCGGTGCCGGCGTGATGCCCGGCGCCAGCGAGTCCTCCACCGCCGACTGGAGCTTCGACCCGCACAGCGACTACCACGGCGTGCAGCAGTGCAACAGCTGCCACCTCATGCACGACCAGAGCGTCTTCACCTGCGCAGGCTGCCACCAGGTTGGCGCCTGGGAGGGCGAGGGCGGCGTGCCCGAGGGTTGGACCGTCCAGGAGCTGGGCGATGGCCAGACGGGTGCCGTGCCCGATGGCTGGACCACTCCGTTCCTGTTCGAGGCCGACGCCGAGTAACCGGCTCACCCGAACATCAGGTCAAGCAAGGCCGGGTTCTCCACACGGAGGGCCCGGCCTTTCGTTTCACTGGGGACGGGGGCGGGAGACGCCACTCTGGGAAAATGGGGACAGGCACTTATTTCCCACCGGTG
>CALULJ010000035.1 GCA_944321445.1 uncultured Collinsella sp.
GTACGAGATCTACCACGGCGTGCACATCACCGACGGCGCGCTCGTGGCGGCAGCTGACCTCTCTGACCGCTACATCACCGACCGTTTCCTGCCCGATAAGGCCATCGACCTGGTGGACGAGGCCGCGTCCCGCCTGCGCATGGAGCTCGACTCCATGCCGGTGGAGATCGACCAGACGCAGCGCAAGCTCACGCAGATGCAAATCGAGGAGCAGGCGCTCATGAAGGAGACCGACGAGGCCTCCGCTGAGCGTTTGGAGGCCCTGCGCCAGGAAATCGCTGAGGTCCAGGAGAAGCTGAACGTCCAGAAGGCCGGCTGGCTCAACCAGAAGAACGCCATCGACCGCGTGCAGGACCTGAAGGCCCAGCTCGACCAGGCTAAGAGCGAGGAAGAGCGCGCCACGCGCGACGGCGACCTCGCCCGCGCCTCGGAGCTGCGCTTCTCGGTAATCCCGAGCCTGGAGCAGCAGGTGCGTGACGGTGAAGCCGAGATCGAGGCGCAAAAGACCGAGGGCGGCCTGCAGGAGCAGGTGACTTCCGACGAGATCGCCGAAGTCGTCTCCGCGTGGACCGGCGTGCCGGTGTCGAAGATGATGCAGGGCGAGATCGAGAAGCTCCGCGACCTGGAGGGCGAGCTGCACAAGCGCGTCATCGGTCAGGACGAGGCCGTGCGTGCCGTCGCCGCGGCCGTGCGCCGCAGCCGCGCGGGCTTGGCGGATCCCGAGAAGCCCATCGGCAGCTTCTTCTTTCTGGGCCCCACCGGCGTGGGCAAGACCGAGCTCGCCAAGGCGCTGGCCACATGCCTGTTCGACGACGAGCGCGCGCTCGTGCGCATCGACATGTCCGAGTACATGGAGAAGTTCAGCGTCCAGCGCCTCATCGGCGCGCCTCCGGGATACGTGGGCTACGACGAGGGCGGCCAGCTCACCGAGGCCGTGCGCCGTCGTCCGTACAGCGTCATCTTGCTTGATGAGATGGAGAAGGCGCACCCCGATGTGTTCAACATCTTGCTGCAGGTACTCGACGACGGTCGCCTGACCGACGGCCAGGGCCGCGTGGTGAGCTTCAAGAACACGATCATCATCATGACGTCTAACGTGGGATCCAACGCCATCGCGGAGCTCTCCGGCAAGGACGATGAGGCCATGAAGCGCGAGGTCGACGAGGCCATGCGCGCCACGTTCAGGCCCGAGTTCTTGAACCGTATCGACGACATCGTCGTGTTCCACCCGCTCGGTATGGCGCAGATCGACAAGATCGTCGACATCCAGCTTGCCGACGTCCGCGCGCGCCTGGCCAAGGAGCGCATGACGCTCGACATCACGCCGAGCGCCAAGCAGATGCTCGCCGTTGGCGGCCTGGACCCGGTCTTCGGTGCGCGCCCGCTGAAGCGCCTCATCCAGACCGAGGTCGTGGACACCATCGCCGAGGCCATCATCGATGGTACGGTGCGCGAGGGCGACCAGATCACGGTCGACGTCGACACCGACGGTAAGTTCTTCGTGGTGCAGGACGCCACAGGCCCGGCTCCAACCTACGAGGTGCCGGACGGCGAGTAGCGCCGCAGGCAGACAGCTTGCCTAACACGATAGGCCGGCGGCCCTGGAACAATCCGGGGCCGCCGGCCTTTTGCGCTGTCGAAGAGACGATGACGGCAGCATGGCGGACGAACCTACGCGTTTGGACCGTTTGGCGGGGCGCATACGGTCCAAACCCATAGGTTCGACGTGGCGGGCGATCACGCTGCCTGCCTCAGGACTCCATCTCCGCCTGCTGAGTTCGTTCGAAGAAGCGCTCGAAGATCATCTCAAACACGTAGTGGAACATCAGGCGGCTATCGAGGTCCATGTTGCCGAAGCGCACTTGCTTCTCGACGGTGAACAGGGGGATGTCGGCGAGCTTGGACAGCGAGTTTTTGGAGATGCCCGTCATGGTGACGATCTTGCTGCCGCGGCTCTTGGCGATGGAGGTCGCGTCGATCGACACCTCGGTCTCGCCGCTGATCGACACGCTGAACACGAGGTCGTCGGGGCCGAGCAGCTCCGCGTAGTGGCGCATGACATGGCGCTCGCTGAGCGTATCGGTGTTTTTGCCCATGATCTTGAGCTTCTCGGCCATCTCGAGGCAGGGGTATTTCGAAAACCCTGAGCAGAAGAACACGATGTGCCCTGCGTGCTCGATGGCGTCGACGACCTTGTTGATCGTGATGTCGTGCACGAGGTCCTTGGTCTGGATGATCTGCAGGTCGAGCGGGATGGTCTCGATGGTGTAGCGGTTGCGTTCGAGCGAGAGCAGGTACGAATGCTTGAGCTCGGTGAAGCCTGTAAACCCGAGTTTATGCGCCAGGCGCACGATGGTGTTGGGCGCAACGTAGAAATGCGCCGCGATGCCCTTCGAGGTCGCCTGCTCGATGTCGCCGCGCAGCGAGACGATGTAGCGCAAGATCTTGCCCTCGAGATCGTTGAGGTTCTTCTCTCCCGACTTAACGTGGTTGTAGAACGAGTCCTGCACGGTCGCGACACCTTTCTACTTGCTACACGAACAAGCAAATATCTCATGATTCCGCATGGGGCCGCAGCAGGGTGTCCGTAAGCGGTCATTTCTTGTTCGTTAACGGCGCAATACCCCATGTGTTGCGCGACACAGATGTGTGTTGCGGCGCAAAACGCGTGTCGCACGCCCGTTTGCGCAGCTCAGACTCTCATGCCGACATCCGTGCATGCACAATGGAGACACCGAAGGGGGACGAAGAACGGCAGCCGCGGAGTCGCACCGTTCCCGCTTGGGACGCACTGCAACCCTTGTGAGGGGAGAAGTTCTCATGAAAGACAAGCTCAATATCGTTCTCATCGGCGGCGGCTCGACGTGGTGCCCCGGCATCCTCAAGGCCCTCACCAAGCATCTCGATATCTTCCCGCTGAATCGCGTGTGCCTCTACGACATCGACGCGGAGCGCCAGGAGCCCATCGGCGAGTTCGGCAAGGTCCTGTTTGCCGAGGAGGCGCCCGAGGTCGAGTTCATCTACACCACCGACAAGGACGTCGCCTACACCGACATCGACTTCGCCCTGTGCCAGATTCGCACCGGCGGCTACGAGATGCGTAGCAAGGACGAGAAGATCCCGCTGTCCATGGGCATCATCGGCCAGGAGACGGTCGGCCCCGGCGGCATGGCCTACGGCATGCGCTCCATGCGCGACATGGTCGAGATCGTGAACGACGTTCGCGAGCGCAGCCCGGAGGCGTGGATCATCAACTACACCAACCCGGCCGCTATCGTGGCCTATGGCCTCGACCGTATCTTCCCCGACGAGAAGCGTGTCCTCAACATCTGCGACCAGCCGGTCAACCTGCTGCGCTCCTACGGCCGCCTGCTTGATCGCGACATGACCAACGTCGAGCCCGTGTACTTCGGCCTCAACCACTTCGGCTGGTTTACGCACCTCTACGATGAGGAGGGCAACGACCTCGTGCCGCTCGTCAAGGAGTACACCGAGAAGAACGGATTCCTTCCCGTTGACGCCGAGCAGCGCGACCAGTCGTGGCTCGACACCTACGCTATGGTCAAGGACATGCTCGAGGACTTCCCCGAGTACCTGCCCAACACCTACCTGCAGTACTACCTGTATCCGGAGTACAAGCTGGCACATCTCGATCCCAACTACACCCGCTCCGACGAGGTCATGAACGGCCGCGAGAAGCGCGTGTTCACCGAGTGCCGCCGCGTGGCCGAGGCAGGAACCGCCAAGGGCTCCTCGGTCGTGCAGAACGACGCGCACGGCGACATGATCGTCGAGGTGTCCTCCGCCATCTACCGCAACACCCGCAAGACGTTCATCGTCATGGTCCGCAACGACGGCATCATCGAGGGCATGCCCGACGATGCCATGGTCGAGGTCGCCGCGAGCGTTGGCAAGAACGGTCCCGATCCGTACGCCGTGGGCAAGATCGGCACCTTCTATCGCGGCCTTATGGAGAACCAGTACGCTTATGAGCGCCTGACCGTTGAGGCGTGGATGGAGGGCTCCTATGAGAAGGCCCTGCAGGCACTGACCCTCAACCGTCTGGTGGGCGATGCCAAGAAGGCCCGCAAGATTCTCGACGCGCTCATCGAGGCCAACAAGGACTACTGGCCCGAGCTGCACTAGACGATGCCGACGACGGAGGTGCGGTACGCTACGCCGCACCTCCGGATAGAGGGGATTTGACCATGACAAAAGACGAACTGCTGGCTAAGTTCCAGCGCTTGGGCAAAGTCCTGATGACGCCCGTGCTCATCCTTCCCATCGCGGGCATCCTCCAGGGATTCGGCAATGCGTTCACGAGTCCGATGCTGCTTGAGTACGCGCCGTGGCTGGGGACTCCCGTGCTCGCCATCTTCTTCGCCATTCTCAAGGCCGCCGCGGGCGTGGTGATGAGCAACATTCCGCTGATCTTTGCCGTGTGCCTGGCGTATGGCTTTGCCAAGGGCGAGAAGGCGACGGCGGCACTCTGCGGTCTGATCGGCTACATGACGCTCAACGCCGTGATGGGCACGTTCCTGACGGCCATCGGCACGATCGATCTCGAGAACCTGGCTACCGGCCAGAGCACCATCTTGGGTACGGTTACGCTCGACACCGGCGTTATCGGCGGCCTGATCGTGGGCGCGCTCGTGGCGTACCTGCATAATCGCTTCTACAAGATCGAGCTCCCGGCGGCGCTGTCCATCTTCAACGGTGTGCGCTTCATTCCCGCGGTGACGCTCGTGGGCTGCAGCGTTCTCGCCATCGTGCTGGCGCTTGTGTTCCCGGTTATCCAGACCGGCCTGGGTGCGCTGTCCGACTTCATCCGCGCCACCGGCGTGTTCGGCTCGTTCGTATACGGTGCCGGCGAGCGCCTGCTGCTGCCCTTCGGTCTGCATCACTTCGTGTACCTGCCGTTCTTCTTCACGTCGCTCGGCGGCACGCAGGTTATCGATGGCGAGACCGTCTCCGGTGCCGTCAACATCTACAGCGCCATCCTGGGCTCGGCGGCGACGCCCTTTGACATCAACGTGAGCCGCTTCGTCATGAACGGCAAGGTCATCTTCGCGATGTTCGGCCTGCCCGGCGCCGCGCTCGCGTTCTACCGCACCGCGCTGCCCGAGAACAAGAAGAAGACCTTTGCGTTGATGATTGCGCTCGTCATCCCGTGCGTGCTCTCCGGCATCACCGAGCCGCTCGAGTACTCGTTCCTGTTCATCGCGCCGGTGCTCTACCTCGTGCATGCGATCATGGCCGGCCTGGCGTATGCCTTCACGTTCCTTCTGGACTTCAACGTCGCCGGTTCCGCGACGTTCGGTGGACCGCTGCTGTCGCTGATCTTCAACGGCATCCTGGGCGCTGATAAGGGTTCCGGTTGGCAGTGGATCCTGCTTCTTGGCCCGATTTGGTTCATCACGTACTTCGGCGTCTTCAGCGTGCTCATCAAGAAGATGGACCTGAAGACCCCCGGTCGCGAGCTTCCCGAGGCCGGCGCCGAGGGCGAGGCCGCCAAGAAGGCTCCCGTGAGCAACCTGATCCCACTGATCATCGAGGCCGTTGGTGGTGCCGACAACATCAAGAGCGCCGAGGCATGCTTCACCCGTCTGCGCCTGCAGCTGAACGATTGCAGCAAGGTTGCCGACGACAAGGTCTTTACCGATGAGCTCGAGGCGCGCGGCATCGTGCATGTGGCCGGAGGCGTGCAGATCGTGTACGGTCAGATGGCTTCGAACTACGCCACGCAGATGCGAGAAACGCTCGGTATGGAGTAGGGCGAGATGGCCAGATAGCCAGATAGCCGATATGGCAAAGGGAAGACAGCTCCCGAGCCTTATGGATAACGGCGGTGCGCAGCAGGGGGCGCACCGCCGTTTTTTCGTGTCGGATTGTGTCCGTGGGTTTGGTCCATTTGGCGGCGCCTGAGCGGACCAAACCCACGGACACAATCCGATGCAGGAGCTCCTTTGCGTCCACGTGGTAGAGTGGGTGAGAAATGGGGATACTCGACAGGAGGCTTAACCATCGACGGCTGCGTGCTCGAGGGCGACCAGATCACGGTCGATGTGGACGCCGACGGCACGTTCTACGTGGCGTCCGACGCCACGGGGCCTGTCCCGACCTACGAGATTCCCGAATAGCGGGAAAATAGGGACAGGCACTTTTTTCCCACCGCCGGCGGCTCCGGAGCAATCCAGGGCCGCCGGCCTTTTTCATGTTGAACGCCCCTGGGGGCAATTTGACGCATCCCCGCAGCGCTTCTGAGAATCGAGCATCGCCCGCCACATTACCAACCCTCTAGATAGATAGGAAATAGTGGCATATCGTCTGTGCGGCGCAAGAGCAACGCACAGGGCACATGCTGTCGGGACGGACAATCGCCAAGTCCGCTTCCATTTGCGATGGAAAAGGAAGCGATGGAGGTTCCCCTTCTGTCCCCGTAGCATGGGCCATAAGGAGGTGGGGCATCGTGGATGCAAGATTGGAACAGATTATCCAAGAGCTTTGCTCGCACGATGCTATCGGCGCGGAGTCGCTGGCAGATACGTTCCATGTCAGCACGCGCACCATAAGGACCTGCA
This sequence comes from uncultured Collinsella sp., assembly GCA_944321445.1. Lineage (GTDB taxonomy): Bacteria > Actinomycetota > Coriobacteriia > Coriobacteriales > Coriobacteriaceae > Collinsella. Next base: position 6,582 of record CALULJ010000035.1, read on the forward strand.
TCACCCAAATTAACGAAGAGTTGGGTGATGCCGCCCATATCTCGATGAAAAGGGGGCGGGGGTATGTCCTCGAGATTCTCGATGAGAAAGCGTTCGAGGACCAAAAGCGCAACCGCGCGTTGAATCACATCCATCAGATTCCCGCGACGCCGGAAGAGCGCGTTTCGTATTTGCTCAATGACCTGCTTTGTCGTAGCGAATGGGTGACGATCGAGCAGCTTGCGTCAATCCTATACGTCTCGAGTGCGACCGTATCCAAAGACCTCAAGCAGGTCGATCGCGTATTGGGCGAATTCGGCCTGCGCCTTGATCGTCGCCCATACAAAGGGCTGCGCATCGAGGGGGAGGAATTCAAGAGGCGCCTTTGTCTGGCGAGCCACATGGTCGACGGCCTCCTGCGTCCAGAAGACGGTTTGCCGCAAAAAGAGAGCCTGCTCAACAGCATCGCTGAATGCCTTGCCGTGGCAACCGGTGAGTATGGCCTGCAGGTCAACTCCGTCGCGAAGCACAACCTTATCGTTCATATCGCAATCGCCATCCTGCGTGTGAAGCGCAGCTGCTACGTTCCCATGGAACCTGGTCAGATGAAGGAAATCGAGACGCTGCGCGAGTTTGCGTGCGCCCGGCGCATCGCGGCGATGATTCAAGAGCGCTTTGGCGTGGAGTTCCCGCCCGAGGAGAGTGCCTATATCGCAATTCATCTGTCGGGAAAGCAAAGCTTGTATCTCGAAACCGACGGCGATTCCGTGATTCCCGATGAGGTTTGGTCTCTGGCGAGCACGATGATCGAGCGGGTTTGGGAGGCGTATCGGTTCGATTTTCGCAACGACATCGAGTTGCGCATGAATCTCGCACGCCATATCGCCCCGCTGGGAATTCGTCTCAAATATCAGCTTCGTTTGGAAAACCCCATGCTTGCGGACATAAAGCGTCGCTTCCCCTTGGCATATTCCATGGCGCTCGACGCTTCTTCCACGGTATCCGACGCGTACGGATCCCCGCTTTCCGAGGATGAGATCGGGTACATCGCTATGGCGTTTGAGCTTGCCATCGAGCGTCAGAACGGCGATTCCGCGCAAAAGAACATCCTGATTGTGTGCGCCTCAGGAGCTGGCAGCGCTCAGCTTTTGGCGTATCGCTATCGCAAGGAATTCGGGGGAAGCTTGGGCCGCGTCGAGGTGTGCGACGTTCAGAGGCTGGATGCGGTCGACCTTCGCGGGATCGATTACGTGTTCACCACCGTACCGCTGGGGAAAAGCTTGAACGTGCCCGTGTGCGAGGTCGGTTTGTTCTTGGACGACACCGATGTCCTGCGAGTTCGCGACGCTCTTCGTTCGGATGCGAATCTGGGTGGCGTTGAGAGGTTTTTCGACCGCAATTTGTTCATCGGGCACGTTGCCTGCAAAAGCAAACTCGAGGTTCTTCGCGCGCTCGTCGACCTTATCGCAGAGCATCGCGATATCCCGCCCGAGTTCTTCGATTTGGTGCTCGAGCGAGAGCAATCGGCTCCGACCAGCTTTGGAAATTTGGTCGCCATGCCCCATCCGAACCGCGCCGTCACCGATAACACGTTCGTTGCCGTGGCCGTGCTCGCGCGACCTATCGAGTGGGATGGCCATGAGGTGCAGGTTGTGTTCATGGTGAGCGTCTCGCGCGAAGGCGGCGCCGGACTCAAGGAGTTCTATATCGACATGGCCGATTTGCTCTCGAGCGAACAGGCGATGCGGCTGCTTGCGGAGCAGCAGGATTACGAAACGCTGCTCGATTTGTTGAGGAATGCATCGAATCTGTAGGAAGGGATGAGGAAATGGACGAGAAAGAGTACGAGAAGGCGTTCGAAATCATCACATACGCCGGGAACGCCAAATCATCTGCGCTCATGGCGATTGATGCCGCTGCCGACGGTGACTTCGAACGAGCGGACGCATTGTACGCCGAGGCAGAGACAGACATGTCAGAGGCTCATAAGGTGCAATTCGCAATGACGCAAGCAGAGGCGTCGGGGTCGCCCGTTCCGCTCAACATCATGCTGGTCCATGCGGAGGACCACCTCACGATGGCAATCATGGCAATCGATTTTGCCAAGCGATTCATTCAGCTGTACCGCGAAAAGGAAGCCGCCTAGGGATTCCGTGCGGGCATCTGCGACGAAGGTGTTTCTCAAGAAAGGAGAAGTCATGGTAAGGATCCTGTTGGTTTGCGCCGCCGGAATGTCCACGAGTTTGCTCGTGGAGAAGATGAAGGAGGCAGCTCAAAAGCGGGGTGTAGAGGCGGAAATCTGGGCTGTCTCCGCATCGGATGCCAAGGCGGAGTCCGAGCGTGCCGATGTGCTGCTGCTCGGTCCCCAGGTTCGCTATTTGGAACGCGAGATGTCGGCGTTGATGGGGTCGAAGCCCACCGAGGTCATCGACATGCGCCTGTACGGCCGCATGGACGGCGAGGGCGTGCTCGACCGCGCACTGAATCTCATTTCGAAGTAAGCGCCAAGGCAGAGGAGCGAAGCGTCCATGGTCGTCGAAACATCGCTCGATGTGTCCCCGGAGGATTTCTTTTCCGTTCTCGTGCAGTCCGTTGCCCAGGAAATCGGGGTGGCGACCGGAAAGGACCCTGAACACGTACGCGTTCGCTCCGGTTTGAAATTCAAACGGGAACTGCGCAATTACGGAGGGAACGCCGTTGAGGTCAAAGCGGAAATTGTCGAGCTCACGCCACAGCAAGCGATGACGATTGCCTACCGGGCGCCCGACGGCAAAACGACGATCTCGTACCAGATTGAGGAAGCGGATCAGGGTTCCCGTGTTCGGTATAGCGAGAGCTACTCAAACGCATCGACGTTCAATGCGCTGAATCACAAAATCTTGCAGCTCTTTTTTCAGTTTTCCGCCAAAAGGCGCGTGCGACAGCGTCTCAACGAAATGGCTCGTTACATCAACGCACGGGTCGAACAGTAAGCAACTCGCCTAGCAAGAAAGGAGAACGCTATGGCAAACATCAATGGGTTCATTGAAGAGAAGCTCATGCCCATAGCAGGCAGAATCGGCGCGAACCGCGTGCTGATCTCCATCCGAGACGGCATCGCACTCGCCATGCCGCTCATCATCATCGGCTCGCTGTTCACGGTTATCAGCAGCTTCCCTGTCGAGGCATGGACGACGATGCTCGACGAAACCGGGGCCTCTACGTATCTGAGCAAGCTCACGAACGGAAGTTTCGGCATCATGGCGCTCATCACGTCGTTCGGCGTAGCGCGCAGTTACGCGAAGCAGCGCGGTGTCAACGGTTCTGCTGCCGGCGCGATCTCGCTCTCGTCGTTCATCGTTCTTACTCCCTCCATCCTTAGCGTCGATGAAGCCGAGGGTATCCCCATGGGCTACATGGGTTCCAAGGGCCTGTTTCTCGCCATCGTCGTGGGTGTTATCTCGGCACTCATCTTCCAGTGGTTCATCAACCACGACATCCGTATCAAGATGCCCGAGGGCGTGCCTCCTGCGGTTGCCGACAGCTTTTCTGCCCTCATTCCCGGTGCGGTCATTCTCATCATGTGGGGCGTGATCTACGCCATCGCCAACGAGTGCGGCGTCCCGAACCTGCATGACTTGGTCACCACCGTGCTCGGCGTGCCTCTTGGCCTGCTTGGCGCAACGCTTCCCGGAACCGTCATTGTCGTTATGCTCAACTCGTTCTTCTGGTTCTTCGGCATCAACGGTGGCAGCATTACGAGCGCTGTGTTCAAGCCTGTGTGGCTCGCGAATGCCGAGGCAAATCTGCAAGCGTTCCAGGCGGGCGAGCCTTTGCCCTACATCATCACGAAGCCGTTCATGGACAACTTTGCCTACATCGGTGGCGGCGGCGCGGTGCTTGGCCTGGTGGTTGTCATCGCTATCATCGCCATGCGCAAGAATTCCTCCAAGCTGACCAAGACTCTGGTTCCCCTTACGTTTGTCCCCGGCTGCTTCAACATCAGCGAGCCTGTGATGTTTGGTCTTCCCATCGTACTCAACGTGAAGCTCCTCATCCCCTTCATGCTCGCGCCGGCCGTTAACGTGATTGTGTGCTACGTGGCGATGGCTACCGGTTTGGTTGCCCAGACCACGGGTGTGGTCGCGACCTGGACGGTTCCCATCATCATCTCGGGTCTTATCACGACTAACAGCATCTCGGGAGCTGTTCTGCAGGTGGTTTGCCTTGTGCTCGACACCCTTATCTACCTGCCGTTCTACCTCATGATTGAAAAGCAGAACCTCATCGATGAGGCTGCCGAGAGCGAATCTTCTTCGCACTAGACGATTGGGCGCCCCGCATGCCCGGCGTGCGGGGCGCCTTTTGAAAGGAGATTACCCATGGGAAAGCGATTCATCAGCGCAAATGCCTCAGAGATTCTTGCCATGGACGGCGCGGCGCTCAAGCAGAGCATCCAAGCGAGTGAGGGACGCGTCATCGTTACGGAAACCGTCGCGGCTCGGGAGCCGCGCGTCAAGGACATTAGTAACGCGGAGATAGCGCATGCATTTGGCGCCGACCTGATTCTCTTGAACGGTCTGGATGTGTTTTCCCCGGTGGTTCACGGGATCGATGGAGGTGACGACGGGCGGGAAGCTATTCGAGAGCTGCATCGCCTTGTGGGAAGTCCCATCGGCGTTAACCTTGAGCCGGTTGACGACAACGCCGTCATGACTTCCACGAAAAAGGTCATTCCGCGCGGACGCCGTTTGAGCCGCGAATCTGCGAAGGCTATTGAAGAGCTGGGAATGGACTTCGTTTGCCTGACCGGCAACCCGGGATCCGGGGTGACTAACGACAGTATTGCACGTGGAATCACGTTGGTGAAGGAAGAGTTTTCCGGCATGGTGATTGCAGGCAAGATGCATGCCGCCGGCGTCAACGAGCCCGTGTGTGACGCCGAGGCGGTAGTCGCATTTTTGGATGCGGGCGCCGACGTCATCTTGGCTCCTGCCGTGGGGACGGTCCCCGGTTTTCGCGATGAGGAGCTTGTTGAGATTGTGCGGGCTGCTCACGAGCGCGGCGCCCTGGTCATGAGCGCCATCGGCACGAGCCAAGAGGGCTCCGATGTCTCAACGATTCGCGAGATCGCGCTGCGCAACAAGATTTGCGGCGTGGATATGCAGCATATCGGAGACTCCGGGTATGCGGGCTTGGCGCCGGTTGAGAATATCTATGCCCTGAGCGTCGCGTTGCGAGGAACGCATCACACGGTGTCGAGGATGGCACGCTCCATCAACCGGTAGTATTCGTGTTAAGGCCGTTACCAGATGAAGGGTTCAGCCATGGGAGAAATTGCGTTTGGCTATCTTTCTGAACGGGGCAACAGGGCGAACGAGGACTTCGTGTATGCCGAGGATTCGTTTGGAGTTCTGCTTGATGGCGCAAGCGGCATGGGCGGGGCGAACCACTTTTCAGAGACGAACCTGACGGAAGCACAGTGGTTCAGCAATGCGTTCGGGACTCGTGTGTCTGCGCTGCTCTCAGAGGGCGTTTCTGTGCCCGATGCCCTGGCGCGAGCGTCGGCATCGGTTTTGCACGACTTCGAGAACGCATGCGATATCGAGCAACTCGATGTCTTCGAGATGCCCTCTGCAACGATTTCCATCGTTACCGTTGACGATGATGCGGTTGATGTTTGGTGGCTTGGGGATTCTCCTATTGCCGTGTTGACCGACCGTGGCATCGATTGTCTCTTGGATACGCGCATCGGCGAACTCGACGCGCTTGCCTTGGATGAGGCAACAAAGCGTCGTGCTGCCCGCGGTACTTCCGATTGCGTAGGGAGCGACCTTGTTTCGGATATCCTGCGCAAGAACCGTTCGCTTATGAATACGGACGGCGGCTATTTCATCTTGGAACCGCGGGGCGAGGGATTGGCGCGTATTTCGCATCGCTCGTATGAGCGCGGGAGTGTCAGGGCGATTTTAGCGGGTTCCGACGGCCTGTTCGCCGCATTCGATGTGTACGGCATCGTTTCGCTTCCTGAGATGCTGGAAGATGTTTCGCTGGCGGCGTTGCGCGGCGTCATAAATCGAATGCGTGTGGTTGAGGAGGCTGATCCTGCGCTTGAACGGTATCCGCGCCTGAAGCAGGGGGATGACGCCTCGGCGTTCTTCTTCGTGTTGTAGCTTCTTGGATCATTTGGATTTGGTCGTGCGCTCGGTCTTGACGATGCTCCATCGGTCATCGCCAAGACCAGCGCGGAACGGCTACGGCACTTCAACGCGCCTCATGGGTAGGCATGTCCGCTTTGCTGTTCGGGCTTTGTGACTAGACGGGACTGCGGCCCCGCTCCTTCCCGGAACGCTGCGGTTCGAAAGCCTGATATCTTGCCCGGTGATTTGCTCGGGTCTCAAATCGTCTGACAAGCCCGTGGTGACCCCCGGCCACGGCTTGTAGTGCAAGAACGAACAAAGCGGACATGCCTGCCCATACGTAGAGACGCAATGCGCAGGCGGCCCTACTATTCGCCGATGAAGTCCTCAGCATGCGCAACGAGGTATTCGCGCATGTAGGGAATAGCGAAGTCGACACGTCCATAGCCTACTTTTTCAATGACGGCGGCGTCGATGAGGCGCTTGCGATAAGAACTTGTATCTTTAGCGGATAGCCCCATAAGTCTCGAGATATCCCCCGTTTGAGCGGGTTGCTTCGAACAGCGCGCCATGGCGGTAAGGTACTCGACTTGTCTTTGCGGCAATCGGCGCAGCGCTGGCTCGATGACCATGGTGTCGAAGTTGGCGCGTGCAATCTCGATGCCACGCTCCGCATCTTCCGCGCTGACAGTGTTGGAATCTCGGCGAGCTGCCGACTGCCAAGTATAGTAGCCAACGAGCTGGACCATAAACGGATAACCTGCGGCAGCTTCGGTAAGAAGCGATGCAGCTTCCGGCGCTAACTCTTTTCCCGCTTGCCGCACGGTGCCTTCGAAGGATTCTCCGACTTCAAAGTCGGAGAGTCTGGAAAGCTCGATATGTTTTGCGCGCTGCAGGAATGTGAGTGTATCCGCTCCGACTGCCTTGTCGACGGAAGTCGGGAGTCCCGCGAAAGCGAAGGCGACGTTGGCGCCTTGACGGATGAGGAGCTGAATCTCATTGCCGAGCTCGCGTAGCTCATCGAGAGGGGCGTCCTGAATTTCGTCGAGCGTTATCAATAATCCGCCGCGTTTTGATGCATTGAACATTGCTTCACCAAGTTGAGTCGGTGATTTTGAAAGTTCGGCAGATCCGATGCTTACTCCGAGAAGCGCGGGGGCGATTGAGATCGATGTTAGCTCGGTGCGCGAAAGAGCCGTAAGGATTCGAGCGCAAAAGCCAGGGTTGGAGGCAACGTCGACAACGTGGAACCCGCGCTGCCGAGCGATGGCCCCCAGCGCATTGAGCATGACGGTTTTTCCGACGCCGCGTATGCCCGAGATTCGCATCAAGCGGTCGGGTGATCCCGGCCCATTATCGAGCGCGTCCTGGAAATCATCGAGAATTGTGTTGCGTCCGATAAGTTCGGGAGGATTCATGCCTGCAGTTGGTTTGAAAGGATTTCTTCGTTGAACTGCCACGATGATCGCCGACCTAAGATCTTGAATTCTAACAAGTTGAGCAAATTCTAACAAGGCGAGCAAATTCTAACAAGATGAGCAAGAGCGATGCCGCAGGCCCCTGGGTTAATGAGACATTTGGAGCAGCCTGCCGTTACGTGCCCGAAGAGCCCTTTACGCGCTGCTCGCAGACGTGCTTGTGCGCTCGCTGCTACAATATGCAGGACATATTGAAGCGAGCGCGTTCTGTTGGGCGCGGTTGCAACAATCGAAAGGGAGTTCATATGTCAGCTCTAAGCAAGATCGTTAAGATCATCGCCATCGCGATGATGCTGCTGGGCCTTTTGTCGATCGGTATGGGCATCTACATGTTCGTCGCCGGGGCCAACGTCGAGGTTGACGGTGCTGCGGCCGGCCAGGCCGTTGCCAATGCCGGAGGCATCATCATGTGCGTCTTCGGCCTGTTCTACCTGATCAGCGGCTTTATCGGCGCCCGCGGTGCCAACAACCCCTCCAAGCTCACGCCGTTCATTGCGATCTGCTTCATCATCGCGGCGCTCAACGCTCTGGAGACCGGCCTGAGCATCTCGGGCAACGGGTTTGAGCCGACGGTGGCGTACAACATCATCTACGTCGTGGTCGCCCTGGTCGGCGCCATTTGCGCCATCCGCGCCAAGAAGGACGCAGCGGACAGGTTGCTGTAGTCCTTGCGACATCGTCACAGCTAATCGGGGGAGGTGCACAGCGCCTCCCCCGATTTTTTACAGCGTTGAGGTGCGGTGCCACCGCGGCTTGAGTTGGCCTGAAGCGCGAACTCTCGCCTAAATAGACAAATTGGGGCGATATGCATTTTCCTCAACGCTCTCGAGTATCGTCTGCCCGCTTGTGAGGTCCGTTTTTTGCCTTCAGACGCACTCCAAGGTTGATTGAGCTTGATCGCGGCACCTCAACCGAGCCGGTCCACGCCCAGGGAGGCGCAGCCGGGCATCCGAAAAATGCATATCGACCCTATTTGTCTAGCCCAGGCTGCCAAGAGGTGCTGTCGAGCCGTTCGGGCGACGGCGATTGGGTGCCAACTGGATAAAAATGTCGATTATGCATTTCCAGAAGGCCCGCGGACGGCCTTCGAGCCCGTGTTGAGCCTCCACCGGTACTCTCGCCAGCCGCCTATGACAACGTTTGCCCAGGATTCGTTTTGCCCGGCACGCTCCGCGCCTCCTCGGGCTCTCAGAATGCGCCTTCGAAAAATGCATAATCGACATTTCTATCCACTTCGCCGCAAAGCGGCGTCATTCGCGCGCCCCGGCTGGTCGCCAACATGCCATACTGGCACCAGGAGGTGCACCATGACCGAAGAAAAGAAGCGCACCGCGGCGCGCAAGCAAGACCAAAAGCCCCGTGATCCGTATATCCGTGCCGAAAACGAGGACGACGACGGCTACGATCCCTACTCAGACCGCAGGCCAGAGCCCGAGCCGCTGTTCGAGCGCGATCCCTGGGGCTAGCCCGCTGCCAATAGAACTTCTGAAGAAGCCGCCACAGCAAGCCGCGCACATCATGTTCTGCTAGAATGCACACTACTTGCCTCCGTAGCTCAGGGGATAGAGCACCGCTCTCCTAAAGCGGGTGTCGTACGTTCGAATCGTATCGGGGGCACCAGTAAACTTGCAGGCCAGAAGCCCAATGCGCTTCTGGCCTGTTTTCGTTTCTACCGCGGTTTGCCCCTGCGAGGGGTAAAACGCCACAAAAAACGGGGCGGAGCCAATGCGCTCCGCCCCGTACGGGAAGGTATGTTCACCTGCTACCTTGCGGCTACATAGCCGTTACAGGTACAGGATGTTCCCCTTGATGGCGTTCATCATCATGGCGGCCATCTGTGCGCGGGTCACTGCTGCCTGCGGCTGCAGCTCGTGGCCGTCCTCGGTCTCGACGCCGTTGATGACGCCGTTCTCCACGGCCCAGGCAACGCCTTCCACGGCCCAATCGGACACCTTGTCGGCATCCGGCATGTCCTTGATGGCGCTGTCGTCATCGGCGGCCTCGTCCACAGCCTTCGCGATCACGCATGCGAACTGCTCGCGGGTGAGGGTGTCGCCTACGCCAAAGACCTTGTTGCCGTAGCCGTCCATCACGCCGTTCTTCACAGCCCAGTTGACCGCATCGGTGTACCACTGGCCGTCCGCAACGTCGGTCATGCCCTGGCTCTCGACCTTGGTGCCGTCGCCCATGATGTTGTGCAGCGCGCACGCGGCTTGCTCGCGCGTGATGACGTGCTCGGGGCCAAACGTGCCGTCACCGTAGCCGTTCATGATGCCGTTGTCCTTGGCATACTCGACCGCCTGGTAGTACCACTTGTCGGCCGCGACATCGCTAAACGGTGCATCGAGCTCCTCGGAGTACGCCTTGATGGGGAAGTTGTCGAAGACGTACAGGCCCTCGCCGTCCTCATCATAGGTCTTGACCAGCTCGGACTCGTCAATCCACTTCCCGTCCATGTAGGCAAAGCTCTCGCCCGGGTTGACCACGCCGTTGGCTGCCACGTTGGTGAGCGTCAGGATGCCTTCTTCGATAATCACGTCGATGTACTCAAGCGCGATCTCCATGAGCTCCTCTTCGGTCGCATCAGGATATTCCTCCCTGACCGAATCGAGAATGAGGAGGGCGAACAGCTGACGCATGGCCTCGTTGTACTCTTCGACCGCTTTGACGCTCGAGCCGGCATCGACAGAGAAGACGTACTCGTCGGCAACGCGCTGCGTCACGACGACGGAGTCCTTGGCGCCCTGCGGCAGCACCAGCTGCTGGCTCTCGCTCAGCTCGATGCGGTGGAAGCCGCCGTACTCGTAGGTTTCGGTGATCTCGTCGACCTTGGTGCCGTCGGTGGGCGAGGTGGAGTCGTCGTCCAGGCGGTACAGCTCGTAGGTCACGATGCTGTTGGGCGAGGTGGTCTCGCAGGTGAGCGTGGCCACCACCTGGTCGGCCTCGGCCGTGAAGATGTTTGCCGTGGACATCTTCGTATCGTCCGTCTCGGTGAACGCGGCGCTCGACGGCATGTAGTCGTACTGATTCGCGTAGTACGAGTCGCGCGTGCTCACGCCCGCGGTGTTGTAGTCGAATGCCTCAGCGATGGAGATGGACTGATCGTAATAGGACAGGTAGAAGTGCCCGCTGCCCTCAATGCCCCAATCGAGGTGGTTGGGGAATTCAGCATCGCTCGAGCCCCAGCTGTTCTTGACGATCCACGCGCCGTTCCCCTCGGGCTGGTGCCTCTCGGTGAAGTTGGAGGCGGAGTAGCTGTCGTCCCAGCCCACGATGGTCACGGCGTGGTTGGCGCTTGCAGGCTCGTAGGTGTAGTGCGCCCAGGTATCCGGATTGATGTACTGCTGCTCAGTGATCTGGCCGGGCATGGACTGGTCGGCGCAGAACGCGATGGACACCGCGCGGCCCTCCATGAGCTGCTCTTTGATGGCAGTGGTGGCGTCCGCGTTGTAGACGTAGGTCATGTTACCTTCGTCATCGGTTTCAAACGTTGCCGGAACGGGCAGGACGTAGGTCTCCTCGAGGTCGATGACCTGCTGGTAGCGCATGCTCTCGTCGAGCTTCCAGGTGCCTTCCATGGCGTACCACAGCGGAATGGGGTTGCCATTCTCGTCGAGGACGGTCTCGCCGTTTTGTTCGACGTATTGGAGGTCCCCCTCGTCATTGCGGTAGGGCGCCTTCTCCTCGGTCAGCGGGCCGATGCCCGAGGAGAAGATCGAGGTGGCGAGCACGGCCAGGCCGCCGTTGTTGAACGGGGTGTTCTCGTTGTCGGTGAGGTTAATCATGCCCTCGCCGCCCTGTCCGCTGTCGTCGCCCTCGGGGATGGGGGAATAGGCGAACCAAGCGAGCTGACGTTCGGACAGGTCGTAGTATGGGGAGCTTGCGCCGTAGTCCATCCCGGCCGCCTTGAGCTTGGAGAGGATGCTCGTCTCAGAGGCGGCGATGGCAGCGAAGCCCCAGCAGGTGCCCCACGGGTTCTGCAGCTTGACCGGAGTCACGACGCCCTGGTCGCGCAGGTCGTAGCTCGAGGGGGGCGGACTGCAGGGAGATGCCGGTATCGCCGTCGAGCCAGTTGTACGCCTGGCTTCCCAGGTTGGGGTACCCCTGCTCCTCAATTTACGCGCTCGCCTCTTGGAGCTGCTCAGAGATGCCCTGACTCTGAGCGACAGCGGGCATTGCGCCAAGCGGCAGGATGCTGACCGCGAGTGCAAACGCCGGGGCGGCCTTTGCCGAAAACGCCAGCGGGCTACGTGGATGCTTGTTTGTCATATGCATGCGTCCTTCCCGATATTTGTCCCGCATGGGCGCGTGTGCGCCGCTGCGGGAGTCCGACACTTGGTTGTAAGAGTGGGGGAAGACCGGGCGCCGTTTGTTGCACGTGGCGCGAATGCGACGAATCGGGTGCGAATGGATGCGCGAACGGTTCCGATTGCGCCGTGAACGCCTGCGCTGCCCGCGCTACACCCGCGCCGCCAGCCCACTGCGTTTGGCGACGAACCACTTGCCGCCTTCCCACCACAAATCTTTGGGCTCGTGGCAGATGCACACGGTCCAGCGCACGCACAGGTTGCCAAAGATCTTGCGGCCGAATGTGCGCATGGCGTACACGCTCTCGATGTGCCATGACCGGCCGTCTGGCCAGTGGATGCGCACGGGGTGCTCGCCGCGTTCCGTGGGCGAGAGCGATTCCTCTTCCATATCGACCTGCACATAGATGCGGTCGCGCTCGACAGGGATGCCGCAGGTGCCCGCAAGCGAGCGGCGCCGGGGGTAGCGTGCCATGGGAGCCTCCTCAACAATCGATCATCTGTTCGTGTTGAGGACATCCTACGGCCCGGTGCGGACATAGTTTTGCACGGCGAGGCGCCAGAGGCGAGGTGGGGGAGGGGGTCGATAGTTTCTACTTGTCGTTTCGTTCACTAACTTGGCTAAAACCGGCCTGTTACCGAACGAAACGGCAAGTAGAAATGACCAACCCCCTATCTATGAGGCGCAAGCCCATATCTGCGTGCCGCCTGCGCCTACGCGCCGCTCTCGAACGCGGTGAGCTCCTGCCAGCGCGCGCTGCCCGCCGACGTTCCGTCCTGCTTCAAGAAGAGCGCGCCGGTCTGGTCGTGCTCGTCGGCTATGGAAGCGCCCTGCGCGCTGCCCGCCACGAACAACGTGGTCGAAAGCGCGTCGGCCATGGTGGAAGAGGGGCAGGCGACGGTGACCGCGTCGACGTCGGTTGCCACGGGCATGCCGGTTCGCGGGTCGAGGATGTGCCAGTACGCGGCGCCGTCGAGCTCGAAGGTCCGCTCGTATAGCCCGCTCGTCACCAGCGAAAGCGGCTCGGCCAGGTGCGCCGTGCCCACAACGGTGCTGCCGCCGGGGTCGTTGGGGTCGCGCACGCCAATATCCCACGTGCTGCCGTCGGGCTTGGTGCCGAACAGCGCGATGTTGCCGCCCAGCGAGATCATGGCCGCCGTTGCGTCCGTTTCGTCACGCAAAAGCTCCACCAGCCGGTCGGCAACGTAGCCCTTCGCGATGCCACCCAAGTCGAGCTTCGCCTCAGGGTCGTCCAGCCACACCGTGCTGGCGTCCGCGTCTACATGGACGCCGCGCCAATCCACGTGCGGCAGCGCGGCCGCGATCGCATCGTCGGCGGGGCGCACGCCCTCTTCGAAATCCCACAAGGTCGAGACGGCGCCGATAGTGATGTCGAACAGCCCGTCGGCCTGTTCGCAGTACTCGAGCGCCCGCGCGATGAGTTCGGCGGTCGCCGGGTCCACGTCCACGCGCGCACCGCCCGCGGCGTTGATGCGCGCGATGTCGCTCGCCTCGTCGTACAGGTTGAACAGCTCGTCGTAGCGCGTGCACGCGGCGGATAGGCGCGCCAGCGCGGCGTCATCGCCATAGACGGTGAAGGTGCAGTAGGTGTCGAACGCGAAGGTCGAGCCGCTCGCGGGTTCGGTGCCGATGTCCTTGCCAGAAAGCCGGTCGGCCAGGTCGGGCCCGTTGCAACCGCAGAGCACGCTGGCGCCTGCGGCAGCAAGCGCGGCGCAGGCCCCCCGCGCAAGGGCGCGACGCGAAAGAAGAGCTCCCCTACGCATGCGGTCCCTCCTGGGGCAGCGCGGTCAGTACACCGCGCAAGATGAGTCCGATCACCGCGCCGCACACAACGCCCGCAACGGCGAGCACCGGCGCGTTGATGAGCGCCGTGTGGGGCGACAGCAGCAACGCCACGACGAGCAGCTGCCCGGCGTTGTGCGCCACGCCGCCCAGCACCGAAACGCCGACCTCAGAAAACGGCCGAAAGCGCCACGCAAATGCCATAACGGCCCACGAAAGCACACCGCCGCCCAGGCTGAACGCCATCATCTGTGGCGTCGAGAACAGCAGCATCGAGCAGACGACCTTTGCCAGCATCACATAGAACGCCGGCCGCGCGCCCATGCGCACCAGCGCGAACAGCACCACGGCGTTGCCGAGCCCCAGCTTGATGCCGGGCACGTTCACCGGAAGTGGAATCAGCAGCTCAAGATAGCCCGCCACGAGCGCAAGTGCGGTGAGCAGCCCATAGGTGGCCGCGCGTTGCCCCGGGCTCAGATGGGGGTTCTCTTTTGTGGCAAATCGTTTCATCATGGTGGTTATTATAGGGAACGCACGGTGGTATAAGAACCAAAGCACGCGCATACAACAAGCCTGCGCGAAGAATCAAAAGCGTCCGCATCGAGGCATCCGCGTGACGAAAAGGAGGCAGATGTGGCAAACAAGGTGACGTTGAAGCAGATTGCGCGCGAGGTGGGGCTTTCGCCCGCTTCGGTGTCGCTGGTGCTCAACAATCGCCCCTGTCGCATTTCGGAAGAAAACCGCCGCCGCATCAAAGAGGTCGCGGCGCGCGAGCACTATATTCCCAACCAGATCGCACGCAGCCTGGTGACGCAGCAGTCCAAGACGCTCGGCCTCATCGTGCCCAACATCGAGAGCCGCTTCTTCTCGTCGCTGGCAAAGAATCTCGAGCAGCGGTGCCGCGCGGAGGGCTACGCGCTGTTCATCACCAACTCCGACGGCCTGCCTCAAAACGACCTTGAGCTGCTGAGTCTGCTGGTGACCCGCGGCGTCGACGGCCTGTTTTTGGTGGTGGGCGACGAGGTGGCCGACGATCGCGCGCTGTTCGACGAGCTGTCGAACCTTTCGGTGCCCTTCGTCATGGTGGACCGCGTTGTCGACGAGCTCGCCTGCGACAAGGTGATGTTCGACCACGAGTTGGGCGGCTACATGGCCACGCGCTACCTGCTGCAGATGGGGCACCGCCGCATCGCCTGCATGGTGAACGCGAAGAAAACCATAACGGGACGCAAGCGCTTGGCAGGGTATCGTCGCGCATTGCGCGAGTCGGGCATTCGGGCCGATCAATCGCTCGTGTTGGAAAGCGAGTACTACATCGAAAGCGCGTACGAGGCGGCGCAGGGCGTGCTGGAAAGCGATGCCACCGCCGTGTTCGCGAGCTCGGATAACATCTCGCTAGGCCTGCTCAAGCGCCTGCACGAGAACGGCAAGCGCGTGCCGCGCGACTACTCGCTCGTGAGCTACGACAACAGCGCCGCCGACGCACTGTTCGAGCCGTCACTCACCTCCATCGAGCAAAACGTGGCGGAGCTTTCCACGCATGCGGTCGGGCTCATGATGCGCCGTCTGGACAATCCCACCGCCGACCCGGTCGAGCGCGTGCTCAAGCCTCACTTGGTTATTAAGGAGAGCGTCGCCCCGCTGCGCGCGTAGGCGGGAAAAAGGGGACAGGCACTTTTTTCCCGCCCCCGATTGGCGAGGCAATTTCACGCGCGGCGCGACAATGTTGCGCAACAAACTCGCCGATTTCGGGTGAATAATGGCGACATGCGAATTTCGAAGAGAGGAGTTCTCATGTTCTGCCCCAAGTGCGGCGCCAAGAATCCCGACGGCGCCAAGTTCTGCGGCGCATGCGGCGAGCCGTTCAGGAGTGCCCCCGCGCCCGCGCCTGCCGCCGCTCCCGCAAGTGCGACCCCGGGCGCTGCGCCCACGACATTCCCCCAGGCAGCTCCGACAACGGGCAAGACCCTGCCCAAGAAGACCATAGCCATCGTGGCGGGCGCCGTGGTCGTGGTCGTCGCCGTCGTTGCGGTCGCGCTCACCCTGTTCGGTGGCGGCAAGCCGTTCGAGGGTACGATCGATATCGCGAATGCCCAGCTGGTCGCCACGGATACGTCGATGACCGTGCGCGCCAATGGCGAGGCGATGATTTCTGGCAGCATCGATGAGACGCGCCATGAGGGCGGCAGCATGATCTACGAGCTCGACGACATCATGTTCGCCCGAACGGACATGTCGGCGTTTACCGATGTCGACGTGACGGTGGCCGCTCCCGATGGCGTCAACAGCGGAAACGCCGTCGGCGAATGGCGCTGCTATATGGACGTGAGGGGTACGACGAGCTCCGGTGAGCAAAGGCGCGAGATTACGGTGCTTTGGGCCGATGTCCGTGACGACGGGACCGTTGCTTTCTTGGCCCAGGAAGTCGATAGCACCGACCAGGCGGCGGTCGAGCTTCTCGATCCCTTCTCGGACGACTTCGATCCCGAGGCGGGCGGCGCTCATGTCATGACTGCCTCGTGGGACAAGAACGACGACGGCACCTATACCTTCGTGAACGAATCTGGCCAGCAGACCACGATGGCCATCACGCCCTCCAAGTAGCGGCGCTACCATCTCCCGGTCGCCCCATGCGTTCCCGCACCACCAACATGCGCGACAGCTTTGCACAGGATGCCGTGAGCCCCCAGACGCCCTGCGGCGCGGCGAGGCTCACGGCATCGCATGTATATAAGACGTATGGCGACGGACCGTCTGCGACCGCGGTGCTGCACGACGTCTCGCTCGATTTCGCAGGCCCCGCGTTCGTGGCGATCCTGGGTCCCAGCGGCTGCGGCAAAACGACGCTGCTCAACGTGCTGGGCGGGCTTGACCTCGCGTTTTCCGGCGATGTTGGCATCGATGGCTGCAACGCGCGCGCGACCTCCCCGCGCGAAGCCGATGCCCTGCGCGGCGAGCGCGTCGGTTTCGTGTTCCAAGATCCGCGCCTTATCGATTACCTTGCGGTGGAAGAAAACGTTGCGTATCCGCTGCGGTTTTCTGCCGTTCCTCCCTCCGAACAACGTGGTCGCGCGCAGCAGGCCCTGTCGCAGGTCGGGATGGGCGCGTACGCAGAGGCGCACGTGGGCGAGCTGTCTGGCGGCCAGGCTCAACGGGTCGCCATTGCCCGCGCGCTCGCCAAAGACCCGGGCATCGTGCTGGCCGACGAGCCGACGGGCTCGCTCGACAAGAAGAACGGCCGTGCCGTCATGGAGCTGCTCGCACAGCTTGCGCGCACGCGCCTGGTCGTGGTGGTCACGCACGACGAGCCGCTCGCGCGGGAATTCGCCACGCGCATCGTGCGCATGGACGACGGGCGCATCGTGGGCGACGAGCCCAACACGCCGCGTGCCACGCGCGAGTCCAAGCCCGAGACCTGCCCCGATGTTTCCCATTGCGCGCATGCCGCAGGCGGACGGCTCGCCTCTATACGCCGACTGTGGCCGTTCATGCGGCGCAATCTTTCGCGCCATCGCTTTCGCACGGCGGTCTGCGCGCTCGCCGTCGCTTTGAGCGCCTCGTGCCTCATCGCGTCCTTGTCGCTCGCGGCGGGAGGCGGCAGCTTCGTGGAGCGCCTCGTGCTGTCGCGCACGCTTGGGCACCCCCTTATCGCTAGCGCGGACGTTGCCGTATCGGTGCCCACGACGAGCGACGAGGCGACGAATGCTGCAGACGATTCCGATGCCCTTGCCGTGGAAGACGCACTGGGAGGCGTGCTGGCGACGGCGCTTTCGACCGACCGCGCGCCGAGCATGCTGATGCTTGAGGCCCAGCTGACCGCGTCGTCGCAGCTCACGGGCCACGTGCTGGACATTCAGCGCGACAGCGGGCTGGAGCTCAACCTGTATTCCGCGGACGGCGCGCCCGTGCTCGAAAACGGGCTGTCACAGCTCACGGAGCGCATGGACATCAAGCACCTGTTGGGTGCGGACGCGGCGGAGCGCATCGACGCGGCGCTCGGATCCATTTCGATGATGCGCGAGCTCGTGCTCGACGATGACGGAACGTCGGAGGCGTACCGCGTGGTGGCGGGCAGGATGCCGCAGGAGGCCGACGAGATCGTGCTCATAACGGGCGCGGACGGCCGTCTGCGCGACTACACCGCCTGCACGCTGGGATTTCTTGATGACGACACCCTTATGGAGCGGGCGATGTCGGGTGTACGGGACGAGGAGAGCCGCGTTGCCGTTTCCTGCGACGACGTGCTAGGCACAACGTATCGCATTATTCCCACTGCAGCATATTATGCGCGCGACGGGGAGGAATGGGAGGACCTCCGCGACGACCCCGACCACATCGCGCAGGCGCTGGACGGCGCGCGCGAGCTGACCGTTGTGGGCGTCGTCTGCCCGCAGGCCGCCTATGCGAGCGGGGACGAAGCGGGTGCGATTGGTTACCTGCCCGGTCTGGAGGATGCCATCGCGGCGGATGCGGAGAGCTACGAGATCGTCCGCGACCAGCGCGAGCGCCCGGCCGTCAACGTGTTCACGGGGGAGTCCGTCGACGCGGGGCTTCCCGAGCAGGTCGCTTCGGCAGCTGAGGAGTGCCGATCCAGTTTGGTTACCATTGCGCGCGACCGCGGCTTTTCGCAGGCAAAGGTGGCGTTGATCGAGAGTCTGAGCGCCGCGCAACTAGAGGCGCTCGGTCGCGCGGTGGGCGTCGAGGCGCTCGACGAATCGGACGATGCGGGAGCAGGCGACAGCCTGCAGCTTGAAGCCGCGCTGCCCGACGAGCAGCTCGATCGACTGCGCGCCCTCAGCGATAAGGAGTTCACGGAGCTTATCGACGCGCACGCCCCGGCT
>CALULJ010000036.1 GCA_944321445.1 uncultured Collinsella sp.
GGGGGCGTAGCTCAGCTGGGAGAGCGCTTGACTGGCAGTCAAGAGGTCAGGGGTTCGATCCCCCTCGTCTCCACCCATAGATTTGTAAGCCGTTGTTTATCAGCGGCTTTTTTATTTAGTTCATTTAGATCACCTCATGCCCGGCGTAAAGTTTTTTGAAAAAAGTTCTTGCAATCGAGTTGGGGTTCCCGTATATTAATTCCCGCACCGCTTGGGGGCGTAGCTCAGCTGGGAGAGCGCTTGACTGGCAGTCAAGAGGTCAGGGGTTCGATCCCCCTCGTCTCCACCCAAGAGACTTCGCAGCCTCCGGATATCCGGGGGCTGTTTTCTTTTATATCGGGCTCATGGCGCAACGGTTAGCGCAGGGGACTCATAATCCCTGGGTTGCAGGTTCGAATCCTGCTGGGCCCACCAGATTACCCAAGGTCAGAGCACATAACGTCTCTGACCTTGTTTCATTTTTGCCCACACACGTTTCACAAGCTTTCCGCGTGCAAGCATCGTATCTGGGCCCCCGTCCCCAGAGACGCCACTTTGAATCGATCAGTCCCGTCCCGGCTTCAGGCGGGGCTTTGTCATAACGATGCAAGTTTGGCGCCTGTCCCCAAACTTGCAGTGGTCTACAATTGCGATTGTTGAGCGATAGGAGGCCTCATGCCCAATTTCGATATCATTGCGTTCGATCTTGATGGAACCATCTATGCATCGCCCGTGCACCCCGTTATGTCTCCGCGCGTGGAGGCCACACTCAGGGCAGCACACGACGCCGGAATCGTCACGGCAGTTGCCAGTGGCAGGCCTACCGGCGTGCTGGGCAGCCATGTGAAAAACCTCGACTTCATCGATTGGCACATCACCGTCAACGGCGCGATGGTGAGCGATGCCCGCACGGGTGATATCATCAGCGAGCGCCCGATTCCGAAAGACTCCGCCATCGCGGCAATTGAAGCTGTGAAGCAAGCATGCGGCGATGCGTACAACGGCTGGAACCTCTTTGCCTACGGCGCCGCGCACTTCGAGCGCATCGTCGTCGAGAGGTCTCGTCAGGCAGCGGAACGCGCAGCGGCACTCGGGCGTGAAAGCTTCAGCTTCGTCGACTCCGCACTGGCAGACGGGTCGGACATCCGCATCATGGATTCCATCCTCGATGCCATCGACGTGCTTCCGGGCGGCATCGATAAACTGAGCGTTCGCTTTGACTCGAAAGACATCTTGGACCAGGCGTGCACAGCGCTCAATACCTATGAGGGCGCTCCCTTGGAAATCGCCCACGTTGGCCCCAAGGAAGTCGAAATCACCTTGGCCGGGGTGGGGAAGGGCTCAGCCCTGGCTCAGCTGTGCGAGCATCTAGACATTGACGAGCGACGTTCTGTCGCGTTCGGCGATTCAGGGAACGACGTCACCTTCGCGCAAAGCGCATGCACTTTCGTCGCCATGGGCAACGCCACACCCGAGGTCAAGGAAATCGCGGACGACATCGCGCCCAGCGTGAAAGAAGACGGCGTCGCCGTTTGGCTCGAACAGCATCTTGGGTTGTAGCGCGAGTTTATATTGCGCACCAGTGACTTCTGGCGCTGTCGGAATTCCAACATTCACCTCAAGGCAATCTTTTATGATTATTCAGGGCGAGAAGCCCTGTCCCAAAAGAGGACAAAATGTCCTCTACGACCCCCGTCCCCAGAGAGGACAAAGTGGCGTCTCCCACCCCCGTCCCCAGAGAGGACATGATGGAGAAAAAATCTTGTTGGCGCGGACGGGAATTGTGTGTTAGTATCTTCTTCGCCGAAAGGCACACGGGCGTTTGGCTCAGGGGTAGAGCACATCCTTCACACGGATGGGGTCACAAGTTCAAATCTTGTAACGCCCACCATCGAACATCAAGGGCTGCAGGCAACTGCAGCCCTTTTGTTATGTAGGGAAACTGCGTCATGATCCTTCTGGTCGACAAGATTGAAAAGAGCTTCGGCGCGCGCACGCTCTTCTCGGGCGCGTCGTTCCAAATCAACGCCGGCGAGCGCTACGCCCTGGTGGGCCCCAACGGCGCGGGCAAGACCACGATGCTCAAAATCATTATGGGCATTGACACCGCCGACGCGGGCACCATCACGTATGCCAAAGACGTGAACGTGGGCTACCTGGAGCAGGAGACCAAGCTCGCAAGCGACAAGCCCATCATCGCTGAGGTCATGGACGCAGCCATCGAGATCCAAAATCTCGGTCACCGCGCCGAGGAGCTCCAGCTCAAGATCGCCGAAGCCGACGGCACCGACCCCGACTTCGAAGCCATGCTCACCGAATACGGCCAGGTTCAGGACCGCTTCGAGCATCTGGGCGGCTACGAGCTGGAGAGCAACGCACGCCAGATCCTCTCCGGCCTGGGCTTTCACCCAGAGGATTTCGAGCGCCCCTGCTGTGAGTTCTCCGGTGGCTGGCAGATGCGTATCGCGCTCGCCAAGCTGTTCCTGCGCCGCCCCGACCTGCTGCTGCTCGACGAGCCCACCAACCACTTGGACCTCGAAAGCGTCCAGTGGCTGCGCGGCTTCATCGCCGGCTACGAGGGCGCCGTGCTCATCGTTTCCCACGACCGCGCCTTCATGGACGCCTGCGTGGACCACGTGGCCGCACTCGAGAACCGCCGCGTCACGACCTACACGGGTAACTACAGCTCCTACTTGAAGCAGCGCGAGGACAATCTCGAGCAGATGCGCGCCAAGCGCGCCGCACAGGAGCGCGAGATCGCCCACATGCAGGTCTTCGTCGACAAGTTCCGCTACAAGCCCACCAAGGCCGCTCAGGCGCAGGAGCGCATGAAGAAAATCGAGCAGATCAAAAGCGAGCTTGTCATCCTGCCCGAAGGGCATAAGCACGTTGACTTCAAGTTCCCCGACCCGCCGCGCTCCGGCGATCAGGTCATCGCGCTCGAGCATGTGAGCAAACGTTACGAGGACAAGCAGGTCTACGACGACATCGACCTCAAGCTCTACCGCGGCGACCACGTCGCCCTGGTGGGCCCCAACGGCGCCGGCAAGTCCACGCTGCTCAAGATGATCGCGGGTGTCGAGAAACCCACATCGGGCTCGGTCGACCTCGGCCTGCACGTGGGCGTGGCCTACTACGCCCAGCACCAGCTCGAGGGTATGAAGGAATCGAATACCGTCCTGCAGGAAATCGACTCGGTCGCACCTACGTGGACCGTCCCGCAGCAACGCAGCCTGCTAGGCGCCTTTCTGTTCTCCGGCGAAGACGTCGACAAGCGCGTGAGCGTGCTTTCCGGCGGCGAGCGCGCGCGTCTGGCCCTGGCCAAGATGCTCGTCGCGCCCGAAGCGCTCCTGTGCCTCGACGAGCCCACGAACCATCTGGACATCGACTCAGTCGACATGCTGGAAAACGCGCTCAAGCGCTTCCCGGGCACGCTCGTGCTCATCAGCCACGATGAGCACCTGGTGCGCGCCGTGGCGAACCGCGTCGTGGACATCCGCGACGGCAAGATGACCGTCTATGATGGCGACTACGACTACTACCTCTTCAAGCGCGAAGACCTCGCCCAGCGTGCCGCAGCCGAAGCGGAGGCACAGACCGCGCGCACGGCGCCCCAGCAGAAGGGGAGTGCCGGCGGGCGGACGCTGCGCCGCACGCATGAGGCAGCACCCGCGCCCGAGCCAACGACCGGCAAGAAGACCCGTGAGCAGAAGCGCGCCGAAGCCGAGGCGCGCGCCGCACTCAACCGGCGCCTGAAGTCCACCAAGGACCGCTTGAAGAAGGTCGACGCGGAGTTGGAGAAAAAGCGTGCGCGCTATGACGAGCTCATGGAAATGATGGCCTCCGAAGAGCTTTACGCCGATCAGGAGAAATTCAACGAGGCGCTTGCGGAATACAATGCCCTGAAGAAGGCCATTCCGCCCCTGGAGGACGAGTGGCTCGAGCTTTCTACCACCATCGAGGAGGAAACCGAGCGTGGACTTGCGTAGGGCCGCAGCGGTCGCCACGGCCGTGCTGTCGTACATATTCCGCGCCTGCGCACTTGTGCTGGGCGCCCTTACCGTGTTGCTGTGCTTTCCCAGCGTCGCCGCGCGCATGGGCCTCACGAACTTCGTGATCGACCTGTCGAGCGCCCTTCCCGACGTCATCGAGGGCTACGGCCTCATCACCTCGCCGTTCGGCGGGGTGTTCCGCTTCGACTTCGCGCTCACCATGCTCGTCCTCTTCGCGCTCGATTACCTGTTCTTGCGCATCAGCCATTCGCTTCGTTAGGGAGCCCGATGAATATCGACTACATCGTCTCGCTGCTCATCACGGCGGCGGCGCTCATCCTTGCCATCACCATTCACGAGAGCGCCCATGCCTTCGTGGCGTATCTGTTGGGCGATAAGACGGCCCGCTCGCGCGGCCGCGTGTCGCTGAACCCGCTAAACCACATCGACCCCTTCGGCACGGTCATCCTGCCGCTGCTCATGCTCGCAGCAGGCGGGCCGGTGTTCGCATTCGCCAAACCGGTGCCGGTCTACTTGAACAACCTGAAGCACCCGAAGCGCGACGAGGTCTTGGTCGCGCTCGCGGGGCCTGCCTCGAACATACTGCTCGCGATAGCCGCGGCCGCGCTGTGGCGCCTCATCCCAGCCGATGGGGGAGCGCTGGCGCCGCTGTTCGCCAGCAACTTCGGCTACATTCCGTCTGAGTTCATGCTCACCTTCCTCACGGTGAACCTCTCCCTCGCGTTCTTCAACCTCATCCCGCTGCCGCCGCTCGACGGATCGTCGATCCTCGTGCCGTTTCTGCGCGGCCGGGCGCTGCAGACCTACTACGAGATCCAGCGCTACGCGATGCCTATCCTCATCATCGTGCTCTACCTGTTGCCTACCGTGCTGCATATCGACCTGATCGACATCTACTTCAGCTTCACGTACTATCCCGTAGCAAACGCGCTGCTGAGCTTCGCGCTCGGCTTCTAGCAAAACACGCTAGAATCGTGTACGGAACATCGCGGAAGCAAGCAGGGGAGGGAAAGCCGTGTCGTATCGCGTGACCACGCAGGCATACAGCGGACCTTTCGACCTGCTGCTCCAGCTTGTCAGCCGCCAGAAGGTTGACATCGGCTCCATCTCCATCTCCGAGGTCGCCGAGCAGTACCTGGCCGAGGTCGAACGCCTTGAAGCCCTGGACCTCGATGTGGCGAGCGACTTTTTGCTCGTGGCGGCAACGCTTCTCGACATCAAGGCCGCTTCGCTCGTCCCTGAGGACGACGTGCCGCGCAATACCGACGACGAGGACCTGGAGGATTACGCTGACCTTGACGGCGAATCGCTGCGCGAGATCCTCATTGCACGCCTCATCGCCTACAAGCAGTTCAAGAGCGCCGCTGCCGCGCTAAACGCCCGCATGGAGGCGGAATCGCGCATGCATCCGCGCCTCGCCGGACCCGATCCGGAGTTTTTGAATCTCATGCCCGACTACCTCGCCGGCATCACGCTGCGCGGCCTTGCGGTCATCTGCGCGGACCTCGACGGACGCCGCGAGACCTTCCTGCTGGAAGCCGAGCACGTGGCGCCGCATCGCGTGCCCCTCGAGCTCACTGTGGCTTCGGTCGACCGTGTCACCATGTCCCGCCCGCGCACCACGTTTCGCGAGCTTTTGGATGGGGAAACGACCACCGAGCAGATCGTCGCGACCTTCCTGGCCATCCTCGAGCTCGCCAAGCGCGGCTCGGTCACACTCGACCAGGACGAGAACTTCGGGACCATCACCATCAACCGCATCGAGGGGGCGCCCGCATACCACCCGGGTGAAGCCCTTGCCATCGAGGAGGACTAGCGCATGACCGAACTCGAACAGCTCGAGCCCGATTCGCTCAAGGGCGCGCTCGAAGCCATGCTGTTGGTTTCAAGCGACCCGGTGAGCGCAAGCTCGCTCGCCGCCATACTGAACGTCGCCCCCGGAGAGGTCGCCTCGCTGCTCGCTGAGCTCAAGGTCGAGTACGAGGAGGCCAACCGCGGCTTTCAGCTGCGCGAGGTCGCAGGAGGGTGGCGCCTGTTCACGCATCCGGCCTATCATGACCAGGTCGAGGCATTCGTTATGAGCTGGGACACCCAGAAGCTCTCGCAGGCCGCACTAGAGACCCTTGCGGTCATCGCCTACCACCAGCCGGTGACGCGCGAGACCGTGAAGGGCATCCGTGGCGTCAACTCCGACGGCGTCATCTCCTCGCTCGTCGACAAGGGACTCGTGCGCGAGATGGGGCGCGACCCCCAGCGCGGCCAGGCCATCATCTATGGAACGACCTCGGCGTTTCTGGAGAAGTTCGGCCTGCGCAGCACGCGTGACCTGCCCGACCTCGAGCAGTTCGCCCCCGACGAGCAGACCCGCCAATACATCCGCGAGCGCCTTTCCGGCCGCTCCATCTCCTCCACACTGGAGGAAACCGACCGCGACCTCGAAGATGAGCGCGACCTCATCGATACCGAGGCGGAAGAGGACCCCGATGCCGACCTCGTCATCATCGGCAACGCAACGGACGAGGAGTTCGATGAGTAGCCGCCCCGACATGCCGCCCAAAGATCCCATGACGGGCGAGCTCATCGTCCCCATGCGCCTGCAGCGCTTCCTTGCCCGCAGCGGCGTTGCCAGCCGCCGCGGCTCAGAGGACCTCATGACCGCCGGGCGCGTCCGCGTGAACGGCGTCGTGGTGACCGAACTCGGCAGCAAGGTCGACCCCTCCCGCGATGTCGTCGAGGTCGACGGCAGGCGCGTGAGCCTAAACGAACAACCGGCCTACATCATGCTCAACAAGCCCGCAGGCTACCTCACCACCATGAGCGACCCGCAGGGGAGGCCGTGCGTGGCCTCGCTCATTCCCGCCGAGCGCTATCCCGGGCTTTTTCCCGTGGGACGTCTCGACAAGGACACCACGGGGCTGTTGCTGTTCACCACCGATGGCGACCTCGGGCAAGCGCTCCTTCACCCCAGGCACCATGTGAGCAAAACCTACATCGCGCTCGTGGACGGCACCATGTCCGACCGCGAGCTCAACCCGCTGCGCCAAGGCATCACGCTCGATGATGGGCCCTGCCAGCCGGCGCGTTGTCGCCTGCTCGAAGCCGACGAAGCGCGCGCAGTCGCACCGAAAGGCATCCCGCGCGGCACTACAGCCGTGGAGGTCATCATCCGCGAGGGGCGCAAAAACCAGGTGAAGCGCATGCTCAGCCGCGTGCACCACCCCGTCGTACGCTTGCATCGCGAGCGCTTCGGCCCGCTTGTGCTCACCGATGTTCGCCAAGGGTCGTGGAGACCTCTTACCGACGCGGAAGTGAAAGCCCTGAAACAAGCACCTCAAGGCGGCGCGGCAAGCAGTCGCAACGCCACCCGTACGAAGCAGACAAGAAAGGATCGTGCATGATCATCGCGATCGACGGCCCGGCCGGTTCGGGCAAATCCACCATCGCCAACATCTTGGCGTCGAGGTTCGGCTACAACAAGCTGGATTCGGGTGCCATGTACCGCACGGTCGCCTTCATCTGCGCCGACGATGGCATCGACCTGAACGATGAGGACGCTGTGGTCCGCCGCGCCGATGCGCTCGACATCGCGTTCGACACCACAGGCCCCCGTGCCCGCGTGCTGGCCGATGGCCGCGACGTCACCGACGACATCCGCACGCCCGCGACCGACCGCATCGTCTCTGCCGTGTCGGCGTATCCGGGTGTGCGCTCGGCTCTGCTGCCGTGCCAGCGCGCCTTCGCAAACGGACGCGACGTGGTCGCTGAGGGCCGCGACATCGGCACCGTGGTGTTTCCCGACGCCGACCTCAAGGTCTTTCTGACCGCCGACCCGCGCGAGCGCGCACGCCGCCGCGTGCTGCAGCGCCACCCCGAGGGTGCGCCCGATGCGACGACCATGGAGCGCGAGCTCACCCAGACGCTCGCCGACCTCGAGCGCCGCGATGAGATCGATGCGCACCGCGCCGTCGCTCCGCTGCGTGCCGCAGACGACGCCGTGAGCATCGACTCCACCGCTCACACCATCGACGAGATCGTGGACCGCATCGTCGAACTCGCGAACGAGAGGAGGGCGCAGTGAAGTTCTTCGCTTCCTCCACGGAGGATTACTACGACAACGGCATGCGCGACTATCCCGTCGCCGTGCGCGCGGGCTACGCCGTGATCCTGGTTATCCTCTATGCCTTCTGCAAGGTCATGTGGCGTTGCGACTTCGACAAGATCGAGCTCATCGCCGACCGTCGCGACGACACGGGCACGGTCATCATCTCCAACCACACCTCCATGGCCGAGGTCGTCGCGATCGTCACCTACCTGTGGCGGCGCGGACGCCTCGTGCGCCCGATCTTCAAATCGGAGTTCAACAAGACGGGCATCGTGCGCTGGTTCTTTGCACGCGTGGGCGGCATCCCCGTCGACCGCGGCACGGCCGACATGAAGTCGCTGCGCCGCGCGAGCCATGCGCTCGGCCGCGGCGAGGACATCCTCATCTTCCCGGAGGGCACCCGCATCCGCACCGACGACCAGCCGGTTGAGGTCCACGGCGGGTTTGCCATCATCGCCCAGATGGGCAAGGCGCCCGTCGTCCCCATGGCCGTATGCGGCTTTCGCGACATCACGCCCAAGGGCAAGCACCTCATGCGTCCTGTGAAGTGCTGGATGCGCGTAGGCGAAGCTCTCACCACCGACGACGCCCCGCGCGAGCTCAAACGCCGCGAGCGTACGCAGTGGGTCGAGGACGAGTCGCTGCGCCGCATGTACGCGTTGCGCGACAAGCTGCGAGACGAGCATCCTGGGAGGCACTAGATGACATCGGCACCCCGCATAGAGATCGCTGAGCATGCCGGCGTGTGCTACGGCGTCGAGCGTGCGCTCGCCATGGCTGCCGATGCCGCCACCTCCGCACCGGCACCGGTCCACACCCTGGGCCCGCTTATCCACAACCCGCTCGTGGTCGACGAACTCGAACAGGCGGGTGTTGGCCTTGCCGATACGCTCGACGACGCCGCCTCGGGCTCGGTGATCATACGCGCTCACGGCGTGATACCGCAGGTCATCGAACAGGCACGCGACCGTGGCCTTACGGTCATCGACGCCACGTGCCCCTATGTGAAGCGCGTCCACCACGCAGCAGAGCGCCTGGTAGCCGACGGATACCAGCTCATCGTCGTAGGGGAAAGCGGCCACCCCGAGGTCGAAGGCATCATGGGACACGCGGACGACCGCGCTTGCGTGGTTTCGGCTCCATGCGACCTCGACGCCATCGAAATCGAGAAGCGCGTGGGCGTCGTCGTGCAGACCACCCAGACTCAAGAGGCCCTGGCGGACATCGTGAGCGCCCTGCTCGCGCGTGCAGACGAGGTCCGCGTGATCAACACCATCTGCAGCGCCACACAGGAGCGCCAAAAAGCCGCTTCCGAGCTTGCCAGCCGCGCCGACGTCATGATCGTCGTGGGCGGCAAGAATTCCGGCAACACGCGCCGCCTCGCCCAGATCTGCACCGAACGCTGCGCCGCCACGCACCACATTGAGGACGCATCGGAAATCGAGGCCACGTGGTTTGCAGGTGCCGAGCTCATCGGCATCACGGCCGGGGCCTCGACACCATCGGCGCACATAGAGCGTGCCGTGAACGCCATCTGCGACCTGACGGGAGCGGTCCATGCCCGCTGACGCTCAGCTGCCCACCGTCGCCTCATACGCCGGCGCCCGTGCAAACTATGCGCCCTCCGCGCATCCCGATGCCCAAGGTGCCCTCGTCACGAGTGTGCGTCCCCTGTCACCCGCCGATGACGAAGGCATCGAGCCCGGCATGCGCGTGCTCACCGTCAACGGACAGGCGCTGACCGACATGATCGTGTGGCTGTGGGAAACCGATGACGACGCCATCGACCTCACGGTCCTCGACCCGCGCGACGACACGGTGTGCCCCTGCACGCTCGAGCGCTTGGAAGGAGAGGACTGGGGCCTTGAGTTCGACGGCGCCGTGTTCGACGGCATGCGCACCTGCGTGAACGCCTGCGTGTTCTGCTTCATGACCATGCTGCCCAAAGACAGTCGAGAAAGCCTCTCTATCCGCGACGATGACTACCGCCTGTCGTTTTTGCAGGGCAATTTCGTCACGCTCACCAACATGGATGACGACGACGTGCAAAACGTCATAGATCGCTGCCTGTCGCCCATGAACGTGTCGCTCCACGCCATAACGCCCGAGGTTCGCCGCCGCATCATGGGCAAAAACGCCGCCCGCGGCATCGAGGTGCTCGAACGGCTCATGGATGCCGGCATCGAGATCCACGCGCAGATCGTCTTGTGCCCCGGCATCAACGACGGCGAGGAGCTCGATCGCACGCTGGCCTATTGCGAGGAGCATCCGCTCATCACGAGCCTGGGCATCGTTCCGCTCGGCTTCACCAAGCATCAAAACCGCTTCACGACCTCGTACTCCGACGATCCGGCAGCCGCGGGCGCCGTCATCGAACAGGTGCGTCCCTACCAGCAGCGCGCCTTCGTGCGCTTCGGGCGCCACACCTTCCAGATGTCGGATGAGTTCTACCTCGACGCCGGTGTCGAGGTGCCCGAAGCCGCATGGTACGACGGTTACCCCCAGTACTACGACGGCATCGGCATGATCCGCAGCTACCTGGACGACACCGCGGAGCTTCTCAAGAATTCGGCGCGCCTGCGCTCCGTGCGCGATGCGCTCAGGCAAACGGGCCGCACGCTTGTTGTCGTATCCGGCACCTCTGCCGCCGATACGGTCCGCGGATTCGTGGAGAGCGAGGCGCTGGGTGGCTCCGTCGCAGCCATCCAAAACCGCTATTTCGGTGGAAACGTAGATGTAACAGGACTCATCTGCGCAGAAGACCTGCTGGACCAGCTGCCGCACAACCTCGAAAACGTTGTACTGATTCTGCCGAACGTGATGTTCAACGCTGAAGACATGACGCTTGATGGGTATTATCTTAATGATGTCGTAAGCGAGCTCAATTCCCGTGGAGCCGAGACCCTATCGGTCTCGACCATGCCGTTTGAGCTCACCGAGGCCCTCGAGAACGCGCTCGGACGTTCCGCCTAGCGCACGAGCCAAGGAGTATCGCCTATGAAACCTGTTGTCGCAGTCGTCGGTCGCCCCAATGTTGGAAAGTCGACTCTCGTCAACCGGATCGCCCAGACATCCGACGCCATCGTCCACGAGAGCCGCGGCGTGACCCGCGACCGCTCGTACCATGATGCCGAATGGAACGGACGCGAGTTCACGCTCGTCGACACCGGCGGCATCGAATCCTATAAAAGCGAGGACGTGTTCTCCGCGCCCATCCGCGACCAAGCCCTCGCCGCCGCCGAGGAGGCGTGCGCGATCTTGTTCGTGGTGGACGGCACCACCGGTATCACCGAGGAGGACGAGACCGTCGCGCGCATCCTCAAGCGCGTGCGCAAACCCGTCTTCCTGCTCGTCAACAAGCTCGACAATCCCGACCGCGAGGATGAGCGCCTGTGGGAGTTCTACTCGCTGGGCGTTGGCGATCCGTTGCCCGTCTCGGCCCTCCACGGCCACGGCACGGGTGACCTGCTCGACGAGGTCGTGGCGCTGTTTCCCGATGAAGACGAACTCGAAAACGACACCCCCGATGACGGCGCCCTTTCCATCGCCATCATCGGCCGCCCCAACGCGGGCAAGTCGTCGCTGTTCAACAAGATGATCGGCTCGGACCGCTCCATCGTGTCCGACGTGGCCGGGACCACGCGCGATGCCATCGACACGGTCGTGGAGCACGCCGGCAAGCTGTACCGCATGGTTGACACCGCCGGCATCCGCAAGAAGAGCACCGTATACGAGAACATCGAGTACTACTCGATGGTTCGCGGCCTGCGCGCCATCGACCGCGCCGACGTCGCGCTGCTCGTCATCGACTCCTCGACCGGCATGACCGAGCAGGACCAGAAGGTCGCGAACCTTGCCATCGAACGCGGCTGCGCCCTGGTCATCCTGCTCAACAAGTGGGACCTGCTCACGAGCGATAACGAGCGCGAGCACGTCATGGAGTCCGTCGCCCGTCGCCTCACGCTCGCGCCGTGGGCCAACGTGCTGCGCATCTCCGCGCTCACCGGCCGCTCGATCGAGAAGATCTGGGCGCTCGCCGATTCCGCCGCCGCAGCGCGCGCCACGCGCGTCTCCACGTCGGCGCTGAACAGGCTGCTCACCGACATGCGCGAGTTCGGCCACACCGTCGTCGACGGCAAGCGCCGTCTGCGTATGCACTATGTCACGCAAACCGGCACCAAGCCGCCCACCTTCACGTTCTTCGTGAACCACACCGACCTGGTGAGCGACTCGTACCGCCGCTACATCGAAAACCGCATGCGCGAGGCCTTCGGCTTCAAGGGCACGCCCATCCGTCTGCGCTTCCGTAAGAAGGAGCAGCGCGACGACAAGGGTGATAAGTAATGGAAGCCACCAATCTCTACCCGCTGCTCATTGGGTGCATGGTCGTCTCCTATCTTGTTTGCGGTATTCCCTTCGGCCTTATCCTCGGCCGCTTCATGGGGCATGTCGACATCCGCAAATCGGGCTCGGGCAACATCGGCACCACGAACGCCCTGCGCGTTGCCGGCCCCAAGGTCGCCGCGATAACGCTTCTGTTCGACGTGCTCAAGGGCGTTGTGTGCATCAACGTCTCCCGTCTGCTCATCGCGGGCGTGCCGGGCGTGGACGCCAGCGCCATCGAGCCGGGCGGCAGCTTCGACTGGCTTATCGCTTTGGTGGCCCTGAGCTGCCTGTACGGCCACATCTTCAGCCCGTACCTGAAGTTCCACGGCGGCAAGGGCATTGCCACCGGCGTGGGCATCCTGTTCGGCTTCTTCTGGCCGCTCGCCATCGTCCACCTCGCCATCTTCATCGTGCTCGTGGCCATCACCAAGTACGTGTCGGTGGGCTCCATCGCCACCGCCGCCCTCGTGCCCGTCACGATGTACACCGCTTTCCCGCAGACCTCCGTCCCCGCGCTCGCCATCTGGGCGCTGCTGGGCTGGACGGTCGTCTGGGCGCATCGCGGCAACATAAAGAAGCTCCGCGCGGGCAACGAGAACAAGCTCTCGTTCTCCAAGACATCCAATAAGAAAGAGGACTAGACATGAGAATCACCGTCGTGGGCTCCGGCTCTTGGGGCACCGCTATCGCTGGTCAGGCGGCAGCGCATGTAGACGAGGTGGTCGTCTGGTCGTTTGGCGGCGAATCCGTCGAGGGCATCAACGGATGCCACCGCAACAATCTCTATCTCACCGACTACACGCTGCCCGACAACGTGTGGGCAACCGCTTCCTTCGACGAGGCACTGAAGGACACCGACGGCATCATTCTCGCCGTTCCTTCTGCTTTCCTGCGCAGCGTGCTCGAAGGCGCTGCGCCCTTCGTGCGCCCCGAGACCCCGGTACTCACGCTCACCAAGGGCATCGAGGAGCGCACAGGCTACCTCATGAGCGAACTCGTCGCGGACTGCATCGGCGGACCCGAGCGCATCGCCGTGCTCGCCGGGCCCAACCACGCTGAAGAGGTGTGCCGCGGCTGCCTGTCGGCCGCCGTCATCGCCGCCGAGGACACCCAGATCGCAGAGTTCTTCAAGAAGATCCTGCTCTCTGAGCACTTCCGCATCTATGTGGGCACCGACCTCATCGGTATCGAGATGTGCTCCGCCGTGAAAAACGTCATCGCTATCGTGTGCGGCTACCTTGCCGGCATGGGATACGGCGACAATACGCTTGCGCTCGTCATGACGCGCGGCATCGCCGAGATCAGCCGTCTCGTGCATGCGCGCGGGGGAGAGGCCATCACCTGCATGGGACTGGCCGGCATGGGCGACCTCGTGGTAACCTGCACCTCGCGCCATTCGCGCAACCGTACGTTCGGTGAGGCTCTGGCTGCCGGCGGTACGCTCGAGGAATACCAGGCTCGCACGCACATGGTCGTCGAGGGCGCCGCGGCGGCAAAGAGCGTGGCCGCGCTCGCACGTCGCCTGGGCGTCGACGCGCCGCTCACCTTCGCGCTCGAGAAGGTGCTTTGGCGCGGCGTTTCCAAGGAAGACGTCTTCAATGAGCTCATCGAGCGTTTCCCCACCGAAGAGTTCTATGGCATGGATGACTAGCAGAAAGGTTCAGATCACCCGATGACCAGCCTCATCAAGGTTTCGCCCTCCATACTTGCCGCAGATTTCCTCAATCTGGGTGAGGACCTCGATCGCGTCTCGAACGCCGAGATGATTCATGTCGACGTCATGGACGGCCATTTCGTGCCCAACCTGAGCTTCGGCACGCCGCTTGTCGCCGCCGTGAAGCAGCGCACCCGCGCGCTCGTGGACGTGCATATGATGGTCACGAACCCCGATGAGACCGTCGATTGGTACATCGATTCCGGGGCCGACCTCATCTCCGTGCACTACGAGGCCGCGCGCGATCTGCACGGAATAATCAATCATCTGCATTCCCGCGGCGTGCTTGCCGGCGTCGTCATCAACCCCGACACGCCTGTGTCTGTACTAGCCGATGTCATCGATGACGTTGACCTCGTGCTCGTCATGAGCGTATACCCCGGGTTTGGTGGTCAGCACTTCATCGAAGAGACCTACAGCCGTCTGCGCGAGCTCGTTGCGCTGTGCGATGAGCACGACGCGTACCCCATGATCGAGGTGGATGGTGGCGTGAGCCTGTCCAACGCTCGCGAGCTCGGTGCATGCGGGGCCAATGTTCTTGTTGCCGGATCGGCTGTGTTTAACGCCCATGAGCCCTCGATGATCGTACGCGAGCTGCGCGACCTTGCGGCCATCGGCCTCAACGGCCGCAAGGGATAGCGCGCTGTGAACGCTTTGCCTTCACGCGCGCCCGTCAACCTCGATTACGCCGCCTCGACGCCCATGCGCGCAGAGGCCATCGAGGCACAACGCTCCTATGATGCATCCAGCATCGCCGGCGCGAACCCCAATTCGCTCCACACGCTCGGTCGCCAGGCCGCAAGTGCCTTGGAAGGGGCTCGACGCGATATCGCGCGCTCGCTCGGGCCTCGCGTTCGCTCGAGCGAGATCATCTTCACCGGCGGCGGCACCGAATCCGATTATCTCGCTCTTCACGGTATTGCACAGGGCGCGCGCGAACGCGACCGCTCGCGCACACGCGTCATCGTGAGCGCCATCGAACACGATGCCCTCCTCGATAACGTGCCCGCGCTCCGAGCCCAGGGTTTCACCGTGGAGCTCGTCGAGCCTTCGATACAGGGTGTCATCGAGCCCGCAGCGCTTGAGGCCATGGTCGCGCCCGACGTCGCGCTCGTTTCCGTCATGTTCGCCAACAACGAGACCGGCGTCATTCAACCCATCGCCGAGCTCGCGCGCGTCGCCCACGATGCCGGAGCGTACTTCCACACCGACGCCATCCAGGGCTACCTGCACGCACCGCTTGATGTCCATGCGCTGGGCGTTGACGCACTTTCCATCGCCGGTCACAAGGTGGGAGCTCCGGTGAGCATCGGCGCGCTCTACCTGCGCACCCGCACGCCCCTGCGCCCCCAGGTTTTAGGGGGAGGCCAGGAGGCAGGCCGCCGCGCCGGCACGCAAGATGTGCGAAGCGCCCTGGCCCTTGCCGCCGTGGCGCGCACGCTCTCCGTTTCCATCGATGAGGACTGCGCTCGCATCCGTGCGCTTGCTGACGCTCTCTATGAGCGCGTGTGCGCGCATCCCGCCATCACCCCAACGATGGGGGATTGGACCGCTGTCGACCGCTTGCCCGGCATCGTGTCTGTCACGGTGGATGGCTTCGACTCCGAAGAGCTCGTCTTGAAACTCGATGCCGCAGGCTATGCGGTTTCCGGTGGGTCTGCTTGCTCGAGCGGCAGCCTTGACGCAAGCCACGTGCTGCGCGCCATGGGCATACCGCGCGAACGCGCCCTGGGGTCGCTGCGCGTCTCGTTCGACGACCGCGTCGACCCCGCCGTTTTAGATAGGTTCGCACGTGCCCTGCTCGACCTTGTCGGTTAGGAGGCTCTCTTCATGCGTATCCGAGATTTAGAGCGGTCCCTGTTCGAACGCTTCCCTCGAGAAGATGCTGAATCTTGGGACCATGTGGGCCTTTCTGTTGGCATGCCCGACGCAGAGATGGCCGGCATTTGCGTGGCGCTCGATGCGACCGAGGCAAACGTTCGCGAAGCAGCGCGCGTCGGCGCCAATGTGTTGCTCACGCACCATCCGGTCTATATCAAGGCGCCCGACGCCTTCGCCCCCGCATCGCCCGAGCGCCCCGTGAGCTCAGCAGCCATTTTCACGGCGGCGCAACTGGGCATGAGCATCCTGTCGTATCACACGAACTTGGATCGCTCGCTTGAAGCACGCAAACAGCTTCCCAGCCTGCTTGGATTGTCGCCCATTTCATCGTTGGAGCATCCCGACGACGCAAGCACCCGCGGACTCGGCTCGCTGTGCGAGGTATCTGGCGCTCTCGAGCTCGGCGAGCTTGCGCAATCGTGCGCAGGTGCCTTTAGCACCGCCCCGCGCGTATGGGGCGCGCCCAGACGAAGCGTCGAGCGCGTCGCATTTCTGGGAGGCTCGCTGGGATCGTTTGGCGAAGACGCCCTCGCTGCGAGTGCCGACGTCGTCATTACGGGTGAGGCCGGCTACCATGTTTGCCAAGATCTTTCGCTGCGTGGCCTGAGCGTCATCTTGCTCGGACACGATCGTTCCGAAGAGCCGTTTATCGATATCTTGATGGATGCTGCCATCGATGCTGGCGCAACGCCTTCAACCGTACGTAGAATATCCGGTGCACAACAATGGTGGACCGTTACAGACAAGGAGCTCGCATGAGCACAGGATCTATCCTTCTTCAGCTGCAAGACATCGATCTGGGCCTCGAGCGCGATCGAAGCGCACTGAATTCCATGCCCGAGCTCGCCGACCTCGCCAAGAAGCGTCGCGCCTACCAGAAGCTCAAGGCGGACGCCACGAAAATCTACGCCCAGCGCAAGGACATCGAGACGTACCTCAAGGACCTTGAGGGCCAGGAGATGGACGCGAACGACGACATCCGCATCGCGCAGGGCAACGTCGACTCCTCCGACTATCGCTCCGTCCAGCAGCTCGAGCAAAAGCTTTCCGATTTGGCTAAGCTGCTCGACAAGATCGCTTACGCGCGCACCGATTATGAGAAGCAACTCAAGGACATCTCCGCCAAGGAGGAGTATCTCGCAGGCTATATCAAGAAGTTCGAGGCGTCGGTCATCGCCGACACCAAGGCTGCGCGCGAGAAGGCAGCGGGCATCACCGAGGGCATCGAGCGCGCTGAGCGCAAGCGCGCGCATCTGCTCGACCAGTTGCCCCAGGACCTGCGCGAGCGCTATGAGAAGGCCTCCAAGCAGTTCAAGGGGCTTGCCGTCGAGCGCCTCGAGGGCAACGTACCGAGCATCTGCCGCATGGCGCTGCAATCGTCCTCTATGGCTGAGCTTGAGCGCGTCGAGGGTATCGTCGAGTGCCCGTACTGCCACCGCATCCTCGTTGTCGGCGAGGACGGTGAGGAGTCGTGACGGCGGGAGCGAACAGCCAGCCGTGCGCCCTCGTGTGCGTGACCGGCTGCATCGCCGCTTACAAATCTTGCGAGATCGTACGCTTGCTGCAGAAGGCGGGGCTGCGTGTGAAGGTCCTCATGACCGAGCATGCCACGCAGTTCGTGGGACCCACGACGTTTCGCGCCCTCACGCACGAGAAGGTGGCAGTCGGGCTCTTCGATGACCCGGAAGACCCCATCCATCACATCTCGCTTGCCCAGGAAGCCGATATCGTACTTGTGGCGCCGGCGACGGCCAACGTCATCGCGAAGATGGCACACGGCATCGCCGATGACCTTATGTCCACGACGCTGCTCGCAACGCGCTCGCCGATCGTCGTAGCTCCGGCGATGAACGCCGGCATGTGGGAGAACGTCGCCACGCAGGAGAACGTCGAGGTGCTCAAGCGCCGCGGTATCCATGTGATCACGCCCGATTCCGGCTACCTTGCCTGCGGCGAAGTGGCAGCCGGACGCCTGCCTGAGCCCGCGCATATCGTTGACGTTGCGCTCGCCGTGCTGGGCGAGAAGGGTTCTTTGGCAGGGGAGCACGTGCTCATCACCGCAGGCGGCACGCAGGAGCCTATCGATCCGGTGCGCTTCATCGGCAACCGGTCGAGCGGCAAGATGGGAATCGCGCTCGCGCGAGCCGCCCAGCGCTCCGGAGCCCGCGTGACGCTCGTGCTGGGACCGGCTTCGGTTGAGCCCCCTGCAGGCATCGCATGCGTACGCGTCACCACAGCCGCCGAGATGCTCGAGGTCACCTCACATGCCTTCGCCGATGCCACCATCGCCATCTGCGCGGCTGCCGTTGCGGACTACACACCCGTGCGCCCTGCCGACCACAAGCTCAAGAAGACCGAGGAACGCCTCGACGTCGTCGAGCTCACCGAAACCGAGGACATCCTGGCCACGCTTGCCGCGAAGAAGCAGGACCGCGTCGTCGTCGGCTTTGCCGCCGAGACCTCGAACGTCGTTGCCTATGCACAGGACAAGCTTGGACGCAAGGGCTGCGACGCCATCGTTGCCAACGACGTGAGCCGCGCCGATTCCGGCTTCGGTTCCGATACGGACAAGGCGTGGTGGGTCACCGCCGACGGGGCAGAAGAGCTTCCCTGCATGGCTAAGACCGACCTCGCCGGTGAGATTCTCTCCCGCGCAAAGGCCCTCGCCGACGTCAGACGCGCACGATAGCGCCATTCTTTACATGCCGAAACTCAGCCGGCAGCGGTTAATCCACATGGAGATACCCGCTGTCGGCTTTCTGTATCTTTATTACTGGTCATTTGAATAAAAAAGGCCAACCCGTAGGTTGGCCTTGAGGCTTCTGGTCGGGACGACTGGATTCGAACCAGCGACCCCTTGACCCCCAGTCAAGTGCGCTACCAAGCTGCGCCACGTCCCGAAGCGATGCACTGTCTCGCTGACAGCAAGGGATACTATACCCACCTCAGCGCTCAGATGCAAGCGTTATTTCAAAAAATGTGCGAAGGCGCATCATCGTTGCGACACCGAACAATACAGAAGGGCATTTTTGACGCTAGTCGTCCCACCGATCGTCCCAGTCATCGTCGTCGTACCGGTCATCGTCATCGTCGTCGTCGTCATCGTCATCGTCGTCATCGTCATACCGATCGTCGTCCCACCGGTCGTCATCGTCGTTATCGTCATCGTCGTCGTACCGGTCGTCGTCATCCCAGTCGTCGTCATCGTCGTCGTACCGGTCGTCGTCCCAGTCGTCATCGTCGTCATCGTCGTCGTACCGGTCATCCCAGTCGTCGTCCCACCGGTCATCGTCATCGTCGTCGCCCCAGAGGCCGTCATCATCCCAA
This sequence comes from uncultured Collinsella sp., assembly GCA_944321445.1. GTDB lineage: Bacteria > Actinomycetota > Coriobacteriia > Coriobacteriales > Coriobacteriaceae > Collinsella. The sequence goes on from CALULJ010000036.1 coordinate 19,403, forward strand.
TCGTCGATTGCGTAATGGAGGAAGCGGTTGTCGGTAGTCCTGGTCATAGAGGCGAACTCAGCACGAGTACAAGAGAGGTTTCCGCCCAGATAGCCGCCGTTTCCTATGACGCCGTTTTCCACCGCCCAGGCTACAACGCCACGCGCCCAATCGGACACGCTGTCGTCATCGGGGAAACGTGAGAGCGCAGACGGATTTCCAGCCTGGCCGCCAGCGATGACACATAGAATCTTCGCCGACTGCTCACGGGTCAATGGATTCCAGGGATCGAAGGTGACGCTGCCGTCTGCATGCACGGTGCCGGTGAAGATTCCCTGCTGTTGGGCCCATGTCGCTGCAGTCGTCGCCCATCCGAGCGACGCCGCATCGTCGAACTGCGGTAATCCGGTCACTTTAGGTTGCCCGGCGAGGTTGTAGAGAATAGCTGCCGCCTGGGCGCGGTTGACCGTCATATCGGCTCCCCAAGAACCATCGGGAAAACCGTTAATGATGCCGTTGTACTCTGCCCAATCGATGACGCCACCCGTGACTGCCCAATGGTTGGCGGGAACATCGTGGTAGCCCTTGTAATCTGCGAAAGCCGTTGCGGGTGCAAGAGCGGTGGCGGCAACGGTCGCGCTGGCGAGGCCGACGGCGATAGCGAGGCGTGCCTTGTCTTTGATGCGCATGATCTTGTCTCCTCCTTTTCGGTTGCGCCTGCGGGCGTTTGCCCAGCTTTAGGCTATCATGCGCTCATTGACCCGGATGCCCCTGTGACATGAGGATACGGTAATGCTCTTGTCAGGATTTAGTAAGGCAACTACCGCTCAGGGGAAGCTCTCTTTCTTCTCATCATGGTTTACCTTATTCTTCGAACCCAGTCGTCCCGACCAGAAGCTTCAAGGTCAACCTCATCAGGTTGGCCTTTTTCTTTTATGAATCCCGGATAGGTCTAGGCCAATCGGGTATCATTCCTCTAGTGTTTTCCAGCAGACGGTGGGGGAGAATCGTGAGCCTCAAGAGAAAGATCAAGAAGGAGCTTATCGGAACGTCCGATTATCCTTCGAATAAGATCTTCACGATCTCGAACGTCATCACGTTCACGCGCCTCATTCTCACGTTCGTGTTCCTCTACCTGTTTATCACCAACGAGAATCGCTATATCGCGCTCATCATCTACGCCATAGCGGCCTCTACGGACTGGATGGACGGCCAGATCGCCCGCATGACCAAAACCGTGAGCTGGCTCGGCAAGATGATGGACCCGGTCGTCGACCGCGCGCTGCTGTTCACGGGCGTTCTCGGCCTCGTAGGCCGCGGCGAGCTGCCTCTTTGGGTGTGCGTCGTCATCATCGGCCGCGATGCTTACCTTGCCTGCGGCAACATGATCGTGCACCGCTTCCACAAGCGCCCCATCGACGTCGTCTACACAGGCAAGATCGCCACTGCGCTGCTCATGTCGGGCTTTACGCTCATGCTGCTTGGACTTCCCGTTGTAGAGGGCCCGAACCTTTTAGGATCTTCCGCTGCGGCATTCCCGGGACTCAACGGACACGAGGCGCCACTGGGCATCTTCTTCGTGTACCTGGGCGTCGTGTTCTCCCTTATCACCGCCGTGGTCTACACGATAAAGGGAACGCTCGCTATTCGGCGTGCCCAAACCCACCCGGAGGATGAGGACGTCGATTTCCTAAACCCTGAAATCGATGACTCCGATGAGATGGCGGGCTCTGGGGCCACCGCGGGGTCCGGTAGGGTAGAATAGGTTCTGTCTTTAAGCAATTAGTATTTCACGACGTGGGGAGAGCACATGTTCGATAACTTCCGTACTGCTTCCGGCGTCGACCAGCAGCCGGGAGATTCCACCTGCGTCTTCCGTATGCCGGTCGATGATGCCACCGTTCCCGATCTTATGAAGAACGTCAAGAACTCGACGCCGGTCCTGACCATCATCAAGGGCCCCCAGACGGGTAACACCTTTGAGCTCGACAGCGACGAGACCACCATCGGTCGCGATCCGGCGAATGGCATCTTCCTGAACGACATGACCGTCTCGCGCGCGCATGCCAAGGTCATCCGCAACGCTGCCGGCGTGCTCGTCGAAGACCTGGGGTCGCTCAACGGTACGTGGGTCGACGGCGCAATCGTCAACTCCGCACCGCTGCACGACGGCTCCTCGATTCAAATCGGCACGTTCACGCTGGTTTACCACGAGAGCCAGGCGGAGCGCATCGAAACCGGTGAATAGCGTTGGCTGAGCGCAGTTACCTCAGCATCGGTCAGGTCGTCAACTATCTGCGCGGCGCATATCCGGATCTCTCGAACTCCAAGATCCGCTTCTTGGAGGACGAGGGACTCATCACGCCGCACCGCACGCCGAAGGGCTATCGACAGTACTCCAAGGAGGATGTCGATCGCCTCGAGGTGATTTTGCACCTGCAGAAGACGCGCTATATGCCGCTGAACGTCATCAAGCAGAAGCTCGACAGCGCAACCGACCTTTCGACGCTTGCGTACGAGGTCGGCCTGCTGTCCGACCTTCCCATGAAGTCCGAGCCCCGCGAGACGCAGCAGAAGCTCCATCCCATCGAGGACATTCCGGATCTTCTGGGTGTCGAGATCTCGTTTATCCGTGCGCTGGCAGACAACGACCTCATCCGCATCATCCGCAGCCCGCAGAACCGCGAGCTTGTCGACGGGCGCGATTTCAAGATCATCCGCCTGTGCGCCGAGCTCAACCGGTTCCACATCGAGCCGCGCAACCTGCGTCAGTACGTCGCCTCCGCCAACCGCGAGTCCTCGATGTTCGAGCAGGTGCTCATCTCGATGATCAGCTCGGACGATTCCGATGACGAGCGAAACAAGAAGCTCGAGCGTGCATTCAACAAGCTGCATGACCTCACCGATGGCGTGCACACCGCCTTGCTGAAGAACCGCGTGTTCGAGTCGCTGAATGCCGTTGTGGAAGATGCTGATCTTGACTCCATCGACGATCAGATCTCGCGCGCCGAGGCCGCCAAGCAATCGTCTGCCTCGACAGCTGCAGACGCCCAAAAGCCTGCTCCGCTTCCTAAACCGCAAACTGCGCGCACCCGAACCGCACAGCGCAAGAATACGTCCAAGTAAGGATTTCGCATGGCTTCGTTCGATTTCGCTTCGCACATCATCGATATTTCCGATTACCCCCAGCCTGGCGTCGTGTTCAAGGACATCACGCCGCTGTTCTCCGATGCGGAGGCCCTGCACGCGGTCGTCGAGGCGCTCGCCGACCATTACAAGGATTCCGGCGTCACCAAGATCGTTGCCCCCGAGGCCCGCGGGTTTATGGTCGGCACGCCCGTTGCCAACCGACTGGGCGTGGGCTTTATCCCCGCGCGCAAGCCCGGCAAACTTCCGCGCGAGACCGTGTCGGTCACCTACGACCTTGAGTACGGCACCGATACCCTCGAGATTCACAAGGACGCAATCGAGCCGGGCGACAAGGTCGTCATCCTCGATGACCTCATCGCTACGGGCGGTACCGTCCAGGCTGTCGCCAAGATCGTCGAATCGATGGGGGCGGAGCTTATTGGCTTCGGCTGCATCCTCGAGCTTTCGTTCCTGAAGCCGCGCGAGGTGCTGGCCCCGGCAGGGGAGCACGACGTGTTCAGCCTCATCACCGCCTAGCCCGCATTCGATATGGACGACAAAGCCGCGGTTCCTTGTCATGCACAAGGAACCGCGGCTATTTTGCTATTGCTAGGCTGGGGCGCTACAGCGATTCGTACCCTGTCAAAACCAGATAGCTCATAAGAAACGCCTTGGCTGCGAACGCCTCCGTCGCGCTGCGTACGAGCAGCGACTCGCGCGTCGTCTTGTGCGCGGTATCAACGTGGCGACGACCGTCCACCATCATGAAGTTGTCCTCGATGGCGAAGTTCAATTCCTTTGCCACGTAGTTGTATGCGACCTCAACGGGGTACGTCATGTTTTGAATGACAAACATTCGCTTGATGGCATCCATGGAAAGAAACTGCTTGAAGATGCAGATGACAAGCAGGCGCGCAACCTGTTCGCGACCGTAGAGCTTCTTGACCGGAGGGGCGACCAGACGCTGTTTGACGTAGTTGTTGACCATAGACGGAGTCAGCCAGGGACCATCGGCACACGCCGCCAGAGGCTCGAGCACATGGTCGATAAACGAGATCACCTGATCGCGATAGAGCTCCACAGCAGGCAGGTCATCGTAGGACGGCATCTCGAAGCGCATCGCAGCGTGCGCAACATCAGAATTCAAGAATGCATCAGGCAGGGCGGTGGGACGCAGGTCGTCCGTCGTGATGTGCTTGGATGAATCCGCCATGGGGATGATCTGAACATGCTGTTCCATATGCGGCGCTCCCGTACTGTCGCTGCCTGCACAAATGTAGGGCTTGCTGTTAAGGATACCGCACTCACCGATTATTTCTAGCTTCAAATACGATGATAGATGGTTTTTAATACCATGATGGACCGAGTCGGCTATACTTGTGGTGCATCGCCTCCGGTCGAAAGGATCACTCATGTCGTGGGCCATCGTTGCTGATTCCAGCTGCAATCTTCGCTCATGGAAACCACAGGCTCCCGATACCACGTTCGTGTCGGTTCCTCTCACCATCCACGTGGGAGGGGAGGAGTTCATCGATGACGCGAACCTCGATGTAGCTGAGCTGAATCGCACGGTTGCCCAGGAAAGCCAGGCTTCCTCGAGCTCGTGCCCCAGTGTCGGCGTATGGGCAGAGGAGTTCCGCCGTGCCGATAACGTCATCGCCATCACCATCTCTGCGAACCTATCTGGCAGCTATGAGGCCGCAAACACCGCGCGCACGATGGTGCTCGACGAGTTTATGCGCGACCACGCCGGCATCATGACCGGTAAGAATATCTTCATCCTGAATTCGCGCGCCACGGGCGGCAAGATGGAGCTTATCGTCGAACTATTAGATAGGTACCTAACTACTAATCCGAGTTTTGACGATGTCGTTGCGTATCTCGAGAAGCTCGATGCTGCGTCCACGGTCGTGTTCTCGCTCAGCAGCTTCGATAACCTGGTCAAGAACGGCCGCATGCCGCGCCTTGCGGGGTCCATTGCAAGCAAGCTCAACATTCGCATGCTGGGCACCGCGAGCGCTGAGGGAACCATCAAGATCGTCGGGCCCACGCGCGGCGAGAAGAAGATGTATCGCAAGACAATTGAAGTCATGGCGTCGGACGGGTATCACGGCGGACTGGTG